>CAZCLF010000010.1:0-58533 GCA_964499485.1 uncultured Rhodocyclaceae bacterium | reverse complement strand
ACGATATGGCGCTTGACCCAGGTGTCGGCACCTGCGGCAAGGACGGACAAAGCGTGCCGGTTGGCGTTGGCCAGCCGACGCTGCGCATTGACGGACTCACTGTCGGCGGGACTGCCTAACAGCTTGGGTATCGCGGGTGCCGCCCCCCGGCACCTGCCTTCGCCGGCTATTCCCACAATGGCGGCAGTTTAGACTTATAGTGATGCCAGTCACCCTCACGCCCGCCTGCAGCCGAGCGTGGGAAATGGAGGGATTTCTGCCCCACAGGGATGAACGACTGCCGCCAGCAGGACACCATCAGATACCACCCCAGGAGGCCATATGGACCACCCGGAATTGGCATCACCATCGCCCGATGATGCTGTACAGCTCACACGCGACCTGACGACGCTGGATATCAGAGCACCACTGACATGGTTGCGCCTGGGCTGGCGGGACTTCATGCACTGCCCTCGCATTGGTCTCTTCTATGGTGGCTGCTTTTTTCTGATGGGGCACGCCTTATGGCATGTGCTGCACAACGCCCCCGCCTATGTATTGGGCTTGAGTGCTGGCTTTTTGCTGCTTGGGCCGTTTCTGTGTCTCGGTTTGTATGAGGCAAGCCGCGCACTTGAAGAGGGACAAGCGCCGTCGTTGCGGACCTCATTACTCGCATGGCGCCCTACCCTGCCAAGCATGGCCCTTTTTGCGGCAGTGCTCTTGATCCTAGAAATGCTGTGGGGGCGCGCTTCACTGGTCGTATTCGCCGTTACCATGAAAACCATGCCGGCTACGGAGCATGTGATTTCAGCAGTCCTACACGCGGACCATCTGGCCTTCGTGTTGACCTACCTTGTTGTCGCTACGATCTTTGCCAGCCTGATTTTCCTGTCGAGTGCCATTTCAATCCCGATGATTTTGGATCGACAGACAGATGCCATCTCTGCGGCATTAACGAGCTTCCGTGCCTGCCTGAAAAACCCTTGGGTGATGCTGCTATGGGGCGCCATTATCGCCTTACTCACGCTCGCAGCGATGCTGCCAGCCTTCGTTGGCTTACTGGTCGTCACGCCTGTGCTCGGCCATGCAACATGGCATGCCTATCGGCACATCGCGCCCCGATAACAGCGTGGACGCGTGCATGCTCAGTCCAGCCGAGGGAGATTAAGGCAGGTACTTCACGCGCCAGCGCTTAAAACTCAAGCTTAAAACTCAATATTTGCCTGCGCCGCCTGCAGTAAGCGGGCATTGAGCACCATGTTTTCAAGCACGAGCTTAGTGATGGTCGCCGCAGCCATCAGCTCACGATCAGCGTAAGTGAGTGATTGGAACACTTCGGAGTCCATCAGCTCGCTGACGTTGCAGCAGGCCAGCTCACGCAGATTGTCTTCATCGAAAGGCAGATCCGCGTAGTCGATGGGGTCTTCGGACTCGATCTGCATCAGCAGACCAAACAGGTCTTCGGTCGTCATAGGGACATCCTCCTGTGTAAGACAGAACTACCTTACTCCCCGTGAAAATCCATCAAACAGATGAATAGCGACGGACTCTCTGCCTAAATCCAGTATGGACCAACTAAGACAACCTTGCGAGTCATGAGTTGAAGGCCCGCTGCCCTTAGGCCACGGGCTCTGAGTACCTTAGTGCCCGATCGGCTTGGGGCCCTGCATATGGCCGAGCTCATGCAACATACTCAGTGAGGTGCCGATCTTGCGTGCGCGCTCGATCCAAGGCACAGCTTGCTCAGAGGGCAAGTGCTCCAGCAGCGTTTCCTGAAACAGTGCCAGCCAGTCTTGCAACAGGGCGGGGGTGAACCCCGCTTCTGCATGTTTTGCCGGGACTTGATAGCTGTAGTCCAAATAACGTTCACCACCCAGCGTCACCCACCAAAAATGCGTAAGGATTTCCAAGTGATGCGGCCAGTCATGCACGCGTGCAAACGGACCTGCCAGCGTGGGATGCTGGCGAACTTGGGCATAAAAAGCCGCGACCACAGTTGCCACACGGTCGCGGCCAATGACGTGGGCAATGTCACGCATGGGCTTTAATTAATCGTAGTGCTTGGCATATTGGGCATCATTGTAAAGCGCTTGTGGGTATTGACCAGCGCCATATTCGCGAATGATTTTCTGCCCCTCTGGCGAAGCAACAAAGGCAATGAACTTGGCCGCCATATCGCGTCCCAAAGTAGCACCTACCGGTGCGACGATAGCGTGGTAAGTATTGACGAGGAAGCGGTCACCACGGAACAGGATCTTCAAGGTTGGCGCCACGCCCTGCTCCATGGTCCATGTGCTGGAATCGGACATGAAGTAGGCGCCTTCGCTGTCGGCACGCTTGAGGCTGGCGGTCATAAAGTCCTTGGTGACGATATACCAGTCCCCTTCGGGCTTCACATTTGCTTTGGCCCACACCTGCATTTCCTTTTGGTGGGTGCCGGAGTTATCGCCACGTGAGACGAACTTAGCCTTGGCCGTTGCAATGCGCTGGTAGGCATCGACGACATCTTTTGCCTGCGCAATGCCCGCTGAGTCGGCCGCTGGGCCAACGATGTAAAACTCGTTGGAGCCAATCAGCGTCTTTCCGGTTGCCCAACCATCAGCAACAGCCTTATCCACCTGGGTCGGGGCATGCACCATGGCCATATCGACCTTACGCTCTTTGAGCAGGTTCATGGACTGGCCGGTGCCGGCTTTAACCCACTGCAGCGTGGCATCCGCCTGTTTGCCAAAGGCCTCACCCAACGCTTTGAGCAGCCCCAGTTCACCGGGGCTACCTGTGGCGAGGGTGAACTTGTGTGTGCCACCGCCATACTCAGCAGTGATGGTTTGCGCCTGTGCCGTCATCAGACCTATCGACAACATCACCGTCAAACCGAGGCGGCGCATTGCTTACTTCTTCTTGCCAGCGGGTATGGCAGCTGGCGCGGCACCCTTCTCAGCATTTGGGAAGAACAGCTGATCATCGCCAATCTTGTAAGCCGCAATAGCGCGCTGGCCAGATGGCGAAACCACCCAATCAATAAACTTCTGACCCGCTACTACTTTGACGTGTGGATGCTTGGCAGGATTAACCAAAATCACGCCGTACTGATTGAACAGGCGCTTGTCGCCTTCAACGACGATGCCCAAGTTCTGACGGTTCTTGAACGACAACCACGTGCCACGGTCAGCCAAGATGTAGGCATTCATGGCGGCGGCGCTGTTCAGCGCGGGGCCCATGCCGGAGCCTGTGTCCTTGTACCAAGGGCCTTTAGCAGTGGTCAGATCAATACCTGCTGCCTTCCATAACCTCAGCTCAGCCGCATGCGTACCACTCTTGTCGCCACGCGAAACGAAGCTCGCCTTGGCGGCTTCAATCTTCTTCAGCGCTTCGGTGATGTCCTTGCCGCCGGCCACCTTCGCGGGGTCATCTTTCGGGCCAATCAGAATGAAATCGTTGTACATCACCTCTTGGCGTTTGACGCCGAAACCTTCGGCGATGAATTTTTCTTCTGCCGCCTTGTCATGCACAAACACGACATCGGCATCGCCTCTGCGAGCCATATCGAGTGCCTGCCCCGTACCAAGGGCAACCACCCGAACCGCGATACCGCTGTCCTTAGTGAAGATCGGCAGGATGAAGTTGAACAAGCCGGACTGCTCAGTCGAGGTCGTCGATGAGACAGTGATAAAACTGTCGGCAGCAGTAGCAGGCAACGCACTCATCAGCGGTATGGCAATCGCCGCGACTAACATCAGACGACGGCAACGGTTGAAAATAAGGCTCATGGAAGCTCCTCCTGAAGAAATTGGGATGCGGCAATAGATCGAGGCAGCTTGAAGAACTCATCTGCCGAGGTGTGCTCAGTCACGCGCCCCTGATGGACAAAAACGATGTCCTGGGCCAAGCGACGCGCCTGTCCCAGGTGATGGGTCACCATGACAATAGTGGTGCCCTGCCGGTGCAGATCCGACAGGCCGGCCTCAATGGCCCGTGTGGCGGCTGGATCTAGGCTGGCGGTGGGTTCATCGAGAAACAGGATGCAGGGTTCTAATGCAACGGCACGGGCGAGCGCCACTCGTTGCTGTTCGCCGCCAGACAACAGACGGGCAGGACGCTCAGCTAAATGGGCAAGCCCCACTTTTTCCAAGGCCAGCTGAGCGCGCCGATTCGCCTCAGTCAAGGCGACTCCCTGCACATGCAACCCATAGGCCACATTACCAATCACCGAACGGCGTAGCATGATGGGTCGTTGAAATAACATGGCTTGTTGATGAGGGCGCGTGTCCAGAGTGCCCCACTGAACACGACCGGCCGTTGGAACAAGCAGACCGTGCAGTAGCCGCAGCAATACGCTTTTACCTGCACCGTTTGGCCCAAGCACAACGGTGAAGCTGCCACGCTCAAAGGTAAGATCAATGTCGGCCAGAATCTCGTCGCCCGCTGGGGCAAAAGCCAGGCCGTCGACACTCAGTGGAAACATCGCAGTAGGCATGTCCTTCATCGATAGTTCCTCGCTGCCCAGCTGCGAATGAAGTGTGCAACTGCATTCAGCGCCAGCACCAGGGTCAGCAGCACAATGCCTAGGCCCAGCGCCAGCGGCATATCTCCCTTGCTGGTTTCTAACGCGATGGCGGTGGTCATGACACGCGTCACACCCTCGATATTGCCGCCGACAATCATTACGGCGCCCACTTCAGCAATAGCGCGACCAAAACCTGCCAGCATCACAGTGGAGAGTGACCAACGGGTATCCCACAGTAGGGTCAGTGCAGACTGCCAACTGCTGGCGCCCAGCGACTGCAATTGTTCGGTGTATTCCAGCCAGGCATCTTCAATGATCTGGCGGGTAATCGCAGCAATCAGCGGAAAGACCAACACCGCCTGCGCAATGCTCATAGCGGTTGGTGTGAAAAGCAACCCAAGCTCTCCCAGTGGGCCTGCACGCGAGAGCAATAGATAGACGCCCAACCCCACCACGACCGCGGGGAGCCCCATGAAACCGTTAATCAGGACGGTTAAGGCACGGCTTCCGGGGAACCGCGCAACCGCCAACATAGCACCCAGTGGTAACGCAAAGACAGCCGCCAACACAACGGCCAGCATACTCACTCGCAGGCTAAGGCCAACAATCGCGTACAGGTGGGCGTCGGCTTGCAAGAGCAAAGCCAGCGCGGTACTCAGGCTGTCGGAAAACGTGTTCAAGATGAATTCAATTTGTGAGGCCGGTTGTGTAATGAGTCCTGCATTGAACGGCCTGTGTTACGTGGCTACGAACTATAGCTATATGCAAGGATTAACCAAATATGACATTTGATGCATAACCCATGCCCTACCGCACAAGCCAAGCCGAGGCGAGACTCATGCCGACTGGCTGGGCGTTGTAGAATGACGGGCTACAAGCCATTTGCCGGACCACGAAATGAAACCCATCGTCGATGACGTACGCGTCAAGGAAATCAAGGAACTGCTCACCCCGGATGCAATCCTTGCGGACTACCCGACCACCGAAACTGCCGCCCAGAACACTTTTGCCGCACGACAGGACATCCATCGCGTGCTGCATGGTGCTGACGACCGTCTGGTCGTCATCATCGGCCCCTGCTCAATTCATGACCCGAAAGCGGCGCTCGAATACGCTGAGAGGCTGAAGGTACAACGCGAGCGGCTGGCCTCTGATCTGATCGTTGTCATGCGGGTGTATTTCGAAAAACCGCGCACGACCGTGGGCTGGAAGGGCCTGATCAACGACCCGCACCTGAATGACAGCTACGACATCAACACTGGTCTCAAACTGGCGCGCAAGCTGCTGTGGGATCTGAACGAAATGCAGATGCCTTGTGGCACTGAATTTTTGGATGTAATTACGCCGCAATACACCGCTGACCTGGTCAGCTGGGGCGCGATTGGTGCCCGCACAACCGAATCCCAGGTACACCGCGAGCTAGCATCCGGTTTGTCCTGCCCGATTGGCTTTAAGAACGGCACGGATGGCAATGTGCGTATCGCGATTGATGCGATCCGCTCTTCCTCCAGCCCACACCACTTCCTATCCGTCACCAAGGCAGGCCGCTCAGCCATTGTCTCGACCGGCGGTAATGAAGACTGTCACATCATCCTACGTGGTGGCAGCAAGTCTGCCAATTACGATGCGGCGAGTGTGGAAGCAGCCTGTGCCGAACTGGGCAAAGCCGGCCTTGCCGCCAAGCTGATGATTGATCTCTCGCATGCCAATAGCAACAAGCAGTTCAAGCGCCAGGTCGATGTGGCTGGCGATGTGGCCGCACAGATCAGTGGTGGCGACGAACGCATCATGGGCGTGATGGTTGAATCGCACCTCAAAGAGGGTCGTCAGGACCTGATCCCCGGCCAGTCGCTGCAATACGGCCAAAGCATCACGGATGCCTGCATCGGCTGGGAAGATAGCCTCAGTGTGCTCGACACCCTTGCCGCAGCAGTACGTCAGCGTCGCCTTGTTGCCGCCAGTCAGTAAGTAATGAATTTCTCGACCGGGGACGCCTGGAGTTCACGCCGTACCTTCCTGATTGCCGCCCTGATGACGCTGGCCTTCCGCTTCTGGCTGGCCGCCGTCACCCCGTTCACCGGCGACGAAGCCTATTTCATCTGGTGGGGTCAGTGGCCAGATTGGGGCTTCTACGATCACCCACCCATGGTCGGCTGGTGGCTGGCGCTGCTGTTGCAAATCAGCCATGCGGAATGGTGGCTGCGCTTGCCCATCATCATCCAGCCGGTGGTACTCGGGCTTGCAGTGGCAAGCTTTCTCAAGCCACGCTATCCCAATCTCGCGTGGGGAACCGCAACACTTTTCCTGCTCGCGCCGGCGAATGTGTGGAATGTCTTTATCACCACCGATACGCCACTGGTGTATTTCAGCGTGCTTGCCGGCTTTGCTTGGCTGCAGGCGCGCCGGGCTGAGGACAATGAAAATACAGCTTGGGGCTGGTATGTGCTCGCGGGGCTGGGGCTGGCGGGCGCAGTCCTGTCCAAATATTTTGCGGCCTTACTGGGCTTTGCCTTCCTTATCGACACGCTGTATCGCCCTAGCCAGCGTAAGCTCGCCGGGCTAGTGATCGTCTATGCCCTGACCTTACCGGGCATTGCCATGATGGCGTGGTGGAACGCTGGCCACTGCTGGTCGAATGTGATGTTCAATTTCTACAATCGTCATCACCGCGGCAACACGGGCCTGTCGTGGCAAACGCCACTGCTGTATCTGGGCATGATGATGTATCTGCTGACGCCGTTGTGGTTCTGGTATCTACAACGGCAGCGCCACGCAGTCACAGCCGTATTGCGTAGCCGCGAAGGCCGAGCACTCGCCATACTCGCACTCGTGCCGCTGGCGCTCTTTGTTCCGCTGTCCATCGTGCGCACCATTGGCTTGCATTGGGTGCTGTCCTTCATTCCTTTCGCGCTGATCCTGCTGGCGCTAAGCGTCAGTGCCGCACAATTGCGCACACTGCTGCGTTTCTTTGCTGGCTTTGCCCTGCTGCATGCAGTGATCATCATCGGGGTCGCCAATGTCTCAATGGAAAAATGGGAGAAGACCAAGTTCTATCCCGGCATGGTGCTGACGGTGGAGTCACAGAAGCTGCTTGATCAGTTGCAGCCCTACAGCGATTACACATGGATGATGGATGGCTACTCAAATGCCGTCACGCTCGGCGTCAACACTTACGTGCGTGACGCAGATGGTCGCCCGCGCTATATCGGTGTATTTGGCGAAGGTTCCAGCCATGCACGGCATGACGACATCCTGACTGATATGCGCGCCATTGATGGTGGCAAGATTGCCATCCTGCGCAAAACTGCGCCGGATCTAGCAACTGACTACGCGCCTTACTTTGACCACATTGAAGCCCGCACTTTTGAAATCCGTGGTGTGGAGTTCCATCTGATTCTCGGCCAGGGCTTCAACTACGCCCGCTATCGCGATGTCATACTGGCGCGCATCAAGGGTTTGTATTACGCCGTACCGCCCGCCTTGCCGCAAACCGCCTGCTATTTTTGCGACCGCTATTTCCCAGGACAACCATGTCAGCGCTGAAAGACCGACTCCCTCCCTGGCTGCGTCTGCTGCGTCCACATCAGTGGCTGAAGAATGGCTTCGTGTTGGTCGGCCTGCTCTTTGGCCATGCGTGGAATCAGCCCGACATTGTGCTCAAAGCCTTTGCCGCAGCGGCGGCTTTTTGTCTGCTGTCATCATCGGTGTATATCTTCAATGACCTGATGGATCGCGAGCAGGATCGCCTGCACCCGCAAAAACGTCATCGGCCGCTGGCCAGTGGCGTGATAGGAGTGCCGTTTGCGCTTGGTTTGATGCTCGGCTGCTTAGTGATTGCGCTAGATATCGTGTTCCGTTTTATCGGCCAGGCCGAATGGGTATTCCTCGCCTATCTAGGCGTCAATGTCGCCTATACCCTGCACCTCAAGCATGTCGTGATCCTGGATGTATTCCTGATCTCGGCAGGCTTCATGCTGCGCCTGCTGGCCGGCACGCTTGCGCTCGGCATTCCACCGTCTGAATGGTTGCTGCTGTGTGGCTTGATGCTGACCTTATTCCTCGGTTTCGCCAAGCGACGTGCTGAGCTGAATGCCATGCGTACTGACGAAGGGGCAGCCAAGGCCCATCGCCGCGTGCTTGAGCACTATTCACCGATGTTGCTCGATCAATTGATCACCATTACGGTCGCCTCGACAGTACTCTCGTACAGTCTGTACACCGTGAGCGATGAAACCGCCCTACTGCATGGGGGACGTCTGTGGATGACCGTCCCCTTCGTGCTTTACGGGATGTTCCGTTACCTCTACCTGCTGCACCGCCGTGGCGGTGGCGGTGATGCGGCTGAAGCCCTTATGACGGACCGCCACCTGCTGCTCGCAGTAGGCGGCTGGTTACTGACAACACTTGCCCTGCTGGCCCACTGGTTGTAAGTTGTGGGGATGGACGGACAACTCGACACATTTGAATCGCTCGGCAAAGGGACGCCTTTTGTCGCACTGATGCGCGCCATCATCGAACACATACGCCTGTTCGAAGATTTCGACGACAGCGAAATCGAAATGGTGGCCCAATATCTAGACTGCTACCGAGTTCCAGCCGGCACGGAAGTGATCCATGAGGGCGAGCAAGGTGACTTCATGCTGCTCCTGTTGGACGGCAATATGGAAATCACTCGACGTGGTAGCGATGGTTTCCCCGTCAAAATTGGCCATGCTGGGCCCGGCAAAACCTTGGGCGAAATGTCCCTGATCGACGGCGAACCGCGCTTTGCCAGCTGCATCGCACGAAGTGAGTGTGTGTTCGGCATCCTAAACCGCACCGGCCTGACCCAGATTATTGCTGATCAACCACGCCTAGGCGTGAAGTTGATGATGCAACTGCTACTGCTGCTCAACCAGCGCCTACGCCTCGTCAGTGCCGAGCTGGTGCGTAACAGAAGCATCCCTGGCAGCGGCACTGAGCGGCCACCGCTTGCATGAGCACTGCGCTCAGCCGTAGCGCACGCGGCGACATCAACCACCTCCCCTGTGTGTTTGCTACCGCCCTGCAGCAACGCTGTGCTGTTTGCTCACTGGCGCTCCATGAGGCCGAAAAACTCCTCTGCACTCAACCCTTAGCCCGCGCGGCTTGCGCCAGCTTGCAAGGCCAAATGCGTGACAAGTCACGCTTTGCCCTGGGCTTACGCAGCGATCCCCTGAGCAGCCCGACTAGCAATGCCGACGATTTGCGCCTGCAATGTGGGGGGCTGCAAGGCCTACGCAGCGTACTGGACCCAGATGCACTCGCTATTGATGTGCAACGATTACTGGAACGTCTCCACGCAGATAAATCAGAAAACCTCACCTGGGAACCGATTTTGCGCGCAATTGGGCAGTGGCAACCTAGCCGCTAAAGACTCGATAAATCGCATGAAATATGCAATTTATTGCATCGATCACCCAAGATTCCCTGTATCCGTAAGACACCCAGCACTAAACCATTGATCCCAAAGGCTATGCCGAACTGGAAGGAGGGCAGGCTTTGGGTTATAATTGCGCGCTTCGCCTGCTGGTCACGTGTCCGAAGAGACATGCCCGGGCCCCAGATTACTAAGATTTCTAAAAACCATCCCATGGAGGAAACATGCCTCTGATCATCGGAGTGCCAAGGGAAACTTTCGCCGGCGAAACACGTGTGGCGACAGTTCCCGAGGTCGTACAAAAGCTCATCAAGCAGGGCTACGCAGTCGCTGTCGAATCTGGCGCCGGCAACCTTTCAAATATCAGCGATGACGAATATCGTGCCGCCGGCGCAGAAGTGGTCAGTACCGCTGACGTCTGGGCCAAGAGCGACATCGTCTTCAAGGTCCGCGGCCCCAACGCCGAGGAAGTCGGCCTGCTCAAGCAGGGTGGCACACTGGTCAGCTACATTTGGCCGGCACAAAATCCTGAACTGATGCAGCAGCTGGCCGCCAAGAAGGCGACCGTGCTGGCCATGGACTCGGTGCCGCGTATTTCGCGCGCCCAGAAGATGGATGCCCTGTCGTCGCAAGCCAATATCTCTGGCTACCGCGCTGTCATTGAAGCTGCTAACGCTTTTGGTCGTTTCTTTACCGGTCAAATTACTGCTGCCGGTAAGGTGCCGCCCGCCAAGGTCTTCGTGATCGGCGCTGGTGTGGCCGGTCTGGCTGCTATCGGCACCGCTGCCAATCTGGGCGCCATCGTGCGCGCCAACGATACCCGGAAGGAAGTCGCTGACCAGATCATCTCCATGGGCGGCGAGTTTGTGGCTGTCGACTATGAAGAAGACGGCGCTGGCACTGGCGGTTACGCCAAGGTCATGTCGGAAGGCTACCAAAAAGCGCAGCTGGAAGTATTTGCCCAGCAAGCCAAGGAAGTCGACATCATCATCACCACCGCCCTGATTCCGGGCAAGCCAGCGCCCAAGCTGATCACCGCCGACATGGTTAAGTCCATGAAGGCTGGTAGCGTCATCGTCGACCTAGCTGCTGAACAAGGCGGTAACTGCGAACTGACCGTTCCAGGCGAAGTCACCGTCGTTCATGGCGTGACCATCGTTGGCTACAAGGATCTGCCGTGTCGTCTGGCCAAGACCGCCTCGACCCTGTACGCCACCAACCTGTTCCGCCTGTCGGAAGACCTGATCAAGACCAAGAGTGTCGATCCTGCGGGTGAAGGGGCTGCTGCGATCAACATGAACTTCGAAGATGAAGTCGTGCGTGGCACCACCGTCATCAATCAAGGTGAAGTCACTTGGCCGCCCCCTCCGCCGAAGCTGTCGGCTGCACCGGCGGCTGCGCCTAAGGCGGCTGCACCGGCTGCCGCCGGCCACGGCCATGGCCCGAGCACTACGGTATCGTCGCCAGCCCGCGTAGCCACCATGTTCGCAGTGGCAGCAGTGCTGTTCGGCCTGATCGGCTACGGCGCGCCAACGGCGTTCTTGGGTCACCTGACCGTATTCGTCCTCGGCTGCTTCATCGGCTACATGGTGGTGTGGAACGTCACACCAGCCCTGCATACGCCGCTGATGAGCGTGACCAATGCAATCTCCTCGATCATCGTGATCGGCGCCCTCGTGCAGGTGGCTCCGCCGCTGGCTGACGGCATCACCCGTCCCGAGCTGCTGATCAAGGTAATGGCTGCTGTTGCCATCGCCCTGACCGCGATCAATATGTTTGGCGGCTTCGCGGTGACGCGTCGCATGCTCGACATGTTCCGTAAGAACTAAGGAGATCCAAGTGTCTGCAAATCTGGCTACTGTCTCCTACATCGGAGCAACCATCCTCTTCATCCTCAGTTTGGGCGGTCTGTCCCACCCTGAGACCTCGCGCCGCGGCAACTTCTACGGCATGGTCGGTATGGCCATCGCTGTGATCGCTACTGTGTTTGGCCCGCGCGTTACCCCGTCCGGCTACGCATGGATCATCATTGCGCTGGTCATTGGCGGTTCCATCGGCCTGTATGCGGCTAAGAAGGTCAAGATGACCGAAATGCCGGAACTGGTCGCACTGATGCACAGCTTCGTCGGTCTGGCTGCTGCACTGGTCGGCTTCGCCAGCTACATCGATCCGTCCTTGCACTTCGAAGGTACCGAAAAGATCATCCACGAAGTGGAAATCTACGTCGGCATCCTGATCGGTGTGGTGACCTTCGCTGGATCGCTGATCGCCTTCGGTAAGCTGAATGGCAAGATCGGCGGCAAACCGCTGCTGCTGCCAGCGCGTCACTGGTTGAATCTGGCCATGCTGTTGCTGGTGGTTTGGTACGGTCGTGAGTTCATCAATGCCAAGGATATTTCCGAAGGCATGACCCCGCTGATCATTATGACCATCATCTCGGTGCTGTTTGGCTTCCACATGGTCATGGCCATTGGTGGTGCGGACATGCCAGTGGTGGTGTCGATGTTGAACAGCTACTCCGGCTGGGCCGCTTCGGCCACCGGCTTCATGCTGAACAACGATTTGCTGATCGTCACCGGCGCACTGGTGGGCTCTTCCGGCGCCATCCTGTCGTACATCATGTGTAAAGCCATGAACCGTCACTTCATCAGCGTTATCGCTGGTGGCTTCGGCACCACGGCTTCGGCACCTGCAGGGGATGCCGTCCAACCTGAAGGCGAAGTGACCCCGCTGACCTCGGCTGAAACTGCCGAACTACTGCGTGAAGCTAAGAGCGTCGTGATCGTTCCTGGCTACGGCATGGCCGTCGCTCAAGCACAGCACACCGTCAATGAGATCGTGCAAACCCTGCGTGCAAAGGGCGCCAACGTGCGCTTCGCCATCCACCCGGTGGCAGGCCGTATGCCCGGCCACATGAACGTGCTGCTAGCTGAAGCCAAAGTACCGTATGACATCGTGCTGGAAATGGACGAAATCAACGAAGACTTCCCGGACACCGATGTGGTCATGGTGATTGGTGCCAACGACATCGTAAACCCGGCCGCAGAAGATGATCCGAACAGCCCGATCGCCGGCATGCCGGTGCTGCAGGTCTGGAAGGCACAAACCTCCATCGTCATGAAGCGCTCTATGGCTTCTGGCTACGCCGGTGTGGACAATCCGCTCTTCTACAAGGAAAACAATCGCATGCTGTTCGGCGATGCCAAGAAGATGCTGGACGAAGTGCTGGTCGCGCTCAAGGCCTGATCAGTCTCTCCTCCGCAAAAGGGCAGCTAGGGCAACCTAGCTGCCCTTTTTCATTGGCAAGCCACACCCACATGCACCTGACAGACTGAGCTGGGCTAATATGATGCAGCCTGAACAAAGGGAAGCTTATATGCGCCAGCTGTTGTCACTCATTGCTCTGACCCTGTATGTCGCCACGGTTGCCGTGGCGCAGACCACTAAAGTCCCAACGCTCGAAGAACGCAAGAAAGCGGTTGCTGAGCAAATGAAGATCATTGAGGGTATGTCTGGCAAGTCGGTCGAGGATCAACTCAAGATCGCACAGGAGTGGGCCAAAAAACATCGCACCGCTCAAGCCGGAGGCACCGTCGACGCAACGAGTCAGGCCTATGCATTCCGTATGCGTTTGTACGGCGACTCGCAGTGCCAGATCTATGCTGAGCAAGCCGACAGCGCCTTCCTAGATAGCCAGACCTCAGAGGACGAGCGGATTAGCAAGCTCAATCAAATCGCTGCGCGTGCTGCAAGCGCGGGTTGCGTCGCTACACAGTAAGCGGCAACTTCAGCTCAGGATTGACCGTAGGTCTTAAACTTTTCCAATACGCGTTGCATTTCTTCCGCAGGCAACAGGCGGGGTTCGCCGTGCTGCAAGACACGCCAGTACTGCTCGCACAACACTTCCAGCTCAATGGCATGCGCCAGCGCCTGATCTAAATCGCGGCCAAATACGGTCATGCCATGATTCGCCATCAGGCACGCACTGCGCCCCTGCAAGGCGCGCAGCATGGCATCCGACAAGGCTTGAGTGCCAAACGTTGCGTAGTCAGCGCAGCGCACAGTATCACCGCCGAAACGCGCGATCATGTAATGAAATGGAGGCACGTCCTTGCCGATACAGGCAAGACTAGTGGCAAACGGTGAGTGCGTATGCACAATTGCGCCAGCCTCTGGGCGCTGGGCATAGATATCGCGGTGAAAGTGCCACTCTGAGGACGGTTTGCGCTTGTCGTTACTTTGTCCATCCATGGCGACAAACACCATGTCATCGGGTACAGACTGCAGGTAGTCCATCCCGGTTGGCGTTACAACAAAACCACCCTCAGTACGGGCGCTGACATTGCCAGCTGTTCCGCGGTTGATACCGCTCGCATTCATGGCCCGTGCGCATGCCAGTACTGCGGCCTTGAGTGGGCTCAAAGAAGCGCTCATGCGCGATGCAGTTTTGCCAGTTGTTGCGGCGGGAAAACACCATGTTCCGTGATGATGCCAGCCATGAGGCTGGCAGGCGTCACATCAAATGCCAAGTTTTTTACCGGGCAATCCGCCAAGCCGATTGCATGGATTCCTAGCTCCTCAGCCTCACGCTCCTCGATCGGAATGGCCGCACCATCCGGACAGGCAAAATCGATGGTGGAAACTGGTGCAGCCACATAGAAAGGCACATTGTGCGCACGTGCCGCCAACGCCTTGAGATAGGTGCCGACTTTATTAGCCACATCGCCATTGGCGGCAATACGGTCAGCACCGACGATCACAATATCCACCTCACCACGCATCAGCAGCAGTCCGGCCGCATTGTCGGCCACAAAGCTACGCGGCACGCCGGCCTGACCAAGCTCCCACGCAGTGAGGTGGCCTTGATTGCGGGGTCGCGTTTCGCTGACCCAGACGTGTTGTCGGATACCTGCAGCGTGCGCAGCATAAACCGGCGCCAGCGCAGTGCCATTGGCAACGGTGGCAAGCCAACCGGCATTGCAGTGTGTCATGACCTGCGCGATTCCGGTCCTCGCTGCCGCATGCTCGATCAATGGCAAGCCATGCGCACCAATCGCAGCATTCGCAGCGATGTCTTCTGCGGCGATTTTACGGGCTTCTGCCCAAGCAGCGGCACGACGCTCTGCAGGTGCGAGCGTGGAAAGCAAGGACTGCAACCGCGCAAGGGCCCATTGCAAATTGACAGCAGTGGGGCGTGTAGCAGCAAGCTGCCTACAAACAGCGGCAAGCGTTGCATCGTCAGCGGCGGACTGCAGCCCTAGCGCCACACCGTAGGCAGCGGTGGCACCTATCAGTGGCGCACCACGTGCCTGCAACACGCGAATCGCATGGGCTGCATGATCGACATGCGTCATGCGCACATACGCAACCTCGGCGGGCAAGCGCGTTTGATCGAGAATAACAACGGCATCGCCGTCCTCGGCAATGGTGGCGAAGCCGCTATTCAACATCGTCGTTCCTAGCTCAAAGCCCCGTGGCAATGTTTGTACTTCTTGCCACTGCCACAGGGGCAAGGATCATTGCGACCGACCTTGGGTAGGTGATTTTGCACAGGCTGTGCGGCCGTTGCAGGTGTGGCTTCAGGAATCGCCTCACCCTGCACGTCGTCAAAGCCAGCATGTTGGTACTGAACGTTTTCAAGTGCGGGCTGCTCGACCTCTTCGATCTGCTCAGCCGACTCGATCTGGACAGTCATGAGAATACGAGTGACATCAGCGCGCACCACGTTGAGTAGTCCTTCGAACAGCTCGAAAGCTTCGCGCTTGTATTCCTGCTTTGGATTTTTCTGCGCATATCCGCGGAGGTGGATACCCTGACGCAACTGATCCAGTGCAGACAGATGCTCACGCCAATGCGAATCCAAGCTTTGCAGCATGATGTTGCGCTCAAAGCCGTGCCAAGCCTCTAGATTCACTTGCGCAATTTTTGACGCATAGGCTTGATCGGCTTCGGCAATCACGCGCACAAGCAAGTCATCATCCGACAGATTCTGGTCAGCTGCAAACCACTCGCTTACTGGCAGCTTCAAGTGATACTCGCTGGCCAGAACTGACTCAAAACCAGAGAGATCCCATTGCTCGTCAAGGCTGTCATGCGGGACGTGAAGACGGAACAAGTCCTCAATCACGCCAGCGCGCATTGCGGTGACCGTTTCAGAAATGTCGTGGCTCTCAAGCAGTTCGTTGCGCTGCTCGTAGATTACCTTGCGCTGATCATTCGAGACATCGTCATACTCAAGCAACTGCTTACGAATATCAAAATTACGCTGTTCAACCTTGCGTTGAGCGCCTTCAAGCGAGCGATTCACCATCGCATGCTCAATCGCTTCGCCTTCGGGTAGCTTCAGACGCACCATGATCGCATTGAGACGATCACCCGCAAAAATCTTCAGCAGCGGATCTTCCAGCGACAGATAGAAACGACTGGAACCTGGATCACCCTGACGGCCAGCGCGGCCGCGCAGCTGATTGTCGATCCGGCGTGATTCATGGCGCTCTGAACCGATAATGTGCAGACCACCGGCAGCAATCACCTGATCGTGCAAAGGCTGCCATTCGGCGCGTAGCGCAGCGATCCGGGCTTGCTTTTCGGCATCGCTGAGGCTCGCATCTTCACGTACAACTTCAATCCGCTTTTCGATGCTGCCACCTAGCACAATGTCAGTGCCACGACCGGCCATATTGGTGGCAATTGTGATCATGCCGGGACGGCCCGCATCAATGACGATCTCAGCTTCGCGCGCATGTTGCTTCGCATTCAACACCTGATGCGGGATGTTTTCACGCGTCAGCAAGGTAGAGAGCAGCTCGGAGTTCTCGATGGAGGTGGTACCCACCAGTGTGGGTTGACCACGTTCGCGACATGCGCGGATGTCGTCAATGATCGCCTTGTATTTCTCAGCCGCAGTGCGATACACCAGATCGTTCTCATCCTTGCGCTGCACCGGCCGATTGGTCGGGATCACGACGGTTTCAAGGCCGTAGATGGACTGGAACTCAAATGCTTCCGTATCCGCCGTACCGGTCATGCCGGACAGCTTGTTGTACATACGGAAATAATTCTGGAAAGTAATCGAGGCCAGCGTCTGGTTCTCAGCCTGGATATTCGCGCCTTCCTTGGCTTCAACGGCCTGATGCAAGCCGTCGGACCAGCGCCGACCCGTCATCAAACGACCGGTGAACTCATCAACGATCGTGACTTCGCCGTTCTGCACCACGTAATGCTGATCCTTGTGGAACAGGTTATGCGCACGCAAGGCAGCGTACAAGTGGTGCATCAAGGAAATGTGTGCTGGCTCGTAGAGGCTGCTGCCCTCGGGCAGAATGCCCAAGCGGGTCAAGATTTCTTCGGCCTTTTCGTGGCCTTGCTCGGTCAGTAGGACTGAGTGTGCCTTTAGGTCGACAATGAAATCACCGCTGTCTGTTTCGCCTTCGGCTTTGGCTGCCTCGCCCTTTTCCAGCAAAGGCGGGACGGCATTCATCTTCAGGTACATCTCGGTATGGTCTTCTGCCTGTCCTGAGATGATCAACGGCGTACGCGCCTCATCAATCAGGATGGAGTCGACTTCATCGACGATGGCGAAGTTCAGCTTGCGCTGCACACGTTCAGCCACCGAATACACCATGTTGTCACGGAGGTAGTCAAAACCAAACTCGTTATTGGTGCCGTAGGTAATGTCGGACGCATACGCCTGTTGCTTCTCGTCATGCGGCATCTGCGAGAGATTGACGCCGACCGTAAGACCAAGGAAGCGATGAATGCGGCCTACCCATTCGGCATCGCGACGGGCGAGGTAGTCATTGACGGTAATGACATGGACGCCATTGCCCGTAAGCGCATTCAGATAGGAGGGTAGCGTCGCCACCAGCGTCTTGCCTTCGCCGGTACGCATTTCTGCGATATTGCCGTCGTTCAGTACCATCCCACCAATCAGCTGCACGTCGAAATGACGCATGCCATAGACGCGCACACTGGCTTCGCGAACAACTGCAAATGCCTCGGGAAGGAGCGCATCCAGATTCTCGCCTTGGCTCAGCCGCTGACGAAACTCATCAGTTTTCGCTCGCAATGCGTCATCGCTCAATGCCTGCATGGCAGGTTCGAGCGCATTGATGCGTGAAACGGTCTGGGAGTATTGCTTAATCAGCCGATCATTGCGGCTGCCGAAAATCTTCTTGAGAACGCCGGAAATCATTGATGTGCCGCCAAAATGGGCAAAGAATCAATTCTAGCACGCGGCAGGCCAGCGCCCGGTTGCAGGCGCTGCCGTGTTTCAGTTGTGGGCGTGACGCGCAGCTTCCTGTAGGAAGCGATTTGGGTTCTGAGCGATACCACCAACACGCACTTCAAAATGAAGGTGCGGGCCTGTTGATCGCCCTGTCGAGCCGACCGAGGCAATCTTTTGGCCACGTTTAATCAAAGCCCCATTCTGAACAAACACCTCGGCAGCATGGGCGTATCGAGTACTGATGTCATTGCCATGATCAATCTCAATGAGGTTGCCGTACTGCGGATGACGCTCTACGTTAATCACGATACCCGCAGCAGCGGCAAAAATCGGGGTTCCCGGCGCGGCGGAGAAGTCCACCCCTTCGTGCATGGCCCGATGACCGGTAAATGGATCAATTCTCCAGCCATAGGTTGAGGCATTCCAATTCGCGGCGACTGGCAGGGTGGTCGGAAGCATACTGCGGCGAATGCGCCCCTCTAGCACTTGAGACTCGATCAGCGCCATTGCATCGCTCCGTTTTTCTACTTGATTCGACAATGACTCAAGTAGCTTTTCCAATTCCGGCGTTGTTAAGGCTTGCTCTCGAACCAGCGGCCCTCCGCGCCCATCCGTTGCTGGCTTAAAGTCTTGAGGCTTCATCCCCAATGAGCCAGCAAGGCGCTCGCTCAAAGTGTCCAAGCGAGATAATTGCGCCTGCATCTGCCCCAGCTTGATGGCCATTACATTCAGATTTTCGCGAACCAAGACTTCGGATCGCTCACTATCCTCAGCCTGCATGCTGCGCAACAGGTCTTGGAGGATAGGCAAGCGTATGTCTGCGGCGTGACGAACCGTCAAATACGAGAAGAATGTCGACAGTACCAAGACGAGTACGCTGAGCGCCAACAGTGATAACAGGACATGACGCCCGTTGATAACAATTGCCTTCGCCGTTGCCAGGCGGTCAGATACAAGAATAATATGCATGCTTTACTCACTTCCTTACACGACGCATGACAGCCAAACGCAACTCGGGCACGCCACCGACGGTGACGACGCTTCTAGAAACAGAAGCCCATGTCGCCCGATTGACCGCCCATGCTGGGCGTCTGTTGCAGTTGCAACGCCAGCTTGAGCTTGCGTTACCAAGGCAATTGACCAAAGTAGTACGTGTGGCCAACTATCGGTTGGGGAAAGTGATCATCCACGCCGCCAATGGCGCGGTTGCCGTCAAGGTGCGGCAAATTGTCCCCGGTCTGGTCGAAACTTATCGCCAGAACGGGACAGAGGTTAATGAAATCGACGTCAAAGTGCAACCCATGCGGCCGACCGGCATCAAGGAAGTACCTGCAGAGCAGATTCCTATTGGGGATAAAGCTAAGCGAGGACTAACTTCACTGGCGCAGAAACTGCCTGCTGATGCCCCACTGCGGCTGGCATTGGAGCGTTTGGCGGCAAAAGACTAGGTAAGACGCTCTATCGCCAGCAAACCGAAAAAGACCAGCACTAAGCACAAGGTGACTTTGGCAAGACGAATGGCGAGGGTTTTGTAGCGGAGCTTACGGGTGACTATGTACAGCCCCCATGAAAGGGCGATAGCCAGGACCGCCAGAATGAAAGCGAGCCTGATCATTGCTGTAGTAAATCAGGCAGCTTGTGGGTAGAGGTTCAGGACGCGTTCAGGCGTGGCAGCGGCATCCTGGAAAGTTGCCCACTCCCAAGCAGTCGCATCATCCAGTACGGCACGCAACAACTTGTTATTCAGCCCGTGACCGGACTTAAAGGCAGCAAAAGCGCCCAAGATGGGGTGGCCAGCAACATATAGGTCACCAATCGCATCCAGCACCTTGTGCTTCACGAACTCGTCGTTGTAGCGCAAGCCATCGCTGTTGAGTACGCGGTACTCATCCATCACGATCGCATTTTCCAGGCTGCCGCCGAGGGCCAGCCCATGGTCGCGCATGTACTCAATGTCCTGCATGAAGCCGAAGGTGCGCGCACGCGCCACTTCATGGACATAGGAGTTATCGGCAAAATCGACTGTTACATGACGGCCCGTCTGATCGACTGCTGGATGGTTGAAAATGATTGAAAAATCAAGGCGGAAGCCTTCATAGGGCGAGAGCTCAGCCCACTTGTCGCCCTCTTCTACCCGCACCGTCTTCTTGATGCGGATGAACTTCTTGGCGGCGTTTTGCTCCTCAATGCCTGCGGACTGCAGCAGGAACACGAAGGGTGCAGCACTGCCATCCATGATGGGCAGCTCGGCTGAATCAACGTCAATGTAGATATTGTCGATACCCAGCCCGGCGAGGGCGGACATCAGATGTTCGATTGTAGAAAGCTTGGCACCATCGCGCTCAAGGGTAGAGGCCATGCGCGTATCACCCACGCCATGTGGCACTGCCGGCAGATCGACGGGCGGGTTCAAGTCCACACGGCGGAAAACGACACCAGTATCTGGCGCCGCTGGGCGCAGTACCATGGTGACCTTGACGCCGGAATGGAGCCCGACGCCGGTGGCGCGAACGAGCGTTTTAAGTGTGCGTTGCTTCAACATGGAACTATTTTACCGCAGCGCAGCATGAATGTATGGGGAGGAGGCGAATCGACCCCATACACTCAAGCTATCGCAATGCGCCTGCTTAGTCGGCCTGACGGCGGAGGAAGGCAGGAATGTCGTACTTATCCACACCACTGGCGGCCATCGAATCAACCATGGTGTTGCGGGCACTGCCGCGGGCGCTGGTGAACATGCCGCCGACATCGGTCGTGGTCGTGACATCAACAAACTGATTGTCAGTACCGGTACGCAGACCCATGCCTTCGTTCATCACAGTCTTCAGCACAGGCTTGGCCGACTTGACGATGGCGCCCCCCAGACCGGTCGCCACAACCGTAACGCGCAGTGTGTCTTCCATGCTGTTGTCGAAGACCGTACCGAAGATGATGGTGGCATCCGGCGCCGCATAGGTGCGGATGGTATTCATCACTTCGCGGACTTCCTTCATGCCCAGATCGTCGCTGGCGGTGATATTAACCAGCACACCACGGGCGCCAGACAGCTCAATGCCTTCCAGCAGCGGGCTGGCAACGGCCTGATCGGCAGCAATACGCGCACGATCCACGCCAGCTGCAGCAGCCGAACCCATCATGGCCTTGCCCATCTCGCTCATCACGGTACGTACGTCTTCAAAGTCGACGTTCACCAGACCCGGGATGTTGATGATTTCGGCAATGCCCCCAACGGCATTCTTCAGCACATCGTCGGCCGAACGGAAAGCTTCCTTCATGCTGACGTCTTCGCCCAGCACTTCTTGCAGCTTTTCGTTGAGGATCACGATCAGCGAATCCACATTGTTGGCCAGCTCAGCCAAGCCCTCTTCGGCCGAACGCATCCGGTTTTCGTATTCGAACGGCTTGGTCACCACGGCAACCGTGAGGATGCCCAGTTCCTTGGCAACTTCAGCGACGATCGGGGCGGCACCGGTACCGGTACCACCACCCATGCCTGCGGTGATGAAGGCCATGTGTGCGCCTTGGAGCATTTCTGCAATACGTTCGCGCTCGGTTTCAGCCAAACCGCGTGCCTTGGCGGGCTTGCCACCAGCACCCAGGCCTGGGCCCAGTTGAAGCTTGTAGGGCGCGCTGGACTTGGCCAGTGCTTGCGCGTCAGTGTTCACGCAAATGAACTCAACGCCTTTCACGCCTTCGCGGATCATGTGCTCGACGGTATTGCCACCGGCACCCCCAACACCGATCACCTTGATGATCGTTACGCCGTCTTCTTGCCCAGCGTTATCTTCACTATCAACAAACTCAAACATCTTCGCCTCCTTCGTGGTTACTGCTTAAAAGTAAAAATACAAACGCTTAAAAGTTCTTCGCAAACCAGGCGCGCATGCGTGACAGCACCTGGGTAAAGCTAGTGGGGTCTTGCGCCTTCAAACCACGCTTGGTTTGCGCCATACCTTCCAGCAACAATCCCATCGCGGTTGAATGACGCGGGTTCTTCATGAAATCGCGCAGGTTGCCTTCGTATTGCGGGACGCCCAACTTCACCGTGTTGTGGAAAATCTCCTCACCCAGCTCGGCCATACCCGGCATAGCGGCAGAGCCGCCAGTCAGCACAATCCCGGCACGCAGCAACCGTTCGTAGCCGCTCTTGTGCAGCTCTTCTTGCACCTTCTGGAAAATTTCTTCGACGCGCGGCTGAATGAAGCCGGACAACGCTTGGCGTGAAAGGCTCGATGCTGGACGATCGCCCACACCCGGCACCTCTAGCATCTCGTCCGAATCTGCAAGTTGCTGCAACGCGACGCCGTAACGGATCTTGATGTCCTCAGCGTCTTGCGTTGAAGTCCGCAAAGCAATGGCGATGTCATTCGTCAGTTGATCACCCGCAATTGGGATAACTGCTGTGTGACGAATCGCACCCTGCGTGAACACAGCGATGTCAGTCGTGCCGCCACCGATATCGACGAGGCAGACACCGACATCCTTTTCGTCTTCGGTCAGCACGGCATAGCCGGAGGCCAGTGGTTGCAATACCAGATCAACCACTTCCAGACCGCAGCGATGCACGCACTTCACAATGTTCTGCACAGCAGTCACGGCACCCGTGACCAAATGCACGCGCACTTCGAGCCGCCGTGCATCCATGCCGATCGGCTCCTTAACGCCGTCTTGACCATCAACGATGAACTCTTGCACCAAGGTATGCAGAATCTGATCGTCGGCCGAGATGGGTGTGGCGTTGGCGGCTTCAATTGCACGCTCCACATCGTACTGCGTGACTTCCTTGTCGCGCACTACGGCCATGCCGTTGGAGTCTTTGCTCTTGATGTGGCTGCCGGCAATCCCGGTATAGACCTTGGTCACCTTGCAACCGGCCATCATTTCAACCTCGGCAATCGCGCGCGAGATGGCATTGACCGTGGATTCGATATTAACGACCACGCCCTTCTTCAGCCCCTTCGACTCTTGCGAACCTAGGCCTAGCAGAGTCAGCTCGCCTTCCGGCGTGAGCTCGGCCACCACAGCCAAAATCTTGGAGGTGCCAATGTCTAGGCCGACAATCACATCGCGTTGTTTTTCTTTACTCATTAGGATTGACTGCTCTTAAGGTCGCGCGCCGGGCGCAGGGTAAAGCCGTTTGGATAGCGCATATCGACGGCAACTGCCTGCATCTGGCTGCGCTTGATTGCATTTGGGTAGTGTTCGGTGAAACGTGCCAGACGTTCGCTCAGCGGCAACTTGGCCTGATCGCGCCCTAGGTCAAGTAACAGTCCGTTATCAAGACGCACTTGCCAAGCTTCGCGTGCGCTCAAGGTCAGCACGCGCGGATGCAGCCCAACCTTGGACAGCGCGCCCTCAAACTCCTGGTAGCGCCCCAATACCTCTGTTGCCGTTCCTTCCGGTCCCGAGAACAACGGTAGGGGCAGATCAATGCTGCCAGCAAACACTTCGCCATGCGTATTCACCAAGTGTGGCTCATCGCCCACGCCACGCCAGCGTGCTACTGGCACATGCTCCTCAATACGCAGCTCAAGGCTGTCCGGCCATTGGCGACGGACTTCGACGCGGCGCACCCAAGCCAATCTCTCAAAGGCCTGACGAGTGGCGTCAATATTCACAGTGAAAAAATTGCCCTGCACCACACCACGCGCCGCACCTTGCAGCTGCGAGCGCTGCACTTGGCTCAAGTCGCCCAGCACATGCACTTCGCGCAAAGGGAAAAAAGGCAGGCGTTGCAAAGCAATCACGGCTGCCCAGGCAAACGCCACACTCGCGGCAACGATCAACACATCAGCGACCAGATTAAGGAGCGTTGGCTGATGCCAAAACCCATCACCTACCGGCTTAGGCTGCTTGACCGGACGCGACGGTCGCGCGGACCGAGACTCACGTCCTGACTTCTCTGCAGATGGGCGCAGGCGGTCAAGCACTACGAGCATCCTCCAGCAGACGCACTACCAATTGGGGAAACGGAATACCCGCAGCCTTGGCAGCCATAGGCACGAGCGAGTGATCAGTCATGCCGGGCGCTGTATTCGCCTCAAGGCAATACTGCTTGCCGGACGCATCCAGCATCACATCGATACGTGACCAGCCACGACCGCCAATCACGGCATAGGCGCGCAGCGCCATGTCTTGCATGGCTTTCTCTTCTTCGGCCGGCAGGCCGCTGGGAATGCGGTACTCGGTATCGTCACGCAAATACTTGGCTTCGAAATCGTAGAAGTCGGTTGTTGGCACAATCCGAATCGGTGGTAGTGCCTTGGCGTTTTTACCTGTGCCCAGGATGCCGACGGTAAATTCGCCACCGGCGAGGAAACGTTCAGCCATGACAATGCTGTCGTACTTCGCTGCTTCGGCATACGCTGCCTTCAAACCGCCGGGCATCTTGACCTTGCTGATGCCAATACTAGAGCCCTCATTGGCCGGCTTCACAAACAGCGGTAACCCCAACTGCTGCTCGACAGCAGCAAAGTCACTGTCCGCATCCAGGATCACAAAGTCAGCCACTGGCAGCCCGGCAGCCTGCCAAACGAGCTTGGTCCGCCACTTATCCATGGCGAGTGCCGACGCAAGAATGCCGCTACCGGTATAGGGGATACCGAGTAGGTCCAGCGCGCCCTGGACTGAACCATCCTCACCACCCCGACCATGCAAGGCGATAAATACGCGAGCAAACCCATCACGCTTCAGATCTTCCAAGGGGCGATCAGCAGGATCGAATGCATGCGCATCCACACCTGCAGACTGCAATGCGGCCAGCACGGCAGCACCGCTCTTAAGCGATACCTCGCGCTCGGCGGACGTGCCGCCGAACAGAACCGCCACTTTGCCGAAGTCTTGGAAACCCACTGCGCTCAAGCCTTTACCCCTGATTCGTTCTTGTTCTTGCCGCCCACAATGCGCACTTCGCACTCGAGTTCGACATCAAATTTCTGCATCACTACGGCCCTAATTTGGCCGATTAGCATTTCTATCTCACTTGCCCTCGCTGCACCCTGTGGATTAACGATGAAATTGGCATGCTTTTCCGAAACCTGCGCCCCGCCTAGCTTCAGACCTTTCAGTCCAGCGGCCTCAATCAGGCGTGCGGCATGGTCACCAGGTGGATTACGGAACACCGATCCAGCGTTCGGTAGCTGCAGTGGCTGACTGGCGATGCGCCTCTCCAGTAACTCGCGAATGCGTGCGCGTGAAGCTGCGCCATCGCCGCTGGGGAAACGCAGCCACGCCCCGACAAACACTTCGTCGTGCGCTGTGAGTGGGCGGACATGCCGATAGGCAATTTCAAAATCTGCCGGTGGTCGAACCACAAACTCACCACGTCGATTAATCAGGCGTACACGCTCAACAAACGTCCACGTTTCACTGCCATAGCAACCCGCGTTCATGGCCAGTGCACCGCCAATCGTGCCGGGGATACCTGCCAGAAATTCGGCGCCTGCCAAGTCGTGAGTCGCAGCAAAGCGCGCGACCTTCGGTGATGCAACCCCCGCCTCGGCATAGATCGATCCATCCGCTTCAAGCGCCAGGTTTTTTAGCGCCCCATGCGTGAAGACAACGGTACCGTCAAAGCCTTCGTCGCGGACCAGTAGATTCGAGCCCAAACCCACCATCAACACATCCTCTGTCGAGGGCAAGCTGCCCAGCAGCGCAGCACAATCCTCAACATCCACCGGCCATGCCGCACGCGCAGCAGCACCGCCAGCGCGCCACGAGACGTGGCGAACCATTGGTTCATTGCTTCGCACTTCGCCGCGAAAGGCCGGTGTCTGGGTCATTGCTCACCCTGTCCAGCGCCAATCAGCTCGACAACGCGCGCAGCAACGCCGCCCACTGAGCCTGCACCCATGGTCATCACCACATCGCCGGGGTGTGCCGCATCCAAGATCGCTTGTGGCATGTCAGCAATGTCTTCGACGAACAGTGGTTCAACCTTGCCAGCAACGCGCACAGCACGGGCCAATGTGCGCGCGTCCGCAGCCACAATTGGCGGCTCCCCGGCCGCATAGACCTCGCCCAGCAACAAGGCATCAACCGTTGAAAGCACCTTGACGAAATCTTCGAAGCAATCACGCGTACGTGTGTAACGGTGCGGCTGAAAAGCCAGCACGATGCGCCGCCCCGGGAAAGCGCCGCGGGCAGCCGCCAGCGTTGCCGCCATTTCCACCGGGTGGTGGCCGTAGTCGTCGATCAAGGTAAAGTTGCCAGCCACCTCACCATCACGCGCAATGCACGGCAGCTCCCCGTAGCGCTGGAAACGACGCCCCACGCCATTGAACTCTGCCAGTGCCTTCTGGATCGCAGCATCACTGGCGCCGACCTCAGTTGCCACCGCAATCGCGGCCAGCGCATTGAGAACGTTGTGCATACCCGGGCTGTTAAGCATCACTGGGAAGCGACTCACCGAGCCATTCGTACGTACGCAATCAAAGTGCATCTGACTACCTACGGCACGGACATTCGTGGCACGGACATTGGCTTCTTGTTCAATGCCGTACGTCACCACCTGCTTGGTCACGCCGGGGAGAATCTCGCGCACATTCGCATCATCGGCACACAGTACGGCGACACCGTAAAAAGGCAGGCGCTGAATAAAATCGATAAAGGCCTGTTTGAGCTTGCCGAAATCGTGACCGTAGGTTTCCATGTGATCGGCATCGATGTTGGTGACAACCGAAATCACAGGTGACAGGAATAGAAACGAGGCGTCCGACTCATCCGCCTCGGCGACTAGAAACTCGCCTTGTCCGAGGCGCGCATTCGCGCCGGCCGAATTCAGACGACCGCCAATCACAAATGTGGGGTCCAACCCTGCCTCGCCCAGAATGCTGGCAACGAGGCTGGTGGTGGTGGTCTTACCATGCGTGCCAGCAATCGCGATGCCTTGCTTGAGGCGCATTAGCTCAGCCAGCATTTGTGCGCGCGGCACAATCGGTACATGGCGAGCCCGTGCGGCGATCACTTCCGGGTTATCTTCCTGCACAGCAGTCGATACCACCAGTGCATCTGCCACGGCTACATGCTCGGCAGCATGCCCCTGCATCACACTGATACCCAACTTTTTCAGGCGGCGTGTAGTCGCGTTGTCAGCCAGATCAGAGCCACTGACATTGAAGCCCTGATTGACCAGCACCTCAGCAATACCGCTCATACCAGCACCGCCAACACCGACGAAGTGAATATGTTTGACCTTGTGCTTCATACGACACCTCGGTTCTTTGTCACGTACGGGTCGTGCCCGCAAAATTGTGTGTTCATGCCAACCCCATGCAGATCTTGGCTACCGCTTGAGCGGCATCAGGCCGGGCGAGATCACGTGCACGCTCTGCCATTTGCAGCAGCTGTGCGCGGCTCAGGTTCTGGATCAAGGCCAGCGTCTCAGCAGATAGCTCGTCTTGTGGCAGCAGAATGGCTGCGCCGGCATTAGCGAGGAAGCGTGCATTCGATGTTTGGTGGTCATCGACTGCGTGCGGGTACGGCACCAGAATGCTGCCAACACCCGCAGCAGCTAATTCTGCAATTGTCAGCGCGCCCGCGCGACAGATCACGATATCCGCCCACTCATACGCAGCGGCCATGTCATCGATGAAGGCGACACAGCCAGCAGCAACACCTGCCTTTCGATAATTGGCTTCGAGCGCTTGCAGATGCCGCTCGCCTGACTGATGCACGATGACCGGACGTACCGACTCAGCCAGCAGTGCAACGCCGGCGGGAATTGCCTCGTTCAATGCCGTAGCCCCGAGGCTGCCGCCGACCACAAGGAGGTGCAACGGTGGCTGACGTTCAGCAAAGCGATCAGCCGGTGCTTCGAGTGCCGCAATATCCTCACGTACCGGATTTCCTACCCACTCACCCGTCGGCAGGACATCCGGAAAACCGGTTAGGACACGATCTGCAACCTTGGCCAACACCTTGTTCGCGAGCCCCGGTACCGAGTTTTGCTCATGTAGTACCAAAGGGATGCCGAGCAGTGACGCCATCATCCCGCCGGGGAAAGAAATGAAGCCCCCCATCCCCAACACGACATCCGGGCGAATGCGGCGCAGCTCCTGTCGTGCTTGCCAAAACCCCCGTAGCAAATTGATCGGCAGCAGCAGTTTGCGCAAGAAGCCCTTTCCCCGCAATGCGCCAAAGCGCACCCAGCTCATCTCGATATCATGCTTGGGAACGAGACGTGCTTCCATGCCGTCAGGATTGCCCATCCAGACAACTCGCCAACCGGCCAGACGCATTTGTTCGGCCACCGCCAGGCCCGGCATGATATGACCGCCAGTGCCACCCGCCATGATCAGCAGCGTCTTCATGCGCGGTTACCTCGCATGAGTTGCCTGTTTTCCCAATCCACCCGTAAAAGAATCGCCAGCGCGACGCAGTTGGCAACGATGCCAGATCCACCGAAACTCATCAGCGGCAAGGTCAGCCCCTTGGTCGGTAGCAACCCCATGTTCACGCCCATGTTGATGAAGGACTGCACGCCGATCCAGATACCAATCCCTTGTGCAACCAAAGCAGGGTAGATGCGCCCGAGTCCTAATGCTGTCTTGCCGATGACAAAGCAGCGCTGAATCAGCAGTGAGAACATCAACACCACAACGCATACACCGACAAAACCCAGCTCTTCCGCAATCACTGCCAGCAGGAAGTCGGTGTGAGCTTCGGGTAGGTAGAACAGTTTTTCGACACTGGCGCCAAGCCCAACGCCAAACCATTCTCCACGGCCAAATGCAATCAAAGCGTGCGAGAGTTGATAACCCTTTCCGAAGGCGTCTTGCCAGGGGTCCATGAAACCAAACAGACGTTCGCGGCGATACGGCGAAAACCAAATCAGCAGGACAAAACCGATGAGCAACACAAACAGCAGCGTGCCAAAAATGCGTACGTTGATGCCGCCCAAAAACAGAATACCAATCGCAATACTCACGATGACAACAAAGGCACCGAAGTCTGGCTCTTTAAGCAGCAGGAAGCCGACCAACAGCATGACCATGGCCATGGGGCCGAAACCTCTTTTAAAGCTCGCCATATCAGCCAGCTTCCGATGGGTGTAGTCACCGGCATAGAGCACGGCGAATAGCTTCATCAATTCAGAGGGCTGCAGATTGATCGGCCCCAAGGGTAACCAGCGCTGCGCACCATTCACAGAGCGGCCAACATGCGGCACGATCACTAGCACCAACAACGCGATGCCGAGCAGAAAGAGGTAGGGCGCCATCTGCTGCCAGAAGCGCAAAGGGATCTGAAATGCCATGGCACCGCAGACCAGCCCGATCGCCAAAAACAAACCGTGACGAATCAGAAAATAGCCCGCCTGATTACCAGTGAACCTACTGCCTTCGGCCATGGCGATGGACGCTGAGTAGACCATCACAAAACCAAACATGAGTAGGCCAAGGCCGCACCACAGCAGTACCGCATCGAACTCCTGTGTCGGGGTCGCGCGCGCGCCAGTGGTACTGACACCTGCATCCCCACTCAAGCCAAAGCGCTGTAGCAATCCACTGATCATGCAGCATCTCCCTTGAGTGCATGCACGGCAGCGATAAAGACTTCGGCACGATGTGCGTAGTTACGGAACATGTCGAGACTGGCGCAGGCTGGCGACAAAAGCACCGCATCACCAGGTGTCGCGAGTTTTGCGGCGATGGCCACGGCCGCACTCATGTCAGTCGCCTTATGCAGTGGCACGCCTGCCCCCTGTAGGGCCTGTTCAATCTTGTCGGCATCACGCCCGATCAACACAGCTGCACGGGCAGCTTTTGCCACAGCGGGCTGCAATGGCGAAAAGTCTTGGCCTTTGCCATCACCACCCGCAATCAGCACGACCTTGTGATCGGGGCCAGCCAATTGGCCTTCAAGCGCAGCTAGGGTTGCGCCGACATTGGTGCCCTTAGAGTCATCGTAATACGTGACGCCATCAACCTCGGTGACGCGCTCCACACGGTGCGGCAAGCCCTTGAAAGTCTGCAAACCTGCCAACAACTTGTCCATGGGCAGACCCAGAGCAGAACACAAGGCCAGAGAGGCGAGTGCATTCGCCGCATTATGCAAACCATTGATAGGCAGATGGCTGACTGGCAATAAAGGTAGATCCCCCTGCGCCAACCAGCTTTCTCCGTTGCGGGTGACCAAACCAAAGTCGTGCGGATGTGCGGGAGTGTCTAGTCCAAAGGTCAGTAAAGGACGCCCGACGATGGCCATGCGCCGTACGCGCGTGTCTTCGCGATTGAGAATCTGCGTGCCGTCATGCGCAACACAGCCCTCGCCCTGACCAAAAATCCGCGCTTTGGCTTCGGCATACTCTTTCAGACTGATGTAGCGATCCAAGTGGTCATCACTGATGTTGAGCACCGTAGCAGCATCGGCATTCAGTGAGTTGAGGGTTTCGAGCTGGAAGCTCGACAGCTCAAGCACCCATATCTGCGGCAAGCGGTCGTCATCAATGCAATCCATCAGCGCAGTCAGCGCAGCCGGTGAGATGTTGCCCGCCACCTCGGCGGTATAGCCCGCCGCATTACATAGATGACCGGTCAAAGCAGTGGTGGTGGTCTTGCCATTGGTACCCGTGATGGCGATCACTCGCGGCATATGCGGCAACATGCGCAACGCTGCCGCGAATAGCTCGATCTCGCCGACTACAGCGATTCCCTTGAGGCGCGCCTGCAGCACAATCATTTGTCCAGCCGGTAGGCCGGGTGACAAGGCCAGTACATCGATGCCAGATAGTAGTGCATCGCTAAAGGGGCCAGTCACTAATTCTGCATCTTCAACCTGCGCCTTCAAGTCGCCTGCGAATGGCGGCTGACTACGCGTATCCGCAACACGCACGCGCGCCCCCATGCGCACGCACCATCGCGCCATGGCCAGCCCCGATTCACCGAGACCTAGAACGAGAACGTGTTTTCCAGCCAGCATCATGTGCAATACGCCAAGGTGTCTTTAACGAATCTTCAGTGTGGACAAGCCAAATAACACTAGGAGGATAGTGATGATCCAAAAGCGAACCACTACCTGCGTTTCTTTCCAGCCACTCTTTTCGTAGTGGTGATGCAAAGGCGCCATACGCAAAATACGTCGTCCCTCCCCGTACTTTCGTTTGGTGTATTTGAACCAGCTCACCTGCACCATCACTGAGATGGTTTCGGCCACAAAAACGCCACCCATGATGAAGAGCACGATTTCTTGGCGGGCGATGACGGCAACGGTTCCGAGGGCAGCACCGAGTGATAGCGCGCCCACATCGCCCATGAAGACCTCCGCGGGGTAGGCGTTAAACCATAGGAAACCAAGCCCTGCCCCAGCCAGTGCGGCACAGAACACCGTCACTTCACCGGCGCCCGGCACGTAGGGCAGCAATAGGTATTTCGAGAACACAGCGTTGCCGGCAACGTAGGTAAAGATTCCCAGTGCAGAACCCACCAACACGGTAGGCATGATGGCCAGGCCATCCAGACCATCCGTCAGATTCACGGCATTGCTGGTACCGACAATGACGCAGTATGTGAGGATGATGAAACCGAACATGCCGACCGGATACGCCACATGCTTGAAGAAAGGCACGATCAGATCCGCTGTGGTCGGCAGCTCAAGCGTGAAGCCACTCATCACCCATTGAAAGAAGAGCTCTACAACCTTCTCGTTGTTGGGTGCCGAAATAGAAAATGCGATATAAATCGCAGCCACCAGACCAATCGTTGATTGCCAGAAAAACTTGGCGCGGGCCGACAGACCATCCGGATTTTTGTAAACCACTTTGCGCCAGTCATCCACCCAACCAACTGCGCCAAAACCAAACGTCACGATCAGCACAATCCAGATAAAGCGGTTCGACAAATCCGCCCAGAGTAGCGTGGAGATGCCGAGTGAAATCAGAATCAAGCCGCCACCCATGGTTGGGGTACCGGACTTGGCTAAATGGGTTTGTGGGCCATCGGTACGCACTGGTTGACCAATCTTCTTCTCCGTCAACCAGCGAATGAAGGCAGGACCGGCCACAAAGGAAATGGTCAGCGCAGTCATTGTCGCCAACACCGCCCGCAAGGTGATGTAGTTAAAGACATTGAAAGCACGCGTGTCCTGCGCCAGCCATTGGGCGAGTTCAAGCAGCATGTTGATTTCCTTCGGATAGCGTTACGGTTTTTGATTCGGGCAATTTGACAGCGTCCAGCACACGCTCCATACGCATGAAACGAGAGCCTTTAATCAGAACAGAGACATCGACAGCCAGCTGGGTTTTCAGCGCAGTCACCAATGCATCAAGGTTTTTGAAGTGTGTGCCGCCAGTACCAAAGCTTTTGGTGGCAGCGACACTCATATCACCCAAGGTCAGCAAGGTATCTACCCCCTGGCTCTTGGCATAACCACCGACTTCGTCGTGGTACTGCGCGCCTTGGTAGCCAACCTCACCCATATCCCCGAGGACAAGAATGCGGCGCCCTGGAATACCAGACAGGACATCAATGGCTGCACGCACGGAATCTGGATTGGCGTTGTAGCTATCGTCGATCAGACGACTGCCTGCCAATCCTGCGTGAATCTGCAGACGCCCCTTGACCGGAGTGAATGCAGCGAGGCCCGCCACAACATCCTCAACACTGCACCCTGCGGCCAGCGTTGCTGCTGTAGCACCCAAGGCATTACGGATATTGTGGTCACCAACACTATTCAACTGCAGCGGTGCAACCCCCTGTGGGGTATGCAGGTGCAACTGTGGCCCCGCGCGTTCAATTCGAACATCAGCGCCCGCATTGAAGCCAAAGCTAATGATCTTGCGTGAACCTGCGGCACGCTGCCAATCATCGAAGAACGCGTCATCCGCATTTAGGACTACCGTGCCATCCTGCGGCAATGCCGCAATCACTGCAGCGTGCTCTTCAGCCACCGCGGCAACCGTCTTCATAAACTCTTGATGCTCGCGCTGAGCGTTATTGATGATGGCAATGGTGGCGTGCGTGATATTTGCCAACACTGCCGTCTCACCCGGATGATTCATGCCCATTTCAATCACGGCCGCCTGATGCTGGGGCTTCATGCGCAACAGCATGGTGGGCACGCCGATCTCGTTATTCAAGTTGCCAGTCGTTGCCAGCCGATTATTGGGGCCAAAGGCAGCCGCGAGAATACTGGCGATCATTTCCTTCACGGTCGTCTTGCCATTGCTGCCAACGACACCAATCACAGGAATTGCAAATGTCTTGCGCCATGCACGTGCCAGTGAGGCAAAGGCAAGGCGTGTATCGTCAACCACGATCAGGGGCAAATCCGAGACAGCAGCATCTCCGTTTGTTTGGTCTTGATGCCACGCGCGATCAACAATGGCGGCAGCTGCGCCAGCAGCCAGCACATCACGCACAAAGCGATGACCATCAAAGGTTTCACCGCGCAAGGCAACAAACAGTTCGCCCGGCTGGATGCTGCGCGAATCAGTCGATACCGCGCTGTAGGACTTCGGAGAGCCATGCAAGGCAACGCCATCTCCGGCGAGCGCCTTGAGTGTGTCGTGTAGGCTCAACATGTGCGCGCCTCCAATGCAGCTTGCGCATGAGCAATATCGGAGAAGGGGAAACGCTCACCCTTGATCTCTTGGTATTCCTCATGGCCCTTACCTGCGAGCAATACAACATCTGCGGACGCAGCAGACACAATGACTTGTTGAATTGCCACTGCGCGATCAGGCTCAATCGGCGCTGGGGACTGCATGCCGGCGCGAATGGCAGCGAGAATTTCTGCAGGATCTTCACCACGCGGATTGTCACTGGTCAGGAGCACACGATCTGCGCGCTTTTCAGCAACCGCTCCCATCAGTGGGCGCTTGCCTGCGTCACGATCGCCGCCGCAGCCAAATACACAGTGAAGCTTGCCTTGGCGTGCTGTTGCCACTTCACGCAAGGTCATCAGCACCTTGTCGAGCGCGTCCGGGGTATGGGCATAATCCACCACAACCAGCGGCGCTGCTTCACCCCCTAATGTCTGCATACGGCCGGGGGGTGGCGACAGTTTTGCACAGGCGGCGACAGCCTCTGCCAATGGCACGCCATAGGCACGCAATGTCGCCATGACTGCGAGCAAATTGGCGGCATTGAAGCGGCCAACCACCCCAGCCTCAAGCAACAATCCCTCCACCTCAAATGCGACACCCTGCGCGCTCAGACTGAGTTTCTTTGCCGACAAGCACTCACTCACCGGCGCCTGCACATTGTTGAGGGTGTAACCGATACAGGGGATACGGCCATTGATCTGCGAAAGGATGCGCAGACCAAACGGATCGTCTAGGTTGATCACCGCCTGCTTCAGGCCCGGCCATGTAAATAGGCGCATTTTCGCGGCGGCATAGGCCTCCATGCTGCCGTGATAATCCAGATGATCGCGCGTGAAATTAGTGAAGACCGCCACGGCAAATTGCGTAGCGTCGATCCGGCCTTCCTCAATGCCAATCGACGATACTTCCATGGCACAGGCATCCGCCCCTTCATCCACAAAGTGCTGCAAGGCTTTTTGCAAAGTCAGTGCATTCGGTGTGGTGTTCGGGCTGGGTTTAAGATCGCCGGGGAAACCATTTCCCAGTGTGCCTACCACTGCGCAACGCTTATTCAGATGCGTAAAGCTCTCAGCCAACCATTGGGTCACCGAAGTTTTCCCATTCGTACCTGTGACACCGGCAAGCCACAGATGACGCGATGGATGTTCATACACTTCCGCCGCCAATGCCGCGACCACGCCGCGCAAGTCAGCAACCGCAAGTGTGGGTAAGCCGAGCTCACCGAGCGCGGCGCCACTCTCCTCGTAGACAATTGCAGAAGCACCACGCGCAACTGCGGCATCGATATATTGTCGGCCGTCACTGAGTTCGCCGGGATAGGCAAGGAAGATATCGCCGGGCTGGACCTCACGCGAATCAGCCGCCAATGATGTGACGTTGACTCGCTGTGTCCGCAGGCCGGAAAGGATGTCAGGGATCGTCATGCGTGGCATCACATGCTCTCCCGTACTTGCTGGCTTTCATCACCCAACTGAACTGGCCGCAAGGGCGCATCCTGAGCAACGCCTAGCGTCCGCAACGCACCTGCCATCACCTGCGCGAATATAGGCGCAGCCACATCACCACCGTAATACTTACCGGCGCTGGCTTCATCAATCATGACGGCGACAATCAGGCGCGGATCAGATGCAGGGGCAAAGCCAACAAACGAGGACACATATTTGTTGGCATAGACCCCACCTTCAATCTTGTGCGCCGTGCCGGTCTTGCCTGCAACGCGATAGCCAGGAATCTGCGCCTTGGGCGCCGTACCGCCCGGCTGTACCGCCATTTCAAGCATGGCGCGCACCTCGCGTGCAGTCTGCGCTGAGAACACAGCTTTGCCGCCAGTGACGGGACCACTGGCCTTGGTCAACATCAACGGGGCGAGATCGCCATCACGTGCAAATGCCATATAGGCATGTGCCATTTGAATCAACGTGACCGATATGCCATGACCGTATGACATGGTGGCCTGCTCGATCGGCTTCCATGTTTTGGCTGGGCGCAAGCGCCCACCGGCTTCACCTGGGAAGCCTAGCTTGAGCGGCGTACCAAACCCAAGTGCATCGAACATCTGCCACATATCGTCGGGCGTCATCGACAAGGCCATCTTGGCCGAGCCGACATTCGATGACTTCTGGATGATCTGTGCCACGGTGAGAATCCCATGTGCATGGGCATCGGATATCGTCGCAGGGCCAATAGTCAGCTTGCCAGGTGCGGTTTGAATCGGAGTATCGAACCTGACTTTGCCTTTTTCCAAGGCCAGTGCGGCCGTGAATGGCTTCATGGTCGAGCCCGGCTCAAATGTGTCGGTGAATACGCGATTGCGCAGCTGCGCACCCGCCAAGTTTGTGCGATTGTTAGGGTTATACGTAGGCAGGTTACTCAGTGCCAGAATTTCTCCGGTCTTGGCATCAAGTACAACCACTGCACCCGCTTTGGCACGATTCTCGGTGACGCTTTGCTTGAGGCTGGTGTATGCGAGATATTGAATCTTGGCATCAAGCGAGAGCAACACATCCTTGCCTTCGATTGGCGTTTTGATATTTTCAATGTCTTCGACAATATTGCCCCGCCGGTCTTTGATCACGCGACGACTACCCGCTTGACCGGCAAGCTGGCTATTGAAAGCCAACTCAATGCCTTCTTGTCCCACGTCATTGGCACCGGTAAAGCCAAGCACATGTGCCGGCACCTCTCCCGCCGGGTAGTAGCGGCGATATTCGTTCTGCAGGTGAATGCCCGGCAGCTTCATGGCCATCACGCGGTCAGCCAGCTCTGGTGAAATCTGACGCTTCACAAAGACAAAACCCTTGTCTTCGGCCAGCTTGCGCGTCAAATCGCGCACATCCATATCGAGCAGCTGTGCCAATTTCCGTGCATCGGCGGGTTGTAAGCGTGCGTCTTCAGGGATCGCCCAAACTGACTTTACCGGGGTCGAGATTGCCATCACATCCCCATTTCGATCCATGATGCGGCCACGCGTCGCCGGTACCTCAAGTACCCGCTCGTAGCGCGACTCGCCCTTACTGATCAAGAACTCATTGTTGATCGCTTGCAAGTAGAGCGAGCGCCCAATCAGCGTGGCCATAGCGCCCAGCAATAGCACCAGCACCAGACGCGCACGCCAGGGTGCGAGCTCATCCTTGAGCACTGGGCTCTTGATGAACTTCATGACCAAAACCTCCTGTTGGTCATGGTTGGGCTTCCAGCGAAATGATTTGTGCCGGCAGCGGCGTCTTCATTTGCAAGCGTTCACGGGCGATTTTTTCAATCCGTGCATGTGCCGCCCAAGTGCTCTGCTCAAGCTGCAATTGCCCCCACTCAACATCCAGCGCACGCATGCGCTGCTGTTCTTTTTCAAGTGCAATAAAGAGCTTCCGTGCATGATGATTGGCATTGACGGTAGCCAAGGCACAAATCACGGCGGCGAGCAGCAACATGAGATTTAGTCTGGCCATGGTCAGTGACTCATTACCAGCTTTTCAGCAACCCGCATTACTGCGCTGCGGGCACGCGGATTCGCCACCACTTCTGCATCACTCGGCTTAACTGCCTTGCCGACCAAAGCGAGCGTTGGCTTAGGCAAGTCTGCCGCTTTGACTGGCAGGCGCTTATGTGGCTGCGGCGGATTTGCGGCGTCACGCATGAAGCGTTTAACGATCCGATCCTCTAGCGAGTGGAAGCTGATTACCACCAGCCGCCCTCCAGGTGCCAACGCTGCCGCCGCCTGCGGCAGGCTTAGCGACAGCTCCTCAAGCTCCCGATTGACGTGAATCCGTAGAGCCTGAAAGCTGCGCGTCGCCGGGTGTTGGCCCGGCTCGCGCGTGCGGACGGCTTTTTCCACGAGCGCGGCAAATTGTCGTGTTGTCCCAATACTGTGTTCGGCCCGAGCAGCAACAACCGCTGCTGCAATCGCATGAGCAAACCGTTCTTCGCCATAGTCTCTCACCACCCTTTCAATTTCACGTTGCGATGCCTGCGCCAGAAATTCCGCCGCAGTTTCCCCCTTGCTCGTATCCATGCGCATGTCCAACGGCGCATCGAAACGAAAACTCATCCCACGCGAAGCATCGTCCAATTGCGGGGACGACACCCCGATATCCAGCAGCACGCCATTCACCGCCTTGACACCCAAACCATCCAGCACGTCTTGCATCTCGCTAAATGCCGCATGCACAAGCGTGAAGCGCTTATCGGTAATGGCCGCACCTGCAGCAATAGCGGTCTGATCGCGATCCAGCGCAATCAGACGCCCATTCGGTCCTAACTTTTCAAGAATGGCGCGACTGTGCCCACCGCGGCCAAATGTGCCATCGACATAGGTGCCATCTGCCTCTATTGCCAATGCATCAACCGCTTCGGCCAGCAGCACGCTGACGTGCGCGCCGGGCTGCCCGGTAGTCACAAAGAAAAGTCCTCAAAGCCCGGCGGCGGCTCTGTCGACGAGAGAGCCTCAAAGGCCGCCTCGTGCTGGCGCTTCCAACCGGCATCGCTCCACACCTCAAAATGTGAGCCCATACCAACCAGCCAGACTTGCTTCTCAAGGCCGGCAACGCTGCGCAGCTCAGGGGTAATCAGCAGGCGACCTGCCGCATCGAGCGTGACATCTAGGGCGTTACCAAGCAGGACGCGCTTTGTCGCAGCAGACCGCGGATCAAAGCTGGGTGCAGCCAGAATCCGGTCACGGATCGGCGCCCAAGCATTCTCGGGATAGAGCAGCAGGCATTGATGCGGGTGGGCGGTCATGACTAGGCGACCATCAGCCAACGCCGCCAAGGCATCACGATGCCGAGCTGGGACAGCCATGCGCCCCTTCGCATCCAGACTGAGTGACGTCGCCCCTTGGAACATCATCCCTTGCTCCACCCCTGTGTGTTGCGTGGCAATCGCCCGCTGCCAACGACAGCTCACGGCCAGAGAAACTGCGCCCATTCAACCCGCGAAGGACGCTCTTATTTCCCACTTATTCCCACGTTTTCCCACTTTAGAGCATGTTTCGCGCTAGGTCAATAGCCAAACGCCACTTTTCTCAACTATGACAAAGACTTAGAAGCCAAAGCGCAGCCCTTTGCGAGGAAATTTTTTCCTTGAAAATCAATACTAGGGAGGGGTTTGTAAAAGTGCTTTATTAGCAACAGTAAAGCAGCCGTTGCTTCATGCTATGTGCACGGGTGGCGAAGCCACCTTAACCAAGGACCTTCATCATGCAGACGACAAAACGGCCACATTGCGTGGCCGTTCGATTTGTTGCGCCGGGTAGTGGCGCAGAGTGCTTGATCCTCAGATCAAGACTTAGACTGCTTCACGCAGATACAGGCGACCTGCAAACAGCACAACGATAGCGGCTACAAACATGGCGCTTCTCCAAAAAATCAGCCCATAAGTGGGGCTGCTTGTAGCTATTTATACGCACCCCAAGATGACAAAGCAAGCGATTCAAACTTCATTTGTTTTTATATAGTTATCACTGCCATAAATAACTATCGCATTAGCTACTTATGGCAAAGCTGGGCGACCTAGGGAATCCCCTACAGGCGTAGGCCTAGCAGGCGACTCAGCATTAAACGCAAGGGCCGACTGAGCCATAGTAATAGAGGGGAAGTGGAAGTTCGCCGATAAGCCGGGTTCTGTCGTGGACAGTCATTCCTCTGGGCCTGACGTTACCGCCAGGCTCTAGCAGCCTACCCGGGAGCGACGCGAGCAACGCCATTACTCCCCTATTTGGCCTTGCCCCGAATGAGGTTTGCCATGCCGTCCGCCGTTACCGTGGACGCGGTGGGCTCTTACCCCACCATTTCACCCTTACCTGCCCTTGCGGGCATCGGCGGTATCTTTCTGTTGCACTGTCTGTCGCCTTGGGCCATCTGACGACGGCTTGCTGCGCCCGGCCGTTAGCCGGCATTCTGCTCTATGGGGCCCGGACTTTCCTCCATGAGCTTGCGCTCACAGCGACTGCCTAGCGAACTTCCGGGACGGATTGTACGGCTATTGTGCTGGGGCTGCCGGAGGTTTCTGTAGATCCGGTGACTGGGCAAACCGAAGCTGGCCACTTTTGTCCTCGAAAGCGCCGACCAGGGTGCCAGGTGCCGGCGGCTTTTCTTCAAACTGCTGGAGTTGGCATCCTTCGGTTTCCGCGACGTACCATTTTTTCCCTTGGCGAAGAATCCAAGCGCCTTGCTCAGTGCGGAAAACTTCCATCTTGAAGTTGCCCTCACCCGCCTTCTTGATGTGATGGCGACGCATACAGTCAGGCATGCGTGACACCACTACCGCGAGCTCCCAGCCACTGCTCCAGAGGTAAGGCTTATCACGCACCAAGGTCAAGGAGTGGTCGCTTCCCTGAATGGGCATGTTGGCAACATCGGAGGTCCCGCACCCAGCAAGCGCGGCACTCATGACAGCAGCAAGTACGAGACGCATCAACGGCTCCTAGTCAGCGAGCGACCAAGCGATAGTTTCGCCGGCGCGGAAAGGGATCAGCGGGTCGGCTCCCAGATACGGTTGCGATGCTGGCACAGTCCAGACCTGCTGCTGCAGGGTAATTGTGTCGGCATTGCGTGGCAGTTTGTAAAAATCAGGGCCATTAAAGCTAGCAAACGCTTCCAGCTTGTCGAGCTTACCTGCAGCCGCAAAAGCCTCGGCATACAGTTCGATACCCGCATTGGCGGTGTAACAGCCAGCACAGCCACAAGCCGCCTCTTTAGCGCTCTGTGCATGCGGTGCAGAATCGGTACCCAAAAAGAACTTGCCACTATCCGAGGTCGCCGCTGCCACCAACGCAACACGATGCACTTCACGCTTGAGTACCGGCAAGCAATAGTTATGAGGGCGAATGCCGCCTTGGAACAAGGCATTGCGATTTAGCAGCAGATGATGCGCCGTAATCGTTGCAGCAATGTTCTCACCTGCTGCTGCAACAAACTCAGCCGCATTCTTGGTGGTGATGTGTTCAAACACCACCTTGAGCGCCGGATGCTCCTTAAGCAAGGGGCTCATGATCTTGTCGATAAAGACCGCTTCACGGTCAAAGATATCGATTGCGGGATCGGTCACCTCACCATGCACCAGTAGCGGCACACCGAGCTCTTCCATCCGCGCGATGGTGACGCGGCACTTGTCGAGACTACTTACACCTGCATCGGAATTTGTCGTGGCACCGGCCGGATACAGCTTCAACCCATGAACAAAACCGCTCGCCTTAACGCGATCAATCTCATCTGGTGGCGTGTTATCGGTCAGATACAGTGTCATCAGCGGCTCGAATGACGAACCCGCTGGCAAGGCCGCCAAGATGCGTTCGCGATAAGAGGCAGCCATGGCAACGGTAGTCACCGGTGGCTTGAGATTGGGCATGATGATGGCACGGCCAAAGCGGCGCGCCGTATCGGGCAGCACCGCAGCCAATGCGGCACCATCGCGCAGGTGCAGGTGCCAGTCGTCTGGGCGGGTAAGTGTCAGTGTTTGCATAATTTGATTATACCGCCGGCTATCAGTCTTCCTTGAGCTGCAGCGCACGGGCATACAGGTCGTTCTTGCTCAGCCCCGTGATTTCAGCCGCCAACTTGGCAGCCTGCTTGGTAGGCAAATCGGCCAACAGGGTTTTGAGCACACGCTCCGCATCGGCATCCATGCCGCTACGCTCAGGAGGGGCCGACACTGCTAGAGCGAATTCGCCACGCTCACGATTTGGGTCTGCGTTGAGCCACGCCTCAGCCTCTGCAAGAGGCATGCGGGCAAGCTCCTCAAAGCGTTTGGTTAGTTCGCGGCCAATGGCAATCGTGCGCTGTGGCTCAAGCACAGCAGCAAGATCGGCCACAGTTTCGATAATGCGATGTGGCGCCTCATAAAACACCAAGCTAGCTGGCACATCGCGCAAGCGCTCCAGCACACTGCGGCGTGCGGCTGATTTGGGCGGCAGAAAGCCGACAAACAGAAATCGAGTATCCATAAAACCAGCGCTACTGAGCAGCGCAATCGCGGCGCTCGCCCCAGGCAGAGGTACCACGCGGTAACCCGCTGCATGGGCGGCAGCAACAGCGCGCGCGCCTGGGTCGGAAATGCCTGGGGTACCCGCATCGCTGATCAGTGCCACGCGCTTGCCCTCAGCAAGCAGAGCCAGTAGCTTGTCACTTGCCTCGTTTTCATTGTGCTCATGCAGTGCAAAGCAAGGCGCAGTCACGCCATAGTGGTCCAGCAAGGGTCTACTGTGGCGGGTATCCTCACAAGCAATCGCTTCGGCGGCACGCAAACAGGCCAAGGCGCGCAGGCTGATATCGCCCAAATTTCCGAGCGGCGTGGCAACCACATACAATGCAGGTGCCACAAAATGTTCGGTGTAAGAATCTGAAATGGAAGACACGCGCATGCTCACAGGGTTTCGGATATTCGCCATTGTCCCGTCTGCAGTCATTTGGGGCAAGCATGACAACTGAGTCATCGCGCCAACAAATTGGCGCTGCGGCAGAAATACTGGCAGCCGAGTACCTGACGGCTCGCGGGCTGCGCATCATTGAACGCAATTTCCGCGTCCGCGGCGGCGAGATCGACCTAATCGCGGAGGACACAGGCACGCTGGTCTTCGTCGAAGTGCGCTTGCGCAGCCGCAATGACTTCGGGGGTGCAGGGGCCAGCATTACATTTACAAAGCAGCAGCGCATTATTCTCGCAGCACGCCACTACTTACAAACCCATGGTGAACGTGACTGCCGCTTTGACTGCATATTGATGAATGGGCTGGATATCGCCACGATTGAATGGATCACCGGTGCGTTCTCTGCTTAGCCTTGTTCTACTGCTTATCTGTAGCACTGCCGCTGCACAGCAGCTGCGTATACTCGTGCAAAGCTCGCCCTTGGCTGGCTATCAATACCACGCAGGCGGGGAAGTCTGGGATCAGCTCAAGGTTGGCGAGCCACTGACCCTGTTGCGTGAGCCTGACAACCCCCATGATCGTTATGCAATCCGCGTCCTGTGGGGCAATCGGCAATTAGGCTACCTACCGCGCGCCGAGAACCAAGCAATTGCGGCTGAACTAGATCGCGGTACTCGGGTCGAAGCTCGTATTGCACGATTACGTGAGGCGAAAAACCCTTGGCAACGCGTCTTGATCGACGTATTCATCGGGATTTGACCGCTTTCTCCAGCGAACACTAGCGCAAGCCATGTCTAAAATCGGATAATTACGGTTTTGGCGCACCGCCCCATTAACAGCCCGATTACTCATGTCACTTTCAGAACGCATCCAGCATCAATTTGCCGCCAGCATTGAAGTTAAGCAAAAGTCAGTCGCTGCCATGGCGACTCCGATCGAGGCAGCCATTCATGTCATGGTTAATAGCCTTAAAAACGACGGCAAAATCATGGCTTGCGGTAATGGCGGCTCAGCCGCTGACGCACAACACTTTGCCGCTGAGCTGCTGAATCGCTTCGAGATTGAGCGCCCACCACTGGCGGCTGTGGCCCTGACCACCGATAGCTCGACACTCACCTCGATTGCCAACGACTACCGTTACGAAGAAATCTTCTCCAAGCAGGTGCTCGGCCTTGGCCGCAAGGGCGATGTCCTGCTGGCCATTTCCACGAGTGGCAACTCGCCCAATGTGATTGAAGCCATTCATGCCGCGCATCAGCGTGGCGTTCATGTTGTCGCCTTGACCGGCAAGAACGGCGGCAAGATCGTCGGATTGCTCAAGGAAAGCGACGTTCATCTATGTGTCCCCTCTGATCGCACTGCGCGAATTCAGGAGGTTCATTTGGTCACCCTGCACTGCCTGTGCGACGGCATTGACCACTTGATTGTTGAAAGGAACTGATATGCGCACACTGACTTCCCGTCTGACCCCTTGGCTGCTAGTCGCCATCCTCGCCCCCTCTCTGGCAGGCTGCTTCGGCGCCATTGCGGTAGGTGCAGGTGCCGGCACACTGATGCTGGCAGATCGTCGTATCTCGGAGACCTATCTTGCTGATGAGGGCATCGAGATCCGCGCTGCCAATCGTATTCGTGAGCAATATGGCGACAAGGTGCATGTCAATGTCACCAGCTATAACCGCACCGTGTTGCTGACCGGCGAAGTTCCAGATGCGGCAACCAAGGAGGCGGTCGAAAAGCTTGTGTCGTCCGTGAACGAGATTCGCCGCATGACCAACGAGCTAAGTATCTCGGGCAACAGCAGCTTCTCTGCCCGCAGCAATGACACCTATCTAACGTCGAAGGTGAAAGCACGCTTCCTTGATGCCGCACGCTTCCAGATCAATGTGGTCAAGGTCGTGACGGAAAATGGTGGCGTTTACCTGATGGGTCTAGTCACCCAAGCTGAGGCGGATGCAGCCGTTGAGATCGCTCGCACAACTGGCGGGGTACTGCGCGTGATTCGCGTCTTTGAAATCATTAGCGATGAGCAAGCACGTCAGCTCGATAAGCAGCAACCTCAGCGTCAAGAAAACCGGCCTGCCAAGTAATGAGTCTGCTGCCTCCGACTTTTGAACGGAAAATTTGTGCGCCCGAGGCGCTGGCCAAGCAAGTTGCCGCATTGACAGGGCCCGTTGTCTTTACCAACGGCTGCTTTGACATCTTGCACCGTGGGCATGTCACCTACCTGGCGCAGGCTCGCGCACTGGGCGGCAGCCTGATTGTGGCTGCCAATACGGATGCTTCCGTAAAGCGATTGGGCAAAGGCGACGACCGTCCAGTCAATGTGCTGGCTGACCGCATGGCGCTACTCGCGTCGCTCGAGTGCGTCAGTCTGGTTACGTGGTTTGATGAAGACACGCCCCTACAACGCATCCTCGATTGTCGACCGGATATTCTTGTGAAGGGTGGCGACTGGAGCGTGGACAAAATTGTCGGCGCCAGCGAAGTGAAGGGCTGGGGCGGCCAGGTTGTCTCCATCCCCTTCATTCACGAACGCTCCACCACAGCCCTGCTCCAGAAAATCCGCAGTCTTTAACTTTCTGCTGATACAGCGGGCGGCGTGGTTTTCTGCAGGATCACCTTGCGCACGAGGACGATATGGCTGCGCAGCGTGTACAACATGTCTGAGAACGGCAAGGGCGTTGGCAGATGATTCACATGGGTCTCGATCGCCTCTAAGCGCTTGAGCCACTCCTCCTGTGTATGTGCAGTCGGATCACGATCAATATCGGCCTCAAGGAACTTGAGCTCGCCGTAGCGTTTAAAGATACGCGAGCGAATACGCCACCCGTACAGACCCGGTGCCAACTTGAAGACGGGCACCAATACGGCCAAGAGTGGGATCAACATCACAATCATGCGATCAATCAAAGTGGCTGCCCAGAAAGGTAAATAGCGCTGCAGGAAAGGCTTACCCGACTTGTAATAGCGTTCAGCCTCGGGTGCTAGGGGGAAGTCGACGCTGCTGGCCTTAGGGAATTCATGGGGGCGTTGCAGGATGTTGGCTTCGCCATGCACCTCTGTTGCGGCCTGCAATAACAGATCCATCAAGGCTGGATGCAAGTCCTCATTCACCGCCAGCGTTGCGGCAGGTGCCACCAACTCAACATCGCGCGCTGGCAAATGATTGATGAAATCTATACTGCCCGCCGGCAAGACGACACGCGAGAGGTACGGGAAGCGCCGTGTATAAGCCTCCGCCTCGGCAAGACTCACCAAACGTACGCCAGGGGTATAGAGTAACTGCCAAACAACAGCCGAGGTTGGCGTACCCACAACCATCACAGCATCGACACGCCCTGTTCGAAGTTTTTCTGCCACCTCGATCCCGCTCTGTGGCAATAAACGGCTGTTGTCGGCATTCACGCCGTTGGCATGTAGCAACTCCAGCGCCAGATGTCGTGTGCCACTCCCTGGAGCGCCAATAGCAATACGTTTTCCACGTAGATCGCTCAAGCGCGAGATAGCAGGTTGATCGGCCTCAGTGCGGTAAAAAATCCATAGTGGCTCATAGTAGAGATTGCCGAGGGATAGGATGCTCTCCTCCTCGCCAGCCTGCGCACTGCCCGCCTGAATAAACGCCGCTTCCACTTCATTGCTACGCAAGCGTGCAAGGTTTTCAATCGCGCCGGCTGAGGGTTTGAGGATTAACTCAATACCGTAGCGTGCCAACACATCCTTGTAACGTAATGCATAACTTTCGTACGACCCGCCGGGGCTTCCACTACTCAAGACAAGCTGACTAGGCGGCGCAGGGCGAATGAACTGCGCCGCAACATAGAACCCTAAGGCAATGACAAGCAACGCGGGTACGCCAATTGCCAGGATGTCGCGCAGAGAAAACTGGCGCAAGCGCAGTTTACGCATGAGCTCGGTGCGTTTTGAAGCGGTCATCAGATTTGCGGCTCCAGGGTGTGCGGTGACATGTTGTGTGGCTTGATTTTGCGCTTAGTCTAAAGCGCGACTCAGCCAAATTCAGTGTAAGCATAACCGACCAATAAAAAACGGCGCCCGAAGGCGCCGTTTTCAGCCCGAAAAGACCGAAGTCTTTAGACAGCCTTGGCTTCGTGCAGTGCCTTGATTTGCTCGTCGCTGTAACCGAGTTCCTTCAGAACGGCATCGGTGTGCTCACCCAGCAGCGGGGAAGCAGTGATTTCCGGCTTCAGATCGGAGAACTTGATCGGCGAACCGACGGTCAGGTACTTCTCGCCACGAGCCTTGTGCTCGACTTCGACGATGGAACCGGACTCGCGCAGCGACTTGTCGTTGGCGATTTCCTTCATGGTCAGCACTGGTGCGCAAGGAATATCGAACTTGCGGATGATATCCACAGCTTCGAACTTGGTCTTGTCTGCCAGCCAAGCTTCGATGATCGCGAAGATATCGAAGATCTTGTCCTGACGAGCACGCGGGGTGTTGTAGGCAGGATCGTCAATCCATTCTGGCTTGTTCAGCAGGCGGCAGATTGGCTCCCAAGCATGGCCTTGAATGGTGAAGTAGATGTAGGCGTTCGGGTCGGTTTCCCAGCCCTTACACTTCAGAACCCAACCAGGTTGGCCGCCACCGCCGGCGTTACCACCACGCGGCACGACATCGGAGAACTTGCCGTGCGGGTACTGTGGGTACTCTTCCAGGTAGCCGATCTTGTCCAGACGTTGCTGGTCGCGCAGCTTAACGCGGCACAGGTTCAGCACGGCGTCTTGCATCGAGCAAGCAACCTTTTGGCCCTTACCGGTCTTTTGACGACCCATCAGGGCGGTCAGAATGCCGATTGCAAGGTGCATACCGGTGTTGGAGTCGCCCAGAGCAGCAGCGGAAACGGTCGGAGGACCATCCCAGAAACCGGTGGTCGAAGCAGCGCCGCCAGCACATTGAGCAACGTTTTCGTAGACCTTCAGGTCTTCGTAGTGGTGGCCATCAGAGAAGCCCTTGACCGAAGCCATGATCATGCCTGGGTTCAGTTCTTGGATACGTTCCCAGGTGAAGCCCATACGATCCAGCGCACCCGGTGCGAAGTTTTCGACCAGAACGTCCGATTCCTTGATCAGCTTTTCCAGAACTTCCTTACCAGCTTGGGTCTTGGTGTCCAGGGTCAGCGAACGCTTGTTGCTGTTCAGCATCGTGAAGTACAGAGCATCTTGATCCGGAATGTCGCGCAGTTGCGAACGGGTCACGTCGCCGGAACCTGGACGTTCAACCTTGATCACGTCAGCGCCGAACCATGCCAGCAGCTGGGTACAGGCCGGGCCTGCTTGCACGTGGGTGAAGTCGATGATCTTGATGCCTTCGAGCGGTTTGTTACTCATGATCGGTAATTTCCTTATCAATCGTTTAACTTGGTTCCTGAAGCTGTTGTCCGCAGTGATGCGTTTCAGGAAGTGAACTCCACCTTTTACTCCTCAGGTGGTTGGTGCAGACATGAACCTGCCCATCCGTTTTTATCCCGTAACGGCCGAGGCCGATCCGGAGACTTTCTATACTAGTGCCCCCCTGTCTGCACTGTCAAGCCTTTCGCCAGCCAAAGAGCAGGGAAAATGACCTTGACTCAGAAGGGGATATCGTCCTCGAAATCGCCCGGATTGCTGTTGCCGGCAGGCTTGCGCGGGGCACTACCGCCACCGGCACCAGAGCCGCCGCCATAACCGCCACCGCTACTAGCGCCGCCATAGCTGCTACCGCCTTCGCGCGGAGCGTCGCCCATCCCTTCACGACGGCCCAGCATCTGCATTTCAGTCGCTTCGATCTCAGTGGTGTAGCGCTCCTGGCCTTCCTTGTCCTGCCACTTGCGGGTACGGATGCGGCCCTCGACATATACCGGAGTACCCTTTTTCAGGTACTGCGAGGCTATTTCAGCTAAGCGGCGATAGAACACGACGCGGTGCCATTCGGTAATTTCCTTCTTTTCACCACTGGCCTTGTCCTTCCAGCTTTCTGTTGTTGCCAGGCGGACATTGCAGACAGCATCGCCATTCGGCATGAAGCGCGACTCAGGGTCTGCACCCAGATTGCCGACAAGAATCACTTTATTGACCGAAGCCATCCCTCTATCTCCTGATATTTATTGATTGTCTAGTATGCCATGCGCCGATGGCGCCGCTGGGGTCCGCCGCAACGGAATCGGTGCCATAGTGGCAGCAGCCGCCAGCCATAGGACGACCATTGCCGCGCCAGCCACAAACACCATCCCAGCATCGTAATGCTTGGCCAGCCACCCACCCAGTGCGCCGCCCAAAAACAAGCCAAACGCTTGGGTAGTGTTATACACACCCAAAGCCGCGCCCTTGGCGCGTGCCGGTGCCACACGTGAAATCATGGAGGGCAGCATGGCTTCAAGAATATTGAAGGCCACGAAAAAGCTGAGCAAACCACCCGCGACGACTACAAAGTACATGCCCTCCAGCCACAGGAGCAGCAATGTGGCGAGCAACAAGCTAATGGCGATTAGGAAGACTGGTTGAATCTTGTTGTACTTCTCAGCCACGATAATTGCCGGCACCATCAGGACAAAAGAGGCCAGTACAGCGGGTAGATATACTTTCCAGTGATCAGCCAACGCAAGTCCACCACTGCCAATCAACAGGCTTGGCACGACCACGAACATGGCCATTTGCACCGTATGCAGGGTGAAAATGCCAAAATTCAGGCGCAGCAACTGGGTATTAAGCAGCACCTCACGGAACGGCACCTTAGGGCCGGTCTGTGGCGGTGGAGGCTCAGGCACGACATGGGTCACCAGACCAATGGCACCCACTGCCAAAATCGCGGTCAGCCAGAAAATACCGCTCATGCCGATATGGGCATAGAGCACGGGCGCACCTACCAGCGACAGCGCAAATACCAGCCCGATGGATGAACCAATTGCAGCCATGACTTTGGTACGGTGCTGCTCACGTGTCAAATCAGCGGCCAAGGCCGTCACCGCAGCTGAGATAGCACCTGCGCCTTGCAAAACACGGCCAAGCAATGCGCCCCAGATATCGGTGGACATGGCGGCCACTGCAGAGCCAAAGGCGAACAGCAGCAAGCCAATGATGATGACGCGTTTGCGGCCAAAAGCGTCTGAGGCCATACCAAAGGGGATTTGAAAAATGGCTTGAGTGAGGCCATAGGCGCCCAGCGCGATGCCTACTAGCGTGAGGTTATCGCCCCCGGGAATGGTCTCAGCATGAATGGCAAAGACGGGCAGAATCAGGAACAGCCCCAACATACGCAGGGCAAAGATCGCTGCTAGCGAGGCGCCAGCGCGCTTCTCGTCACGCGTCATCGAATCAGGGTTGGGGAGCAGCACGGGATATACAGCGTCAGGCAAGTCTCAAAGGTGCATTATACGGCGCGCTGGGTTTGTAACGCGAGAGGGGTTATATTAGCGGATTGCCCCGACCCAACGCACCCGGCTTCAAGCATAGGCATCATGGAATACATCAGGATACGCGGCGCACGCACGCACAACCTTAAGAACGTCAATCTCGACCTTCCCCGCAACCAGCTGACCGTCATTACCGGCCTGTCCGGATCCGGCAAATCTTCGCTAGCTTTTGACACGCTGTATGCCGAGGGGCAGCGCCGGTATGTCGAGTCGCTGTCTGCGTATGCTCGCCAGTTCCTGCAGCTGATGGAGAAGCCGGATGTCGACCTCATTGAAGGTCTGTCGCCGGCAATTTCTATCGAACAAAAGGCCACTAGCCATAACCCACGCTCGACCGTGGGGACAGTAACTGAAATTCATGATTACTTGCGCCTGCTCTATGCTCGCGCTGGCACGCCACATTGCCCGGAGCACGCGCAGCCGCTGGCTGCCATGAGCGTTGCACAGATGGTTGATCATGTGCTGGCTTTGCCTGAAGACACCAAATTGATGATCCTTGCGCCGGTCGTCTCTGGCCGCAAGGGTGAGCAGGTCGATCTGTTCACTGAATTACGTGCGCAGGGTTTTGTACGTCTGCGTGTGGATGGCGAGGTCTATGAGATCGACGCTGTCCCTAAGCTGACCAAGAGCCAGAAGCACAGCGTCGATGTGGTGGTGGATAGACTCAAGGTGCGTGCCGACCAGCGCCAGCGTCTGGCTGAGTCATTCGAAACCGCCCTCACCCATGCCGAGGGTCGCGCGATTGCGGTCGAAATGGATACTGGGACCGAGCATTTGTTCTCGGCCAAATTCGCCTGTCCGGTGTGCAGCTACTCACTGCCGGAGCTGGAACCACGCCTATTTTCGTTCAACAACCCGATGGGTGCCTGCCCAACCTGTGATGGTCTAGGGCAGATCCAGTTTTTTGACCCGTCCCGCGTCGTGGCCTATCCGCACCTGTCGTTGGCTGCGGGTGCGATCAAGGGCTGGGACAGGCGCAATCAATTTTATTTCCAGATGGTCGAAAGCCTCGCAGCCCACTACGGCTTTGATGTCAGCCTACCGTTTGAAGAGCTGCCCGCAGAGGCTCAGCAGATCATGCTGCACGGCTCAGGCAAGGAGCAGATTCGCTTCCGTTATTTGAATGAGCGTGGCAACCGCGTCGATAAGACGCATGCGTTCGAAGGCATCGTGCCCAGCTTGGAGCGCCGCTACAAAGAAACCGATTCAGTCATGGTGCGCGAGGAATTGTCCAAGTACCTCAACCACAAGCCTTGCCCAGTGTGCGTTGGCACTCGCCTGCGCCGCGAAGCGCGGCATGTGCTGATTGGTGACAAGAACATTGCCGAGATCAGCCATCTCTCGCTACTCAACACGCGCGACTATTTCAACTTGCTCAAGATGGAAGGTCATCGTGCTCAGGTTGCGGAAAAGATCGTTAAGGAAATCACCAGCCGACTGTCTTTCCTGATTAACGTTGGTCTTGATTATTTATCACTGGATCGTTCGGCCGAAACCCTTTCAGGTGGCGAAGCACAACGCATCCGTTTAGCCTCGCAGATCGGTTCGGGCCTAACGGGTGTGATGTATGTGCTAGACGAGCCTTCTATCGGCCTGCATCAGCGGGACAACACACGCCTACTCGAAACACTGACCAGTTTGCGTGATCTCGGCAATACCGTAATCGTGGTTGAGCACGATCAGGAAGCCATTGAGACCGCCGACTATGTGGTTGATATCGGCCCCGGCGCCGGCGAACATGGCGGTCGCATCATCTCCCACGGAACACCGGCCGAAGTTACTGCTGATCCTGAATCGCTCACCGGCGCCTATCTGTCTGGCCGCCGCAGTATCGCGGTACCTAAGAAGCGCACCGCACCCGATCCAGAACGTCAGCTGGTGATTCACAACGCTAGCGGCAACAACCTCAAGCAAGTGAACATGAGCTTGCCCGTCGGGCTGCTCACCTGCATCACTGGTGTGTCTGGATCCGGCAAGTCGACGCTGATTAACGACACGTTGTATGCCGCCGCCGCACGCCATTTATACGGTTCCTCAACTGAGCCAGCAGCGCATGATGCGATTCTGGGCCTTGAGTATTTCGACAAGGTCATCAGCGTCGACCAATCGCCTATCGGCCGCACCCCGCGCTCCAACCCCGCCACCTACACGGGCATCCTGACTCCGATTCGTGAGCTGTATGCCGGCGTACCGGCAGCGCGCGAACGTGGCTATGGGCCGGGGCGCTTCAGTTTCAACGTCAAGGGCGGACGCTGCGAGGCCTGTCAGGGCGACGGCATGATCAAGGTGGAAATGCACTTCCTGCCTGACATCTTTGTGCCGTGTGACGTCTGCCACGGCAAGCGCTACAACCGAGAGACGCTGGAAATTCGCTATAAGGGCAAGACCATCCACGAAGTGTTGCAGATGACGGTGGAACAGGCGCGCGAGTTCTTCGATGCCGTGCCCGTGGTCGCTCGCAAGCTACAAACGCTGGTTGATGTTGGTCTTTCCTACATCACGCTGGGGCAGTCAGCCACCACCCTCTCAGGCGGGGAAGCACAGCGCGTCAAACTGGCGCTTGAGCTCTCTAAGCGGGATACGGGACGCACCCTCTACATCCTTGATGAACCGACCACCGGTTTGCACTTCCAAGATATTGAGATGCTGCTGGCCGTACTGCATCGCTTGCGTAACGACGGCAACACGGTTGTCGTGATCGAGCACAATCTGGATGTGATTAAGACCGCTGACTGGCTGATCGATCTTGGCCCAGAGGGCGGCGATGGTGGCGGACGCATTATCGCCGCCGGCAGTCCAGAGGATGTTGCGGCAAATACACTTAGCCATACAGGTCATTACTTAGCCAAGGTACTTGCACAGCAACCCCTATCGACGAAAGCCAAGATGCGTAACTGAATTCAGTTTGCTCATGCCGTTACGGTGTGATCCGCGCTTGATTTAGTGCCAAGTGGATGTGATGAGATATCAAGCCACCTCCCAAACGCCTTGAATTTAACTTCAAGCTTGAGAAGGTGTTGACAGCCAAAACTTAAATGAGAATAATTATCATCAACACCTTTGGGGATTGATGATAATGTGCCAAGCTAATAACCATACTGCCGCGCCGACGACCTCTCCCTCGCGCAGGAAACGCTTATGGGAGCTCACCCACAAGCACCATTGTCATATTGTCGGGGTGTGCTTTGAGGTAAATGAGTTACGCCGCTTGATCAGCCGTCTTGTCAAAGTCCCCACGCTCATTTCTGATTTCGAACTGCACCGCAGTACGGTACAAGCATGTGCGAGCCGCAGCAAAGTCAGTGAATTTCTACATAAGGCGCTTGAAAAGCGTTATGCGCTGAACATCGCTCAATTCCGGGAGCTACGGACACAAACTGAGCTTGCTATTCGTTGGCGTACGGCAGTGTGTAGTGGGGATGTTGCCAACACCCTATGGGCGATCCTAAGTCATCCTCAGTGCGATGAAAGCCTTGAAGACGCAATCTATGGTGAGCTGCATATGTTGCAGCACCAAGTTGGCAATACACAGCGCCATGAGCGGCTGGCCTTAGATACCCTCCAACGCGAAAATTCGATGCTTTTACGCGAGCTAGCAAGCGCACAACAGCGAGCAAGCACAGCCCGCGATCAACGGGTCAATGAGATTGCACGACTTCGACAAGAGGTGTCCTCTCTGCACAGTGAGCGTAATGGCTTGCAAGCTCGATTAGCAGCATTACAGGATGCTGTCGATTCTGCTCAGCTCAAGTTCCCGGATATTCAAGATAAGGAACGCCTCATTAAGCGAGCCAAAACGGCTGAAGCACAATGTGTCGCTTTGCGTGCACAACTACGCACACACGAAGCACAAGCTGAACACTGGCAGCGACAATATCTGCGTCTGAATACTGAGCGCTTACGCGACAGCACCGCCCTCACTACTACACAATTAACTGCAACGCGCGACAACAATGGTTGCGAACATAAGGCGTCGTGTCAGTTATCGGGCAAGCAAGTATTGTGTATTGGCGGCCGTCCGGGCGTGATTGGCTTTTATCGACAACTGGTTGAAGCGCAAGGTGGCTACTTTTCACATCATGATGGTGGAATGGAAGAAAGTCTTGCGCAACTCGAGCCATCGCTCGCCGCCGCAGATGCCGTCATCTGCCAAACCGGCTGCATCAACCACAACGCTTATTGGCGGGTTAAGGACTTCTGCAAGCGTACGGGCAAGCCCTGCATCTTCCTCAAAACCCCCGGCATCAGTAGTTTTCAGCGCGGGCTCACGCAACTTACCGATACTGAGAGTGCTTAGACCCCATCGATAGTTTTTTGTGCTGGCGTTTCGACTCGATTGCGGCCACGTGCCTTAGCAAGATAGAGAGCCCCATCCGCCTTAGCCAACAATCCATCAACTGTTGGATCAGCCCCTGGGTACTCAGCAACACCAAAGCTTGCAGTCGCAGGTACCCGTTGCTCATTGCAAATGACCGGGCTCTGCTCGAAGGCTAAGCGGATACGCTCAATCGCTTGAATTGCTTCAGACAGCGGAGTTCCTGGCATCAGGATGGCAAACTCTTCCCCACCTAAGCGCCCCACGGTATCCACCTCCCGGACCGTAGCGGTCAAAAGGTTTGCCCGATTAATGAGCACCTGGTCCCCTGTTGCATGCCCGAAGGTGTCATTGATGTTTTTGAAATGATCGAGATCAAGTACAGCGACCGTCAGGGAGCTTCCATATCGCTGTGCCCGCAAGACCTCTTGCTCAGCTGATTGCATAAAAGCACGCCGATTCGGTATCCCGGTTAAAGAATCTATGCGCGCGAGCAGCTCGGCCTCCTCCTTACGGCGGCGAAGCTCATCTGTCGCTTGAGCGACTTTCTGCTGCAACTCTCCGTGAGCGAGGGTCACACGCTCAGCCATAGCATTAATATTATTGCCAAGAGAGCGCAAAGTTTTGACTTCTTCGACATCAACACGTGCGCCTAATTCACCACGCCCAATCCGCTCAACCACATCCGTGATATGACTTAAGGGTCGCGTTATCCCGCGAGCCATACGCAAGGCAAGCCAAACACCAAGCAACAAACAACCGAGGGCAATATCAAGCCCGATCAGCATTTGCGTGTTACGAATCTCAACCAGGCGCTGGCGAGATACATCCAAGACAACATAACCAGAGATCAAGGCATTCACTTTAGCTGTTGAATCCTGAAGGCTGTAAATGTCATCAATCGGAAGAACCGTACGGGTAATCGGCACCACAAGAATAATACGATCCTCTTTTTCAACACTGTATTCGCGTTCATTGAGGGTAACTGGTACATAAGCGCTGTCACCAACCCGTGTGAGCATCTGTCCTCGCTCACCCAGTATCGTCACTGCAAGAATCTCTGCATCCCCCTTTTGGGCCGCTTCTGCGAGGGAGCGTAATGCGTCACGACTACCGGAAAAAATACCGTACTCAGCTGCGGTACCAAGCTGCCGAGCAATAGCACGGCCACGCTCCTTGAGCGCAACTTCGACTTCGTGAAAATTCCAGCTGACATAAATGACCGACAGCAAGGTAGCAACTAAAATGGCTGGCACTAGGGCCAGCATCAGCATGTGGTTACGGAACCCCAGATCCTTCACAGCCCCTCCCGACTCAAGAGCTGTATCCGCAAGGCATCTTCACTCAGGCGAAACCCGAGAGAGCGCGCCACATTGGCATTCACTTCGACAACAAAATCTGTCGGACTTTGGGGCGAGGGAAGCGAGCCCCCGCTTAATACGCTTTTAGCAACACGTGCCGCCTGCACCCCAATTTGAGATGGTGATGAATATAAAGCCAGCATTGCGCCTGCACGTACATAAGCCGGGGAGAAGCCCATCAATGGCACCTTCTGTCGATACGCAGCAAGCAAGACATTCTGGATTGAGCCTCCGTTGTATACCGCTGCATCAGGTACCGCTAACAAAATATCGCTCTCGTCCAATAACCGCTGCAATACTGGATACAAGTTTGCGGGGGTATCAACTTTAAAAACGCCAAGCTGTAAGGCTTGATCAGTTGCGGCTTTCTCAATGCCTGTTACAAGGTGCTGAGAGTCTGGGCCAAGAAGAACGCCAACACGGCGCAGATGTGGAAAAGCATACCTCAACAAGGCCATTTGCCGAACCAGAGGCTGATCCAGGACAACGGCTGTACTTGTAGAGGGCATTCGCCGTCGCTGTGTCTCATATATGCTGCGGGGAAGCATCGCTGCGACAACAGGAACACGGCCTATTCGACCTGCAATAGCCGCATCAACCAGCCCGGTAAATGCAGAACTGCCAACACTTATAACAACCCTGACCTGTGGAATGGGTCCTTGAGACAATTCGCTCCAGGATTTGATCACGACCTCTGTGGACGCATCAGATTGTTGTAGTTGAGCGCGAATGACTTCAGCCGCTTCTACATAGTCTCGACTACCCTCGCTAACGGCGATGAGGGCAGAAGCCCAGGCTGTCGCCGACATTACTCCAGCTAACCAACACGTGGTTAGAAAACACAGAGCATGGCGGGAAAGCCTGATTTTCAAGGGTTAGAACTCCAGTCGCAACGTCGCAAAGGTTCGCCGCGGCACGAGTGGAACAATAGGCAAACTGGAGGTGGGTGTAATAAACCCGTAGTAACTACCGGACAAGTTTTGGGTTGTTACCGAAAACTCAGCTCGGGTGGCGCCAATTTTGAAAGCGCGAGCCAAACGGACATCTGTCGTACTTAGCGCAGGAAGCATCTCACTTCTTCCGCGAAAACTCGTACTACTTGCATAGGTATGGATGAGGCTAAAGTCGAGCTCCCAAGGGAGGGTTTGGAACCATGCAATTGAATAACTATTCTTGGGTGCTCGATAGTTCAAGTCTTGCTGATCGTCAGACTTGATACGTGTTCGCGCTTGACTAAACAAAATACGAGTATCTCGATTGGGTCGCCAATTCAGTTGATATTCAATGCCATGAATTTGGCTATCGATCGCATTTACGTAGTCATTTCTAGGGAATAGCCCAGTACCCGTTGCACGCCGAGTCAGGAGCCCTTCAAGTTTCTCCTCGAAGGCCCTCACATCGGCGGTCAAACCCAAGGGTTTGAATTCACCAAGATAACCAAGTTCCACTGATGTCACAGTTTCAGCCTCAGCTTTACCACTTGCCTTGGTCGTCTGCGCGAGTAGCGCGCCTGTGTTTACGTTAAAAAAACGCGTATCCCCAAAACTCTCAAACAGCGTAGGAGCGCGTGTCGCACGTGTGGCACCAACACGGATTGTGTGCTCTGGATAAGGCTGAAAGTTAAGCATCAGACGTGGGGCAACGTTACTGCCGATATGGCTATGGTTCTCGAACATTCCGCCCACGTTTAGAAGCCATTGAGGACTGAAACGCCACTCAACATTGCCAAACAAACGTGCCATTCGTGTCGTTAACCAGTCTTCACGGTTGAACAGCGGCTTAGATTGCGCGCTATCTTCCCGCCAACTGACGCCCCACACACTACGAACTTCATTGTTCAGCTGGTTTGTTTTGCTAAGTTCAACTTGATAACGGCGCCCCTTCCCCCCGGTGTCAACTATTGCCGGAAGAGCCGGATTCCCGTACAAAAAAGCATCTTTGTACTCTTCTTCATCAAAACTCCCAGACAGGCTTACCGACTCCACATCGGAAAGCTGACGATTCAAGCGCAACTGGGCGTATGCAGCGTTGTTATAAGTTGTTCTGGGCCGATTGCCGTCACTACCGTCCCCTTCATCCGTGGAGTGTCGGCTCCCACCCACCATGAATTGCACTTCATCTGCATTGGAGGGACGTAAATCCCCTCTGAAGTGTATTTGATTCAATCCGTTGTTATCGCTCGGCAATGGCCGGGCAGTTGGGAATGCCTTCACCATGTCATACCCGTCATCTGATCGGCGTGATGCGGTAATACGGTAGCTGGCCTCGGCGCTCCCCCATCCATGTCGAATGACTTGATCACTAATACCGTAATCACCTCGTGTCACCGAAAGCATCGTGCCGTGGGTGTCCGCACTATTGCGCGTGACAATATTGATCACGCCGAGAAAGGCATTTGCCCCATGTGCTGCAGAATTTGAGCCGCGCAGCACTTCGATGCGCTCAATGTCTTCTACAACGAGCGCAGAAAGACTACGGCTACTACCGCCAGAGTTGAGGGAGGAGTAGACCGAACGACCATCCACAAACACCTGCAATCTAGAGCCGGTTTCATCAAGCTTCGCGTGATATTGAACAATGTCATTACCGCCATTCCAACCAGACACAAGGAAGCCTGGAACGAGACGCAGCAATTCTGAGACTCGTCGTGCACTGGAACGTCGAATGATGTCTCGATCGATAATAGTGACGGCCCCTGGGGTATCCGCAAGGGATTGGGCAAGTCGCGTAACAGACAACACCACGGGCAACTCGCCGAGATAGCCGTCTTCAGTGAGCAAATCTGGCTCAGCTATACAAACAGATGGAATTGCGCCGGCCAAAAAGAGTGGCAAAAAAACACGACGTAGAACCTTAGAATCGGACAAATGAAACTCCGCGCACTTTTCTTTAATGACTATCATACCCGAGTCCCCACCCGCAAACATGGTTTACGCAATTCCCTTGTTCAAGACTTTAAGGGCCAATACCAAACCCAGCAAGGTTTGCGGTGGTTTTACTTACGGTTGTTGAGTTTTTGCATGGCAATATTGAATTCTGCGCGTTGCAACGCAGGCCATGCCAGCAATGCCCGCTCTAGCGCCGCATCTATAGCCTCTTGCTCTTCGCGGCGAGGGGGCTTTAAAACAAAATTAACCACTTCGTTGCGGTCACCCGGGTGGCCGACACCAATGCGCAAGCGCCAGTAATCTTGCGTGCCTAGATGCGCTGTGATGTCCTTTAGGCCGTTATGGCCGCCCGAACCACCACCAAACTTGAGACGCAACTGCCCTGGGGGAATGTCCAGCTCATCGTGGACTACAAGAATTTCCTGCGGCTCGACTTTGTAAAACTGAGCTAATGCACGAACCGCCAAACCCGAACGATTCATAAAGGTTTGCGGTAGCAGTATCCAGATACCTTGACTGCGACCGTTGCCTGCGATGCCATGAAAGCGGCTTT
>CAZCLF010000009.1:29636-58762 GCA_964499485.1 uncultured Rhodocyclaceae bacterium | reverse complement strand
AACTTGAGGCCTGTTTACGCTCGGTGCAGTTTTGTAATGACATTGTGGTGGTGGATTCGGGGAGCACGGACGGGACGCAGGCGCTGGCCGAACAATATGGCGCTCGCGTCATCGCTTGCGCTTGGCGCGGCTTTGGCCCACAAAAGCAATTTGCCGTCGAGCAGGCGGCGAATGAGTGGGTTTTGTGCGTAGATGCCGATGAACGCGTCAGCGAGCAATTGCAAAGCAGTATCTGCGCAGCTTTAGCCGCACCCACAGCATTTGCCTATCGGTTCCCCCGCTGTAATCGGTTCATGGGCCGCTATTTGCGCCATGGTGAGGGGTATCCGGACTGGAGTCTGCGCCTGTTCGACCGCCGCTATGCGCAGTGGTCGGATGATGCGGTGCATGAGAAGGTGGTTGCTGCAACCCGAGTCGGTAACCTAAAGGGTGATTTATTGCATGATTCGGCTGAGTCGATTGAAAGCTACTTAGACAAACAGAATCGATATACAACCCTTGCCGCAGAGGTTGCTGTACAAGCCAAAAAATCTGCAACAGTTGGGCGGATGCTTATTAGTCCATTGGCTCGTTTTGTTAAGTTCTACTTTTTTCGCCGAGGCTTCTTAGATGGGCTTCCTGGGTTGGTACATACCTTAATTGGCTGTGGAAATAGTTTTGTTAAGTATGCGAAAATCATAGCTTCCGAGCCCCGAAACAAAAAAAATCCTTAATTTCAGGTCTCATTAAGCAAAGTCTGGAGTCAAAAATTGACAAAACGTGCATTGATAACAGGGGTTACAGGCCAAGATGGTGCCTATTTGGCAGAGTTTTTGTTGAAGAAAGGGTATGAAGTTCATGGAATAAAGCGCCGTACTTCTTTATTTAACACGGACCGAATTGATCACCTTTTTCAAGACCCCCATATTTCAGATGGGCGTTTCGTTTTGCATCATGGCGACATGACCGACTCTTCCAGTCTGATTCACATTGTTCAAAAAGTTAAGCCGGACGAGATTTATAACCTGGCCGCCCAGAGTCATGTTGCTGTGAGTTTTGAGGAGCCAGAGTACACGGCTAATTCCGATGGCCTGGGAGCCTTGCGTCTGCTTGAGGCTATTCGCATTCTGGGGCTGGAAAAAAAGACGCGTTTCTACCAGGCATCGACATCGGAGCTCTACGGTCTTGTGCAGGAAATTCCGCAAAAGGAAACCACGCCATTCTATCCGCGCAGCCCGTATGCCGTGGCCAAGCTGTATGCCTACTGGATCACGGTGAATTACCGCGAGGCCTACGGCATCTACGCCTGTAACGGCATCCTGTTCAATCACGAGTCGCCGATTCGCGGTGAGACATTTGTCACCCGCAAGATCACACGCGCCCTGGCGCGCATCAAGCTGGGCATTCAGGATTGTCTATATCTGGGTAATCTCGACGCCAAGCGCGACTGGGGTCATGCACGTGACTACGTGCAAATGCAGTGGTTGATGCTGCAGCAAGAAAAGCCTGAAGACTTCGTAATCGCCAGCGGCGTGCAATACAGCGTGCGCGAATTTGTTGATTGCGCCGCGGCTGAGCTGGGCATGAAACTGACCTGGCGTGGTGAAGGTGTGGAAGAGAAGGGCTACGACGAATTCGGTCGTTGCGTGGTTGAAGTTGACCCGCGCTACTTCCGTCCTACCGAAGTCGAAACCCTGCTTGGCGACGCCACCAAGGCGCGTGAAAAACTCGGCTGGGTGCCGCAAACTACGTTCGCTGAACTGGTCACCGAAATGGCCGTCGCCGATTTGCGCGAAGCCGAGTTCGAATTGCAGGTTCAAAAGAGCGGGCACAAAGCCCTGCGTAACCAGGGTTGAGTTTCGTGGCAACACGCGGACGTATTTTTCTGACGGGTGGCCGCGGCATGGTTGGCCGCAATGTTCAGGAGCATCGTGCTGCAAAAGAGTGGGAGATTCTCGCCCCGAGCAGCAAGGAGCTGGACCTGACTGATCTGAACGCAGTGCGTGGCTGGGTGAAAGAAGCCCGCCCCGACGTCGTGATTCATTCGGCGGGCCGAGTCGGAGGCATTCAGGCCAATATGGCGGCACCGGTTGATTTTCTGGTGGCGAATCTGGATCTCGGCCGTAACGTCATCATGGCGGCGGCGGAAGCCAATGTGCCGCGTCTGCTGAACCTCGGCAGCTCCTGCATGTATCCGCGTCAGGCGCCGAATCCGCTACAGGAAGAGCTGGTGCTGCAGGGCGAGCTGGAGCCAACCAACGAAGGCTATGCGCTGGCCAAGATCGTGGCGGCGCGCCTGTGTCAGTACCTGCACAAAGAGCGTCCCGAGCTCAGCTACAAAACCCTGATCCCATGCAATCTGTATGGGCGTCACGACAAATTCGCGCCCGAGCATTCGCATCTGATTCCAGCCATCATCCACAAGGTGTACCAGGCCAAGCAGAACGGCATCGGCGAAGTTGATATCTGGGGCACCGGCACCGCGCGCCGTGAGTTCATGTACGCCGGCGATCTGGCCGATGCGATTTTCCATGCGCTCGATCATTTCGATACCTTGCCCGACATGATGAATGTGGGCCTGGGTCATGATCATTCCATCAACGACTACTACGCGGTTGTTGCCGAGAGCATGGGCTGGCAAGGCAAGTTCGTGCATGACCTGAGCAAGCCGGTTGGCATGGCGCAGAAACTGGTCAGCACCGAAAAGCAAACCGCATGGGGCTGGCAAGCGAAGACCTCGCTGAATGACGGCCTCAGCAAAACTTTTGAATACTACGTTTCGGAATATCTCGCATGAGCTTCAAGTACCCGCTAGCCACTACCACCTGGGATGAGGCCGAACAGGCCGCACTGCAACGTGTCATCGCCTCCGGCATGTTCACCATGGGGCCGAACGTCGCCGAGTTTGAAAAGCGTTTTGCCGAGTACATCGGCAGTGCGCATTGCGTAATGGTGAACTCCGGTTCGTCGGCCAACCTGCTGATGGTGTCCGCATTGCGCTATAGCAAGAACCCGGCATTGCAAATCAAGCCGGGTGATGAAGTCATCGTGCCTGCTGTATCGTGGAGCACGACCTACTACCCGCTGTATCAATACGGTCTCAAGATCAAGTTTGTAGACATCGATCTGCAAACCTTGAATTACGATCTCGATCAGCTTGCCGCGGCAGTGACCGATCGCACCCGCGTCATCATGGCCGTGAATCTGCTCGGCAACCCGAATGACTTTGCGCGTATTGAGAAAATTATCGCCGGCAAGAATATCGTCCTCATCGAAGATAACTGCGAATCCATGGGCGCCGAGTTCAATGGGCGCAAGGCGGGCAGCTTTGGCGTGATGGGTACGTTCAGCTCCTTCTTCAGCCACCATATCTCCACCATGGAAGGCGGCATGATCGTCACCGACGACGAAGAGCTGTATCAGATCATGCTCTCGCTGCGCGCACACGGCTGGACGCGCAACCTGCCCAAGCACAACCTTGTTTGCAGCGACAAGAGCGACGATCCGTTTGAAGAGTCCTTCCGTTTCGTGTTGCCCGGCTATAACTTCCGCCCGCTGGAAATGTCCGGCGCGCTGGGGATTGAGCAGGTCAAGAAATTACCGAACCTGATCACCATGCGCCGCAAGAATGGCGCCCTGTTGCAGGAAACCTTGAGCGACCACCCTGATTTCATGATCCAGAAGGAAATCGGCCAAAGCAGCTGGTTCGGCTTCAGCCTTGTGATCCACCCTGATTCAACGTTGCAGCGTAATGAGCTGGTCAAGAAGCTCAATGACAACGGTTTCGAATGCCGCCCGATCGTGGCTGGCAATTTCGCCAAGAACGAAGTGGTCAAGTATTTCGATTCGGAAGTGTTCGGCACGCTCTGCAATGCCGAGCACATCGACAGCAAGGGTTTGTTTGTCGGCAATCACCATTACTCCATTGAGGATGCGGTCAGGCAACTGAAGAGCATTTAAGCGATGAAGGCAGTCATTCTTGCAGGTGGCTTCGGGACTCGGATTTCAGAAGAGACCGCAGCAAAACCAAAACCCATGATCGAGATTGGCGGCAAGCCGATTCTCTGGCACATCATGAAAATCTACGCCGCGCACGGCGTCAATGATTTCGTGATCTGCTGTGGTTACAAGGGTTATGTCATCAAGGAATATTTCGCTAACTATTTCCTGCATATGTCGGACGTGACGTTCGACATGAGCAAGAACAGCATGGAAGTGCACCAGCGCAATGCCGAACCATGGCGCGTGACCTTGATCGATACCGGCGAAGACACCATGACCGGCGGCCGTCTCAAGCGTGTGTCGTCATACGTCAAAGACGAGGAGGCCTTCTGCTTTACCTATGGCGATGGTGTCTCCAGCGTCAACATTTCCGAGTTGATTGCTTTTCATAAGGCGCAGAATGTCAAGGCAACCTTGACTGCAACGCTGCCGCCAGGTCGTTTCGGCGCACTGGATTTTGACGGCCACAAAGTGCGCAGCTTCAAAGAAAAACCCAAGGGTGACGGCGCCATGATCAATGGCGGCTTTTTTGTCCTGTCGCCGGATGTGCTCAATTACATCAGCGACGACAGCAGTGTCTGGGAAGGCGCGCCATTGGAAGCGCTGGCCGAAGAAGGGCAACTGGCGGCCTATCAGCACAGTGGCTTCTGGCAACCCATGGATACGCTGCGCGACAAGAATCTTCTCGAAGATTTGTGGGCCTCGGGCCAAGCCCCTTGGAAGGTGTGGAAGTGACGCCGGATTTCTGGCGCGGCAAACGCGTATTCCTGACCGGTCACACCGGCTTCAAAGGAAGCTGGCTGGCGCTGTGGTTGCAGCAACTCGGTGCAACAGTAACGGGTTATTCACTGGCGGCACCAACTTCGCCCAGTCTGTTTGAAATGGCGCATGTAGCGGAGGGCATGAAGTCGGTGCACGCCGATGTGCGTGATCTCGCTGCTCTGACTGCGGCCATGGCTAAAGCGCAACCGGAAATCGTTATTCACATGGCGGCGCAATCGCTGGTTCGTTATTCGTACGACGAGCCTGTCGAAACCTATGCGACCAATGTCATGGGTACGGTGCATCTGCTCGAAGCCGTTCGCAAGACTCAAGGCGTAAAAGCGGTGGTGAATGTCACGACCGACAAGTGTTACGAAAACAAGGAGTGGGTCTGGGGCTATCGTGAAGATGAGCCCATGGGCGGCTTCGATCCCTACAGCAACAGCAAGGGCTGCTCGGAACTGGTGAGCGCGGCCTATCGTTCTTCATTTTTCAATGCGGATCGCTACGGCGATCACGGCGTGGCCTTGGCCACTGCACGTGCCGGCAATGTGATTGGCGGCGGTGACTGGGCCAAGGACAGATTGGTGCCGGACATCATTGCCGCATTCGAGAAAGGCCAGCCTGTCCAAGTGCGCAATCCAAACGCGATTCGTCCGTGGCAACACGTGCTTGAACCGCTGAGCGGCTATCTGACCCTGGCGGAAAAACTGTACACCGCCGGACCCGTCGCCGCCGAAGGATGGAACTTCGGCCCGCATGCAGATGATGTGCGTTCGGTTGAATGGATCGTCAAGAATCTGGCCGGTCAGTGGGGCGATAAAGCCAGCTGGCAGGTCGACAGCGGTGAACATCCGCACGAAGCAAATTACCTCAAGCTTGATATTTCCAAGGCCGGCCAGTATCTCAACTGGACGCCGGCCATGCGCCTTGAACAGGCTCTTGGCTTGGTGGTTGACTGGGCGCGTCAGAGACTGGCCGGGCAGGATGTCCGCGCCATTACCGAAGCGCAAATCCAGGCATATCAAGCCAAACTTTTGTCACCCCATTTAAATTAAGACTGGCTTCATCATGGAAAACGCACAAACCAAATTACTGCGCGAGCAAATCGCCGCATTGGTTGAACAGTACGCAGCAATCGCTCTTGCCCCGCAACCATTTCTGCCGGGCGCCAGCGTGGTGCCGCCTTCAGGCAAGGTGCTGGATGCGTCCGAGCTGAAGAATATGGTCGAGGCCTCGCTGGATGGCTGGCTCACGACCGGGCGCTTCAATACCGAATTTGAAAACAAGCTCGCCAAGTTCATCGGCGTCAAGCATCTGATCACGGTCAACTCCGGTTCGTCCGCCAACCTGGTGGCGTTCAGCACATTGACGTCGCCAAAGCTCGGCGATCGCGCCATCCGTCCGGGCGATGAAGTGATTGGTGTTGCCGCGGGCTTCCCGACCACGGTCAATCCGATTCTTCAGTTCGGTGCCGTGCCGGTGTTCGTGGATGTCGACTACCTGACCCACAATATCGATGCCGATAAGATCGAAGCGGCCATCGGTCCCAAGACGAAGGCCATCATGCTGGCGCACTCGCTTGGCAACCCCTTTAATCTCGATGTTGTTACTGCGCTGTGCAAGAAGCACAATCTGTGGCTGGTTGAGGATTGCTGCGATGCACTCGGCACCACCTATCGCGGGCAGATGGTCGGCACCTTCGGCGATATCGCCACGTTGAGCTTTTACCCGGCCCACCACATCACCATGGGTGAGGGCGGCGCGGTGTTTACCAATAATGATGAACTCAAAGTTATCGCCGAGAGTTTCCGCGACTGGGGTCGCGACTGCTACTGCCCGCCAGGCAAAGACAATACCTGCGGCAAGCGTTTCTGCTGGAAGCTTGGTGATCTGCCGGAAGGCTACGACCACAAATACACTTATAGCCACCTCGGCTACAACCTCAAGATCAGCGATATGCAGGCGGCTTGCGGTCTGGCGCAGCTGGAGAAGGCCCCGGCTTTCATTCAGGCGCGCAAGGACAACTTTTCCTTCCTGAAGTCCCGTCTTGAGTCGTGCGAGGAGTTTCTGAATCTGCCGCAAGCCACCGAGCATTCTGATCCTTCCTGGTTTGGCTTTCCGATCACCTTGAAGGAGAGCAGCCCGGTCAGCCGTCTTGAACTGCTCAATTACCTGGATCAGAACAAGGTCGGTACGCGCCTGCTGTTTGCCGGCAACCTCACCCGTCAGCCGTATATGGCGAATGCGAAATACCGCATCAGCGGTGATCTTTCCAACACCGACAACGTGATGAACAACACCTTCTGGATTGGCCTGCATCCCGGCCTGACTGAAGCCATGCTGGAATTTTCGGTGAGCAAGATCGAAGCCTATCTCGGCGTGAATTTCTAATCACGCATGAGACACGCTCTGCCTGAAGAAGACCTGGACCTGGTGGTGTCGCTGATACCAGAGTTCCTGTCGTGCTTCGGCGGCGCCCGTTTGTTTGTCACGGGCGGCACCGGTTTCATTGGCAGCTGGCTACTGGAGTCACTACAGCGCGCCAACGACACTGCTGGAAGCAAGATCAAGTTGCTGGTGCTGAGCCGCGATCCTGAAAAGGCGCGTCGGACCGCGCCTCATGTATTCGAGAGAGCCGATACAAAGCTGATCGCCGGCGATGTGCGCAGTCTGCAGCAATCGGTGGGCAAGTTCGACCTGTGCATCCATGCGGCTACGGACGTGACGAGTTCGCTCCAGGCTGCCGATCCATTGCTGGTGTTTGATTCCGTCGTTGAGGGAACGCGCCGCGTACTTGACCTAGCAACTGCTGCCGGCGCCTCGCGCATGTTGCTGACTTCAAGCGGTGCCGTGTATGGGACGCAGCCTGCAGATCTCAAGTTTGTGCCGGAAAGTTATGGTGGCGCCCCTGCGCTGCTGTCGACAAGTGCCGCCTATGGCAACAGCAAACGTGCAGCGGAGTGGTTGGCGGCTGCGCATAGCAGACAAAGCCAGCTTGAAGTTTGTATCGCCAGAATTTTTGCTGTGCTCGGACCGGGCCTGCCCTTGAACGACGGCTTTGCCGCCGGCAATTTCGTGCGCGATGCCATGGCCGGTGAGGCGATCAGGATTCAGGGCGACGGACGGCCTTTGCGTTCATATCTGTACATGGCTGATCTGACGGTGTGGCTGCTGCGCATCCTTGGGTTTGGGCAAGTGGGGCATGCCTATAACGTCGGTTCCGAAAAAGCGCTGTCGATTGCCGAGTTGGCTGAGCGGGTGGTGAGTGCTGCCGGCAAGAAGGTGGCGGTCACGGTCGGTCAGCACGGCAACGAAGCAACGCCGCCTGCGCGCTACGTGCCCGAGACACGCAAAGCCCGCGAAGAATTGGCATTGGCTGAATACACGACCATTGATGCAGCCTTGCGCAAAACCATAGCCTGGAACCAGGAGGCGATACGAGGATGAATAATTTCGACGCAAAACACATACGCAAGGTCATTCTCGACATGGCCTATTCCGGCGCCACCGTGCATATCGGCTGCGCCTTTTCAATCGTCGAGCTGCTGACCGTTCTGTACAGCAAGCATTTGCAAGTGGATTTGCAGAACCCTGACTCGCCGACACGCGACTATATGGTGCTGAGCAAAGGTCATGGCGTGATGGCGCAGTACGCGTGTCTGCGTGAGCTAGGTTTCTTGAATGACGCCGACATCGACAACTATTTCAAGAACGGCACCCGCCTCAAAGGCCTGGCTGATGCGCATGTGCCAGGCGTTGAAGCGACTGCAGGTTCCTTGGGACACGGCCTCTCGGTAGCCACTGGCTTGGCCTTGGCCGCCAAGCTGAACAAGACTGAACAGATCTGCTACGCCCTGGTTGGCGATGGTGAGTTGAACGAAGGCCCGATCTGGGAGGCTGCGTTCTTTGCTACGCATTTCAAGCTCGACAACCTGATCGTGATTGTCGACAAGAACGGCTTCCAAGCCATGGGCAGCACCGACGAAGTGATGGCGCTGGGCAACATCGAAGAAAAATTCAAGGCCTTCGGTTTCGACGCGGTTACGATTGACGGCCACGACGAGATGTCGATTGATGTGGCCTACGCCAGCATGAAAAAATTGCGTAATGGAAAACCCAAAGCCATCATCGCCACTAGCGTCAAGGGTAAGGGCGTGTCTTTCATGGAACACGACAATATTTGGCACTACACACGACTGACTGCCGAAACGCATGCAGCAGCTATTGCCGAGCTTGGGGAGTCGGCATGAGAAATGCATTCTCCGACGCACTGGTTGCCGCCGCCAAGGCCGACCCGAAAGTCTTGCTGCTGACCGGCGATCATGGCTATGCACTGTTCGATCCTTTCCGCAAGGCTTGCCCCGATCAATACATCAACTGTGGTATCGCCGAGCAGAACATGGTGGGCGTGGCTGCAGGTTTGGCAAAGGCTGGTTTCAAACCGATTGTTTACGGCCTCGCCGCATTCGTGCCGATCCGTGTGGTCGAGCAAATCAAGATAGATATCTGCTACGAGAGCCTGCCAGTGATTTTGATCGGTGACGGCGCTGGCTTGGTATACAGCCACCTCGGTACCAGCCATCAGGCGACTGAAGACATTGCGTGCACACGTGCGATTCCGGACTTGACGGTGCTGTCACCAGCGGATCGCTTCGAGATGACGGCGACCATGCAGCATGCCTTCGCCTTGTCCGCGCCGGTGTATTTGCGTATGGGCAAGAGCGATCGTGGCGATGTGCATCCCGGCCCGGTACAGTTGCGCGCAGGTGAGCTACTGCCGGTCAAGCGCGGCCAGCAACGCATTGCCTTGATTGCAACCGGCACCATGGTCAAGACCGCGCTGGAAATCACCGAGCAAGGTCTTGATGCATCGGTCTGGAGTGTGCCATCGATCAAGCCGCTCAATGCGGCACAACTCGCCGGTATTGTGGCGGATGTGGATGCAATCGTCACATTGGAAGAACATTCAGTCATGGGCGGTCTGGGTGCAACGGTTGCCGAAATCGTTTCGGCGCAGCACCCGCTGCCCATCTGCCGGATCGGCGTGGAAGATCGCTTCTCCGCTTCCTGCGGAACCTGGGCGCATCTGCTTGAGGAACATCGGATTGATGTGCGTTCTGCGAAAGCAAGAATAGATAGCTTCTTGCTGGCGCTGCCGTGATTCTGATTGTTTTTGGCCGTGCTGCGCAATTTGTCCTGCTGTTATTGACGATGCGCCTGGCTACTACTTACCTCTCGCCAGGCGAAATGGGGCGTTTATCGTTGATCACTGCGATGACGGCCCTCTTTGCTTTGTTCTTGGTGAATCCGGTTGGAGTGTTTATCAATCGCCGCCTTCATACATGGGAAGTTTTAGGACGCACACGTTTTTATCTCAAGTTGCATTGGCTTTATTTGTTGGCAATCAGTTTAGTCGTGGCGATCACCCTGATTGTTCTGAATAGCTCGCATGAGTTTGACTTCCAGCTAAGCACTGGCTGGCTATTGCTTTTGGTGTGTGGTTCAGTGTTATTCAACACCATCAACCAGACCGTTATCCCTTCGCTCAATTTGATTGAATCACGAGGCCCGTTTATTTTTCTGACCTTGGCAACGATTACGGTCAGCTTGATTGCAGCGCTTATGCTCGTTGAAGAGTTTGGCGCGACAGCCGAGTTTTGGTTGCTGGGGTTGTTGATTGGACAAGTCGTGTTGGCGGTCATTGGCACCAAAATCTTCTTTGGCAAATTACAGCCGGAACAGCCTGCGGCCCTGCCTGGCCGAACCCATCTTCGATCCCTATTCGATTTTGCTTGGCCGGTAGCCATCTCGGTTGGTTTTAATTGGCTGCAGACTCAAAGCTACAGATTCTTTGTGGCGGACTCCTTGGGATTGGTGGCACTGGGTCTGTTTGTCGCTGGCTACGGAATAAGCGCTGGCTTGATGTCGTCATTTGAATCTGTTCTGACAACGTACTTCCAGCCCCGGTTTTACAAAGATGTTTCGAGTAATGATCGACTGGAGCAGTCGCGCGCTTGGGAAAAGTATGCCAGCGCTATCCTCCCATCCTTGATGCTGGTGATCTTTATTTTGATTGGGCTGGCGCCAGAGTTGACTCGCTTCATGGTCGGGCCTGCATATCAATCCGCTTCGCAGTATGTCGTTTGGGGTGTGCTGGCTGAGGGGGCTCGGGTTGCTGCCGGCGTATACAGCATGTCGGCGCATGCCCGGATGAAGACTGGCTTGCTGTTATTGCCGAATCTCTTGGGTGCGCTTTGCTGCATTGTCCTTGTCTGCGTATTGCCGCATCGCTTTGGTGTACATGGTGTCGGGATGGCTCTCATGCTGGCGGGTATCTGCATGATTGTCGCCATGCACCACCTTCTAATGAAGGGGCTTGAGATGCGGCTGCCATATTGGCCCATATTGAAGGGCACCATGATGGGAAGCGGCCTATTGGCCGTGACGTTTTCTGGGCGTTGGCTATTGAACGGCACGCATGACTTATTGCCGGCCGGAACACTCATCCTGATTTCAGGTACTTTGTTTCTGGGAATGTTTTACTGGCTTATTTTTCCGTTTTTGCCGAGACACGATAAGGCGTTATGAAGATTCTGCTGGCTTGCATGCAGTATGACTATGGAGATCCGCAACGCGGACACTCCTATGAGTATTACAACTTCTTTCTAAGCTTGAAGTCAGCCGGCTATGAAGTGACCCTGTTCGACTATATGGGCGAACTTAAGGCACTTGGCAAAGCGGGTATGAATGAAAAGCTGCTGAATACAGTGATGTCCGAAAGGCCTGATGTCACGATGTTCTCGTTATATGCCGACCAGTTTGAGCCGCAAACAGTCCAGAAATTACGAGACTACACTCGCACGCTATGCTTCTTTCATGACGATACATGGCGCGCCGAGTTCTCTCAGTTCTGGGCGCGGCATTTCGATTTTTTCACGACCCCGGATGTGTACGGTGAGCGCAAGTATGCGGCGATGGGCCTAAGGAACGCGATCCATTTTCCTTTCGGATGCAATGAGACACTGTACCGGAAAGTGGAAATCCCCAAGAAATACGATGTGTCGTTTGTCGGTGCATGGCATCCATACCGCGAATGGTTAATCAAACGATTACGCAAAGAAGGCATCACGGTTAAGACGGCGGGTTATCGCTGGCCGGAAGGAATTGTTGCGCATGAAGAGATGGTGACTATTTTTAATGCAAGTCGCATTAATCTGAATATGTCGAATTCAGCTTCATGGGATGCACGCTTTCTCAGCTCTTCACCAAAGGCCTTATTGAACAGAATTCGCTCCCCCAAATCGATTGAGCAACTTAAGGCGCGCCATTTCGAGATCAATGGTTGCGGTGCTTTTCAGTTGTCCTATTACGTCGAAGGCCTGGAGCGGCTCTATGTCATCGGAGACGAGATCGCTATCTATCTCGATCCGGATGATCTATTGCAGAAGGTCAAATATTATCTGGCCAACGAGTCTGCATGCTCGGCGATTGCCGAGGCTGGCCGTACGAGAACATTAATGGAGCATACATTCAGCAAGCGTTTTGAAATTGTGTTTGACCGAATGGGCTTTGGTAATGGTCGATAAAAAGCTTCCATTGGTGTGTATTTGCATTCCGACATACAACGCTGCTTCGACTATCCGAGAAACCCTCGTATCCATTCTGGAGCAGACGTATCCCAATATCGTTATTCATGTTGTCGATAATGCTTCGAGCGACGAGACAGTCCAGGTTGCAAGCAGTCTCTCATCCTCTCGTATCGTCGTTCACAGCAACCCGGAAAATGTAGGCGCGGAAGGCAACTTCAATCGCTGCATTCAATTGGCGACAGGAAAGTACTCCGCCATTTTTCATGCGGATGATTTGTACGAGTCTGATATGGTCGCGTCGCAAGTTGCATTTCTTGAGCAATACGAAAGTGTCGGCGCAGTGTTTACCGAAGCTCGCGTCATTGATGAGAAAGGGCAGGTTTCGGGAGAAATTCGCGCCCCGCAGTCTTTGAATCCGGAGCAACCTTACTACGGGTTCAAAGATGTCTTTAAGGCTATCGTGCAACATTCTAATTTCCTGATCTGCCCCAGTGTCATGGTACGAACTGATGTCTACCAGAATGACATCAAGGAATGGCGTGGCCATCTATTTGGGTCCGCTGCTGATCTCGATGTCTGGCTCAGAATTGCTCGGCTGCATGATGTCGGCATCATTCGAAAACCTTTAATGCGCTATCGACTCTGGACGGCGCAATGGTCTGCAAAAATACGCATGAGCACCGAGCGTGCGAAGTTATTCGATATCGTGGATCACTATCTTGCCGAGCCCAGCATTTACTCCATGCTGGATCCCCAGGACTGGATCAACTACAAACGTCTCGAACGACGCGATCGGCTGATGCGTGCCGTTAATTTGTTTCTCCAGGGCGAGATCGAAGGCGCACGTGCGCTGTGTCATGACATTTTTTCAAAAGACGCTTGGGTGGCGGCCTTTCAGTCCCATCGTGGCTTTCTGGTGTTGATGTTGGGCGGATATATGAAGCTGTTATTTCTACTGGATGCTCAGAGTTTTGGGACTGCTTCTTTGGCATACCTAAAGAAGAAGACTAATACATGAGTTCTGCAAACAGCACGAATGAGGTTTTCATTGACCCTTCATCGAAGGCGTATTACGAAAACCGCCTCTTCGATAGCGAAAACAAAATACTCAATCGCGATGACACCTTGGCGCCGTTTATCCGCCTGTGGGAGTCTGAGCGAAAGAAGGGCCATTCTCTTCAAACGGCCGATCGTTTGCCTCAAGATGAAAATCCAAATCAAGTCGTGGATTACTACTCCCTCGGCGTTCTGGATAACTTCAAGCGCCTGAGTTTGCGTTCCGATGTGCGGTTGCGCGCCTTTATTATTTTTGAGCCGCCGATTGTTGACCCGCGTCTCTATGAAGCATTGCCTGAGCTGACTGCGTTGTTTGAACGCGTCTATGTTCACAACACTATCGGCGATGGTTATTCGCTCGTGAATGTCCAGCAATCCAAGTTGCGCAAACTGTATTGGCCCCAGCCGCGTAAAGAGGTGGTCTCCCCGTATTGGGAAAGAGGCGGGCGGCAGAATCGGGTTGTTGTAATCAACGGCAATCACCGACCCGCCCAGAGGAACGGAGAGCTGTATAGCAAGCGGATTGAGGCAATGGTCGCCTTGATGAAGTATCACGCCGTGGATTTGTATGGGCGTGGCTGGGAGCGCTGGTGGTCAAGGGCATCATTGTGGCTGCCTTATTGGCGCAACCGCTCAAAGCTGATGTCTATCTACAAAGGGGCTTGTGACTCAAAATATGAGGTTTTGAGCCAATACAGATTTTGTCTGTGCTTTGAAAACATGGCTATCCAAGGGTACATAACGGAAAAAATATTCGATTGTTTCTATGCTGGTGTGATCCCGATTTATCTGGGCGCCACCGATATCGAGAGTTTGATCCCGGACAGTGCATACATTGATTGCCGCAAGTTTGATTCTTTTGATCAGCTTTGGGTTTTTTTGCAAGGATTGTCAGAGCAGGAGATATACGCAATTAAGCATGCAGGCCGCTCTTTTATTGAGAGCGATGCCGGCTTTAGATATTTCAACTCACTGAGTCAGATTTTTGACTCTTGTGAAGGGGACGCGTAATGAGCATGCCATTCCAAGCCTATGAGTCAGGCGAGTATCTTTCAAAAAATCCAACCTGGGATATGGAGGACAGCCCTTGGAAAGGTGCTGAGGTCTTGAAGATATGGGAACGAAATGGTTTGTTCCTTCACAACATCGTTGAAGTGGGCTGTGGAGCCGGAGGAGTGTTGGCATATCTTCAGACCGAGAAGCCGAGCAGCCAATATTTTGGTTATGAAATTGCCGCCTCAGCCGCTTCATTCTGGGAGCCCTATAGACAGCAGGGTATTTCGCTTGAGGTCGCAGATTTTTTAAGCGCCAAAACCCCGCATTACGACGCGCTTCTTTTGCTTGATGTGCTTGAGCATCTCCCCAACCCGTTTGATTTTCTTTCCGAACTAAGAGGGCGAGCGGATTACTATATTTTTCATGTTCCCCTGGATTTAAGTGCGCTGAGTGTCCTGCGCGAGAGCCCTCTTCTTAACGTTAGAGAAAAGGTTGGACATATTCACTATTTCACTAAAGGCTTGGCGTTCTCCTTGTTCCGCGAGTGTGGTTACGAAATTCTGGATTGGAATTACACCGGCGCCTCGTTGTCTGTACCGCAAGCAACATGGAAGACGAAACTGGCCCGAATACCCCGCCGCTTGGCGTATGCGATTAATCGAGACGTTGGGGTCAGATTGCTTGGTGGAGATACACTGATGATTCTCGCAAAATGTATTTGATCTACGCTTGCAGTAGCAAACCTGACTGGCGAGCAGCTATGCGCCGAAATGCAATCTAGAAACCAACAAAACGGCAGAAAATAATAAGTTCATGATGGCAATCAAAAAGGGGCACTTGGCACTGGGCTCTGCTTGGAGCATTTTGTTCATTGCAGGGCTGATCCAGTATCCGGGCTCGGTTTCCCTCTACGTGCTTTTGTCATTCGTTTCCTTGACCATGCTGCTCAGCGGTATGGCCAAGGGGCACGGCTACGGCTATTTATTTGTTGTGATTTTTCTGTGGTTAGGCTTTTGGTTCAAGCTATCCGCAAGTTATTTGCTCTTAGGCTATTTCCCAGTTGAAGAGGCCATTGGTGGGTTTGACTACACAGCCGATTCGTGGGACTTAGTTTTGTGGCTAGCAATAGCCGGCCATGTCGGTGTTTTGTTGGCCAGAGCGCTCTACGAGTGTTTGGGTTCCAAAGTAAAAGATCTGTCTCCGAGTTCTTGGGCGCCTAGCTGGTATCCCGCCTATAGACGCTGGTTGTGGACTGTTCTTCTTCTGGCAGTCATCGGTATCCCGGTCCTCAATGTGTTTCTTGGCATTCAATTAATTGGATTGACGCCAAGAACCATACTGCCGTGGCCTTTGAATGCGCTGATTGCATGGCTTCTCAACATAGGCTTAGCGCTAAGTGTCGCTGTACTTCTCGAATGGGAGCTCGCGCAAAGGAAGGATGTTTCATTTTCAATGTATGCGGTACTGCTGGAGGGGGTTCTCTCCATGGTGTCGATTATTTCTCGCGCAACCTTCTTGTTCCATGTGCTGCCCCAGCTCTATGCACTTAGCAAAATCAAGCAGGCAAGGCCCGCTTTCACTAAGGGGAAAGTGCTGATTCTTGCAGTAATGTTTGTGGTGTTTTTTGTGGGCTCTCTGTTTCTGGTTTCTAAGCTCAGGGATTATCACTACCATGCCGCTGGTCGGGATGAGGCGCTCGAGGATACGCGCTTGCCCCCTTCTTTCCGTTTTCATTTGATCCAGCAACTGGTGATCAATAGATGGGTTGGAGTCGAGGGCGTGATGGCAGTCTCTTCTTATAAGGAAAAAAGTCTGCCTTTGCTCTGGACGATGCTTCAAGAGAAGAGAGAGCTCGATAAAGTAAGCGCCTACCAAAAAATTAGCAACTCTGGATACCAGTCAACCAAGTCAAAGTATCAGTTCGCGAGCTTGCCTGGTGCAACGGCGTTTTTCTTTTATAGCGGTTCATTTGTCGCTGTGATTCTGGGGCTCGCTGCTTTGACTTTTATCGTCTTGCTCGCCGAGAGATTAATCCTCTTGATAACAAGAAACTCGTTGATTTGTTCGTTGTTTGGCGCAACGGCCGCTAACACGTTGGCGCAATTTGGACTTACTCCGAGACAAGACCTGCCCTATTTTGCGATGATCTTTTTATTTGCGTTATTCATTTATGCGATTCAGGCAGAGAAGTGGTACTTGCCTGGTGGTAAACCCGTCAATGCGTAACAACGCATCCGAAGCGAGCATCCCTTTCGCAATATGAAACAGAGTCCGGGAAAAATTTATATCCACGCCACCAACATACATGTTGGTGGTGGCAAGACGCTGCTCGATGCGTTGTTGCGGGCGTTACCTGACAACCTCGATACCGTCGCTTTTTTGGATACAAGAATGCAACTGGAAGAGGGGGAGCAAACTCGACTGAAGATCGTTCGTGTGCGCCCCACCCTAAGCGCGCGCTTTAATGCAGAGCGCCAACTTGCAAACAGCGTGAGTAAGCAGGATCTTGTTTTATGTTTTGGCAATTTGCCACCACTGTTCAAGCTGGCTGGGCATGTAGTGACATTCGTGCAGAATCGCTATCTGATTGATGCGGTGAGCCTGCAAAATTTTTCATGGAAAACCCGGTTACGTTTGCGCTGTGAACGCTTGTGGCTCGTGAGCAAGGCAAAACATACCCATGACTTCGTGGTTCAAATCCCGTCCATGCAGCGTATTTTTGCAGCGTCGGGGAAGGCGCAGGGACGCCCGATTCATGTGGCCCCCTTTGTCAATGCGAGCGAGGGTTATCGCCGCAACTTTAGTGGGCCAGAGCCCAGGAACCCGTTGCCGGCATTCATTTATGTCGCTTCTGGCGAACCGCATAAAAATCACCACAACCTTATTGCCGCATGGGCTTTGCTGGCTGAGGAGGGCATTTTCCCAAGCCTGAAATTAACACTTTCACCAAGCGCCAACCCGGCGCTGTGCGAGTGGCTGAAGCGCCAGAGCGACTTGTTCCAATTGAAAATCGAGAACTTGGGCATGCTTAGCCATACTGAAGTCCGGGCGCTTTATAGTAAGACTCAAGCTTTAATCTTTCCCTCGACCTTTGAGTCGTTTGGCCTGCCATTGATTGAGGCTCGCCAGGCCGGCATGGCGATCCTGGCATCCGAGCTCGAATACGTCCGAGATGTGGTTGATCCTGAGGAGGTATTTAATCCGTCCTCACCCATTTCCATTGCGCAGGCTGTAAAGCGCTTCCTGGGTTTGCCCATTCCGCCGCTGCCTTTGCTGAATGCGCAGGCGTTTGTGGCAACTATTTTGAAGCTGAAGAAATAACGTGCGCATTTTGATTGTGAGCCAATATTTTTGGCCCGAAGGATTCCGCATCAACGATGTGGCCAAGACCCTGGTCGAGAAAGGTGTTGAGGTCGACGTGCTGACTGGTAAGCCGAACTATCCGAGCGGCCGGCTGTTTGACGGTTACACGGTTTGGGGCGTCCAGCATCAGAACTGGAATGGCATCAATGCCTATCGCATTCCCTTGCTGGTGCGCGGCAGTGGCGGCATGAGATTGGCGCTGAATTATCTTTCCTTCGTGATTTCCGGATTGCTGATTGCGCCGTGGCTGTTTCGCAAGAAAAAGTACGACGCCATCTTTATCTACGGAACGTCGCCGATTCTGCAGGCTATCCCGGCCTTGTTTCTGGGTTGGCTGAAAAGGCTGCCGACTGTTTTGTGGGTGCAGGACTTGTGGCCGGAGAGCCTCACCGCAACCGGCTACGTTCGCAATAACGCCATCGTTGCAGCGGTCAGGAGCGTGGTGCGCTGGATCTACAGCCATACCACCGTGCTGCTGGTGCAGTCGCGGGCCTTTGATGCGCCGGTGCGCGCCCTGGCCGGCAAAACCCCCATTGCCTATTACCCCAACTCCGTTGACGACACCTTTGCCGTGCCGACCGACAAGCCCGTGCCGGATGTAGAGGGAATGGGCCGCGGCTTTACGGTCATGTTCGCGGGCAATATCGGCAAGGCGCAAGGGGTGGATGTCATCGTCGGCGCCGCCGCCATCCTGCGGGAGTGTGCAGATATCCACTTTGTGATTCTGGGTGATGGCAGTAGTCGCCCGGAGATGTTGCAAGCGGCGGCGGAACAGGGGCTGGTGAATCTGCATCTGCCCGGACGCTTCCCGGTCGAGACCATGCCGGCTTTTATGCAGAACGCGTCGGCCTTGCTGGTGACGCTGACCGACCAGCCGATTTTTGCCGCCACTGTTCCGAACAAGGTGCAGGCCTATATGGCCGCGGGCCGCCCTATCATTGCCTGCCTGAACGGTGAGGGCGCACGTATCGTGACCGAGGCCGATGCCGGTGTGGCGGTGCCAGCAGAGAACGCGCAGGCCTTGGCTCAGGCGATTCTGCAACTCTACGAACTACCTGAAAGCGAGCGCGAAAAAATGGGTAGCAATGGCCGCCGCTATTATCAGGAGCACTTCAATCACGATGTTCTGGTGGATCAGTTGATTGATCATCTGGCCAGAGCCGCGCACAACGGAAAGGGTACCCAGTGAAAGTATTGGTTCTTGGCGCCAGCGGAATGATAGGTAGCACGGTGCTGCGTGTCCTTAGCGAAAAAGCCGATTGGCAGGTTTTCGGTTCACTCCGGAATGCCGACTTCAAACGCTTCTTCAGCCCGGCCATTGCGGCCAATCTGATTGCGGGCATTGACGTCGAAAGTCAGGACGGCCTGATTGATCTGCTCGGCAAAGTACAACCCGACGTGGTGGTCAATTGCATCGGCATTACCAAGCACAAGCCGGCGGCTGAAGACGCCCTGGTTTCGATCCCCATCAATGCGCTGTTGCCCCATCGCCTGGCTGCCATGTGCAAGCTGCTGTCGGCGCGGCTGATTCATGTCAGCTCGGATTGCGTATTTTCGGGTGAAAAGGGCAACTACCTTGAAGAGGACTTTACCGATGCCCGCGACCTGTACGGCCAATCCAAGGCCATGGGTGAGGTGCGTTATGCCAATTCCATCACCCTGCGCACCTCCACCATCGGCCATGAGCTGGACAGCCAATACGGCCTGCTGGACTGGTTTCTGGCGCAAGAGGGGCGCTGTAACGGGTATACTCGCGCGATATTTTCCGGCTTGCCGACGGTGGTTTTTGCCCAGATTATTCGGGATGTCGTGATTCCGCGCCCAGAGTTGTCAGGTTTGTATCATGTGGGCGCAAAACCGATCGCCAAGCTGGATTTGCTCAAGCTGATTGCTGACGTTTACAAGAAACAGATCGAGATTGTGGCGGATGACAAACTGGCAATTGACCGCTCGTTGAATCCAGGCCGTTTTAATTCAGCAACCGGTTACTCGGCTCCCGAGTGGCCAGAGCTGATCAAGTTAATGCATAGCTATAAATAGGCGCTTGTATGTTTAAAGACAAGGTGTTGATGATTACCGGCGGTACGGGTTCGTTTGGGAACACCGTTCTGAAGCGTTTCTTGTCGACCGATGTCCGGGAAATCCGGATTTTCAGTCGCGACGAAAAGAAGCAGGAAGAAATGCGCATCACCCTCAACAGCCCCAAGCTGAAGTTCTACATCGGCGATGTGCGCGAGTACGACAGCATCTATCAGGCCATGAAGGGCGTGGACTTCGTCTTTCACGCCGCGGCGCTGAAGCAGGTTCCTTCTTGCGAGTTCTATCCGCTTGAAGCCGTGCGCACCAATGTGCTGGGTTCCGAGAATGTGATGGAAGCTGCCATTGCGCGTGGTGTTTCGCGCGTGGTGATGCTGAGCACCGACAAGGCGGTCTATCCCATCAACGCCATGGGTATTTCCAAGGCCATGATGGAGAAGTTCATGGTCGCCAAGGCGCGTATGCAGAATGCCGGTGACACGGTTCTGTGCGCCACGCGCTACGGCAATGTGATGGCATCGCGCGGATCGGTGATTCCGCTGTTTGTCTCGCAGTTGAAGGACGGCAAGCCGCTGACCGTGACCGACCCGAACATGACCCGTTTCCTGATGTCGCTGGAAGATTCGGTCGACCTGGTGCTCTATGCATTCGAGCATGGCGAACAGGGCGATATCTTCGTGCAGAAAGCTTCCGCATCAACGGTGGCTGATCTGGCGCAGGCGCTCAAGGAAGTGTTCAGCAAGAGTAATCCGGTCAATGTGATCGGCACGCGCCATGGCGAGAAGTTGTACGAATCATTGATCTCGCGCGAGGAAATGGCCAAGGCCATCGATATGGGCGGTTACTACCGCATCCCTGCCGACAATCGCGACCTTAACTATGCGCAGTATTTCAGCGAAGGCGAAGAACGCATTTCGACGCTGGATGACTACACCTCCCACAACACCACGCGTCTGGATGTGGCCGAGGTAAAAGATTTGCTATTGAAGCTGGATTTCATCAAGGAAGAGTTGAATGCTTAAAGTTATGACCATTGTGGGTACCCGCCCCGAGCTGATCAAGATGAGCCGGGTGATCGCGGAGCTCGATGAGCATGTCAAACATATTCTGGTGCACACCGGCCAGAACTACGATTACGAACTCAATCAGCTTTTCTTTGACGACCTGGGTATCCGGAAGCCCGATCATTTTCTTGAAGCCGTTGGCGACAACGCCGCGCAAACCATTGCACGCGTGATCGAAAAATCCGACGCCATCATGGACGTGGAAAAGCCGGACGCCGTGCTGTTGTATGGCGATACCAATTCCTGTCTGGCCGTGCTGGCCGCCAAGCGTCGCAAGATTCCAGTCTTCCATATGGAAGCAGGTAATCGCTGCTTTGACCAGCGCGTGCCGGAAGAGTTGAACCGCAAGGTGCTGGATCACTTGAGCGATATCAATCTGGTGTTGACCGAGCATGCTCGTCGTTATTTGATCGCCGAAGGCATCCGCCCAGAGACCATCATCAAGACCGGCTCGCACATGCGTGAGGTGCTGGATCACTACAAGCCAAAGATTGACGCTTCGGATGTATTGCAGCGCATGAATCTGCAATCTAACAAGTTCTTTATCGTCAGCGCTCACCGCGAAGAGAATGTGGATTCACCTGAGAACATGCTCGATATGGTTCAGACCTTAAATGCACTGGCCGAAGAGTATGACGTGCCGGTGATTGTGTCGACCCATCCGCGCAGCCGCAAACGACTGGATGCCCTCGACCTCGGCAAGCTCAATCCGCATATCCAGTTTCTCAAGCCATTTGGTTTCTGCGATTACATCAAGCTACAAATGGAAGCGCTGTGCGTGGTCTCGGACAGCGGCACCATTACTGAAGAGGCATCACTTCTGAACCTGCCAGCCATCACTATCCGCAATGCACATGAGCGGCCAGAAGGCATGGACGTAGGTACGCTGATCATGGCGGGCCTCAAGAAGGAGCGTGTGCTCGAGGCAGTGAAAATCATCGTTGCCCAGCATGACAAGACTCGTCAGGTCATGGCGCCGGTGGCCGACTACGAAGCTCACTCCGTCTCGAAGCAGATTTTGCGCATCGTTATGAGCTATGTGGATTACATCAATCGCACGGTGTGGTCTAAGCCAGTCTGATCCAAGCAGCTGATGAAGCGTACGTTTGATCTTGTGCTGGCGATATTGATTGCATTGCCCTTGCTGCTGCCATCATTGGTGGTGGCGCTGCTGGTGAGATTTACATCGACGGGGCCGGTGCTGTATTGGTCGAATCGCGTGGGGCGCCACAACAGTATTTTTCGTATGCCCAAGTTCCGCACCATGCGCGTCGACACGCCAGCAGTTGCAACGCATCTCCTTGCCTCGCCGGATTCCTACCTAACGCCGGTCGGTTCCTTTCTGCGTAAAAGCAGCTTGGATGAGCTACCGCAGCTATGGAGCATACTGGTCGGGGATATGAGCTTTGTCGGACCTCGCCCGGCGCTTTTCAATCAAGACGATCTAATTGCATTGCGGACCGAGCAGGGCGTGCATGTATTGACGCCTGGCTTGACCGGCTGGGCCCAGGTCAATGGCCGTGACGAGCTGTCGATTCCAGTCAAGGTTGCATTCGATGCCGAATACTTGAAGCGCCAGAGTTTTGCTTTTGATATTCGCATTCTGTGGCTGACGGCGGTCAAGGTATTGAATCGAGATGGAGTGACGCACTAATGCGCTTTGCCCGGATAACAACACGATGAGCAGCTTGATAGGGCGCTTTGCACAATGTGTGGTGCTGAATATGCGCTCGATTATTGCAACCCTGCACGATCTGGCGGCATCTGCCATTGCATGGCAGCTGGCTTATCTGCTGCGTTTCAATTTTGAAATCCCCCCAAGTTTTTTGTCCGCGATGTGGGGGTATCTGATCTGGGTGGTGCCGATTCAGGGGCTTACTTTCTATCTGTTTGGGCTTTATCGTGGCATATGGCGCTTTGCTAGCATTCCTGACTTGCGCCGGATCGCTTTGGCAACAGGGGCGGCTGCACTAGTGGTGCCTGCTGTCCTTTTCATGGATAGTCGCTTGGAGGTGGTGCCGCGTTCGGTGCTGATCTTGGACCCGATCTTTCTACTCCTGATCATGGGGGGTAGCCGTTTTTTGTATCGTGCCTGGAAGGATGGACATCTTTTGTCTCCACGCCAGCTTGGTGCGGAGCCGGTAATTATCATGGGTGCTGGTTCTTCAGCCGCCCTGCTGCTGCGCGACTTGTCCAACGATATACGTTGGCGGCCCGTCGCGCTATTGGATGACGACATCAGCAAGGTTGGTTTGCGGCTTCTGAATGTGCAGGTGCGCGGCACCTTGCCTGATATCAGCACGGTGGCCAAACGCTATGGCGCCACGCACGCTATCATCGCGATGCCATCGAGCAGCGGCAAGGCACGTCGCCGCGCCGCTGAGCTGGCAGTGAAAGCTGGACTACGAGTACTCACGGTGCCCGCTATCAGCGATATGCTAACCGGTAAGGTTTCGGTTTCGCAGGTGCGCAGCGTTGAACTCGAAGACTTGCTGGGCCGTGATCCAGTGCAGCTGGATAACGCGGGTTTGAGCATGCAGTTTGCCGGGCAGACGGTTCTGGTCACTGGCTCGGGTGGGTCAATAGGCTCGGAACTCTGTCGCCAAATTGCGCGCTTTGCGCCGGCCCGTCTGGTCCTGTTCGAGATGTCAGAGTATGCCTTGTACACCATAGAACAGGAGTTCTGCGCGGCGTTTCCGATGCTGCCCCTGGTGTGCATTGTTGGCGATGTGAAGGATGCGGCCTTGCTTGATCGCGTTTTTACGCAATACAAGCCCGGCATGGTGTTTCATGCAGCGGCCTACAAGCATGTGCCGCTGATGGAAACCGAAAATGCCTGGCAGGCGGCTCGCAACAATATTCTCGGCACCTTGCGCGTTGCGCAGACGGCGGTCAAGCACAAGGTGCGTGAATTTGTTCTGATCTCGACCGACAAAGCGGTGAACCCGACCAATGTCATGGGTGCCACCAAGCGTATGGCTGAACGCGTGTGCCAGGCGATTCAGGCAAGCACCCAGGATTCGCGCTTTGTCATGGTTCGCTTTGGCAATGTACTGGGCAGCAGCGGCAGCGTAATTCCCAAGTTCAAGGAACAGATCGCGCAGGGCGGACCGATCACTGTCACCCACGCCGATATCACCCGTTACTTCATGCTGATTCCCGAGGCGGCGCAACTTGTGCTGCAAGCCGGTTTGCTGGCTAGCAGCCAGAGCGAGGGCGGGCGTATCTTTGTGCTGGACATGGGCGAGCCGGTACGCATCATTGATCTCGCGCGCGACATGATTCGTCTTTCCGGCTATAGCGAAGATGAAATCAAGCTGGAGATCACCGGCCTGCGACCAGGTGAAAAACTCTATGAAGAGCTGCTGGCGGATAATGAAGCAACCTTGCCGACACCACATCCTAAACTGCGTATTGCGCAGCCTGAACAAATGCCTGATGCCGCTTGGCTGGCAGCGCTTGAGGAATGGCTGAGCGCGGCGTATCGTTCCGAGCAGGAAGTGAAAATGGAACTGCAAAGCCAGCTGCCGGAATATAGGCCTGCGGTTAACTAATTAGCTAGGAAAGCTTGTGTCAATCTATGCAATTGGTGATATTCAGGGCTGCTATGCAGAGTTGTGTGATCTGTTGGAGAAAATTGCTTTCAATAAAACACTCGACCGCCTCTGGCTAGTCGGAGATCTAGTCAATCGGGGCCCAGACTCACTAGAGGTATTGCGTTTCGTTAAAGAATTAGGTGATTGCGCTACAGTGGTGCTAGGTAACCATGATCTCCACTTGATCATGCGGGCAGAGGGCTATGGGCGCGAAAGCAAAGACGATACACTCGCACCGATTCTCAACGCACCTGATCGTGATGAGCTCCTTGCCTGGTTGCGTGGTCGCCCGCTCCTTCATGTTGAGGGAGAGTATGCAATGGTCCACGCAGGACTATTACCGCAGTGGAGTGTTGCGCAGGCAGCCCAGTTGGCTGAGGAAGTGTCCGTCGCTTTATCTAAGAAGAAAAAATACACAGAGCTGCTGCAAAACATGTGGGGCAGTAAGCCCGAGAGTTGGCGTGATGATTTAGAGGGCTGGGACCGGCTACGCGTTATCGTTAATGCGATGACGCGCATGCGGTTTTGCACACTCAAGGGTGTGATGGATTTCCATTCCAAAGGCAAACCCGAAAATGCGCCGGACGGCTATGTTCCTTGGTTTGCTGTCCCAGAACGCGCGAGTCGGACACACACATTGGTGTGTGGGCACTGGTCGGCCTTAGGGCTGCGCATGGAAGACAAGCTACTCGCGTTGGATACCGGTTGTCTCTGGGGGGGGAAGTTAACTGCAGTTAGGCTAGAAGATCGCAAGGTCTTTCAAGTGCCCAGCCGTCAGCCCTTGAGTCAGTGGGCTGAGTAGAACCTTGACAGGGTTCTTCAACCTGCATTTGCGGCGTGGGTTTCTAGCGTGCGGGAAATAGCGTGATGCACATGTGCTGAGAGTTTGCGGCGATCACCATTAACCGTCGCGAGTGGCGCTAAGGCAGTTACCTCAGCATACAAGCGTTTTTCATCGGCAATCGCACGCATGCATTCAATGAGACTAATGTCATCAACATAGGCCGGTGCAGTGGAGTGGCTACCATCGATTGCACGATAGCGTAGTACGAGCGGGGTCACAGTCGTGCCGGCATCGATGGCGGATTGCAATAGCGCGCTATGAAATGGCAGAACAGTATCGCCTCGGGATGTAGTGCCCTCAGGAAAGAGGGCAACACGCTTGCCTTGTTGCAGATGGGCTACCAGATTTTCACGTGCCCGCTGGGCGGCATTACGACTACCTCGCTCAAGAAATAGCGTGTCGGTATGCGCACAGAGCCAACCGATCAAAGGCCAGTGGCGAACTTCATCTTTGGAGACAAAGGCCGTTGGCGCGATTGAATTGACGACAAAAATATCCAGAAAAGAAATGTGGTTCGAAACAATCAAACCATGCGGAAGCGTAGCGTTGGCCTGCAATTGACCCTGGTAGCGTAAGCGCACACCGAGGATGGCCAAGAGTTGGCGCGACCAGCGGCGCTTTAATGCAAGTCGGTTTTTTTCCTGCAACCAAGGGAAGACAACAGCCACTGTGAAACAGCCTTGCAATAGATGCAATAGGGTACGGACTAGGCGGAAAAGTGTGCGTGGGTGCCACATGGCATCAGTCTATGACTGTCATGTTGCAGAAATATGTCTAAGCAGTGCCTGCAAACACCGGTCCTTATCTAGCGGCTCACGCGTGTAGCACCACGGCCAGATAATACGCGCACACGCTCTCCCACACGGAATTCCTCGTCAGCCGCTTGGGTGACAGCAATCAGCTGACCACTCTCTAGGCGTACCGTAATTTCAAGACCAGTCTGACGCGTGACACCTTCTTCAATCGCGCTCCCCGCAAGACCGCCAGCCACTGCACCGAAGATGGCGCCCACTGTTGAGCCGCTACCTCTGCCTAGGTTGCTACCAGCAACCCCGCCGACAACACTACCAGCGAGCCCGCCGACGGGTGACTTGGTGCCTTCGATACTCACTTGGCGAATGCTCTCGACAACGCCAAGGCGCACACTCATTTCGCCACGCGCCTGATCACGGTTGTAGGCAGACCCAGACAAGCTGCTTGCACAGCCGCTGATTACTAGAGAAAGAAACAGTACGGTGGTGATGAAAAGTTTGTTCACGCGACTTTCCTTTCGTTAGTGCAACGTAATCAGGCGACGCCTGTTTACCAGAGCGCGCTGCCAAAGGCCGCTTGGTAGCGCTGAGCAATTTCGTCGCGCGATGGCTGGTGATTCTGAGCCCCACGCTGTGCAATTTTCAATGAACCCATCAGGGACGCAAGTTGCCCGGTCTTTTGCCAGGCCCAACCATGGGTAATGCCATACAGCAAACCCGCACGATAGGCGTCGCCACATCCCGTTGGATCAGTGACAGCATCAGGTTTCACGCATGGGATATGGATGCGCTCACCATCGGCATAAATCTCCGAGCCCTCAGCACCCAACGTAACGATCAACGCTTGTACTTCCGTCGCTAATTGTTCAAGCGTCAGACCTGTGCGTTCGCATAACAAGCGCGCTTCGTAGTCATTGACCGTGCAATAGGTAGCAAGTTTCAAAAAGTTCATCAGCTCTTCGCCGTTGAACATCGGTAGCCCTTGGCCTGGATCAAAAATAAAGGGCACACCAGCGGCCTTGAAGCCTGCGGCATGTTGCAGCATGGCATCGCGACCATCAGGTGCGACGATGCCGAGCGCGATACCCTGTGCATCTGTCACTTGATTGGCGTGCGCTTGCAGCATGGCGCCCGGGTGAAAGGCGGTAATTTGGTTGTCAGCGAGATCGGTGGTGATAAAGGCTTGCGCAGTGAAGGTGCCTTCGATTTGGCGCACATGGCTGACATCCAGCCCTAGCGTCTGCAAGCGCGACATATACGGCGCACTGTCATCACCAACGGTGGCCATGATGATGGGATCACCACCCAGCAATTTTAGGTTGTAAGCGATATTGCCGGCGCAGCCACCAAATTCACGGCGCATTTCTGGCACGAAAAAGCACACATTCAGAATGTGAATCTGATCCGGCAGGATGTGGTTCTTGAAGTGGTCTTGGAAGACCATAATGCTGTCGTAAGCGATCGATCCGCAAATCAGGCTTTTCATCGGCTATCTCTACAGTTGGGCAAATAAAAAAGGTCGCGACGTGCAAACGCCGCGACCTTGGGCACGCGTGATTACTTCAGTGCTGCCAGTGCGGCGTCGTAATCTGGCTCGTCCTTGATTTCCGAAACGAGCTGGGTGTAGATCACCTTGTTGTTCTCGTCGAGGATCACAACAGCACGGGCGGTCAGGCCAGCGAGTGGGCCGTCAACAATTGCAACACCGTAGTTCTTGGCGAAATTCGTGTCACGGAAGGCCGACAGTGCGAACACGTTCTTGATGCCTTCGGTGGTGCAGAAGCGGCCTTGTGCAAATGGCAGGTCGCCGGAGATGACCAGCACTTGGGTGTTCTCAAGGGAGGCAGCGGCTTCGTTGAACTTGCGAGTCGAGGTGGCGCAGGTCGGGGTGTCGAGGCTAGGAACGATGTTGAGAACCTTGCGCTTGCCAGCGAAGGCTTCGAGCGTCTTGTCCTTGAGGCTACCAGCAACCAGGTTGAAATCCGGGGCGGCATCGCCAACCTTGGGGAAGTTACCGGCGAGGGTAACGGGGTGGCCGCCGAGTGTGACATTGGACATCTGTATCTCCTTGTTGGGGTTGAAACTGTGGTTTGAAACTTGTTATGGGTAGAACAGGTAGAGGCGATAGCCTGCAGCAGGCAGTGTACCGGGGTCTAGCGCCAGTTGTACGGACTGGTCACTGTTGGCAGCGAAACCATCGGCTTCGACCTGTGACGGTGGTAAGTATTCGCTTGGCGTGATGATCTTACGGACGATAGGTTTATCGATACCATCGGTCAAGGTCAATTCAAGATGCGGCCACGCCTGCGTGTAATCGGCGCGATTTTTTAGTGTCGCCGTTAGTTCCAGCTCGCCCTTGCGACCGGGGTGTAGGTCAGAGGCCTCAATACTGACCAAGTCCGGGTTGCTCGGCAGTTCAACGACGCAGTGAGCGTGCGCACAAAACGCCTCAAGCCATGGACGCACCGCTGGGTATTTGGTCGCCAGATCCGTGCGGTAATGGAGTGTTGCCTGCAAAATTAATGTAATTAAGGTAAAAGTAACCCCAAGCCACCATGGCCAACGCGGCGTGCGAGTAGCCTCAGTAGCGCGCAAATAGCCAGCTGACAGCGGAGAGGGCTGCGGTGTTTGCAGCAGGATTTGGCTGGATTCAGTCAAGCTAGGCGGATCGTCAGGTGTCTGCGCGTCCTCAGGTGCTTGAACAACTTCAGCTTCTTCGGGTGTGATCTCTTCAGCAACGCTTGTATCGGCAGGCTCATCCGGCGGCAGCTCGATGGCCTCAGCACTCTCAGTGGGTGTGGCATCGTCGACAAGAAGGCTTGCGGTGCTGACGTCAACTATCGCTGGTGCAGCTTCCTCAACAACACGTTGAGACTCGCTGGGTGTTGCAGAGGAAGTGGCTGTGTTGACCGGTGCAGCATCAACTAAAAATTCAATTGCATCGAACACATGCTGACAGCGTCCACAACGCACTTGCCCGTGGCGCGCCTTGACCTGTTCCGGTGTCACCCGGAAAGTCGTGGTGCAGCTAGGGCAGCGCGTCAGCATCATGCAGGCTTGTTCCCTTCTAAGCGAACCCAACC
>CAZCLF010000009.1:0-29536 GCA_964499485.1 uncultured Rhodocyclaceae bacterium | reverse complement strand
CTAGGGCAGCGCGTCAGCATCATGCAGGCTTGTTCCCTTCTAAGCGAACCCAACCCTCATGGACTGCACCGACCTGCAGTGAGAGATGCGGGGTATAGGCGGCAATGACTTCATCGGCTTGGGTTTCCAATACGCCCGACAGCACTATCCGCCCGCCCGGGGCAACACGCGCGGCGAGTAGCGGCGCAAGTACGCAGAGGGGGTTGGTCAGAATGTTGGCGACCACGACATCAAAAGATGCAGTCAGCGGTTCGCGGGTGTGCTGCAAAGCCATTTCAACGTGATTGTTATTGGCATTGTCGCGCGCAGCAATCAGCGCATTGTCATCAATATCAACGCCTGTGACTGCGGGCGCGCCGAGGCGGGCGGCGGCAATACCAAGAATGCCTGAGCCGCAGCCGTAGTCGAGCACGCTTTCAGCTCCCTGCAGCGAATCGCACAACCATTCGAGACAAAGGCGAGTGGTCGGGTGCGAGCCTGTGCCGAAGGCCAAGCCCGGGTCGAGCACCAAATTGGTTGCTTCTGGATTGGGCGCGTCGTGCCACGAAGGTACGATCCACAGAGAGTCGGTGATGCGGATCGGCTCAAACTGTGATTGGGTCAAGCGCACCCAGTCCTGCTCTTCAATCTGCTCAATGCGCAGATCTGACAGGTCAGTCACGCCCCCTTCAGCCGCAGCAAGGGCAATACGCGAAGGTAGATCATCCGCCGGTTCAAACAGCGCAACCACCCGGCTGTTCTGCCACAAGGGAGCCGCCGGACTGCCGGGTTCGCCGAACTGAGGCGTTTCGGCCTCAGTACCGGCGTCGGCATCTTCAATGCTGACGGAAATGGCGCCATGCGACATAAGCGCTTCCGACAACGGGTTTGCGTGTTCTTCGTCCGTTGGCAGGGAGACGCTTAGCCACATGATGCAGTTTCTTTCTTACTGGTTGCCCTTGGTTGCAGCTTCCTTAGCGGCAAGCCTTTCTTCAAGGTAGTGAATGCTGGTGCCACCCAAGACAAAACGCTCATCCAACATCAGTTCTTGATGCAGCGGGATATTGGTCTTGATGCCCTCGACCACCATTTCTGACAAGGCGATGCGCATGCGGCGAATGGCCTGCTCGCGGGTATCACCGTAAGCGATGACCTTGCCAATCATGGAGTCGTAATTCGGCGGCACGCTGTAGCCAGCATAAACGTGTGAATCTACACGGATCCCAGGGCCACCGGGTGGGTGGTAACCAGTGATCTTGCCAGGAGATGGCGTGAACTTAAAGGGGTCTTCGGCGTTGATACGGCATTCGACTGCATGACCCTTGAGTTCGATATCGCGTTGCTTGAACCACAGCTTTTCGTTCGCGGCGATACGAATTTGCGCTTGCACGATGTCGATGCCAGTCACTAACTCGGTCACCGGGTGCTCCACCTGAACACGCGTGTTCATTTCGATGAAGTAGAACTCGCCGTTTTCGTAAAGGAATTCAAAGGTGCCAGCGCCACGGTACTTAATCTTGCGGCAAGCGGCGGCACATGCCTCACCAACGCGAGCAATCAGGCGACGGGGAATATCCGGTGCGGGGGCTTCTTCAATCACCTTCTGGTGGCGACGCTGCATGGAGCAGTCACGCTCGCCCAAATACACCGCATTCCCGTGCTGGTCGGCGAGGATCTGGATTTCCACGTGGCGTGGGTTTTCCAGGAACTTCTCCATATACACGGTCGGGTTGTTGAAGGCGGCGCCGGCTTCCGTGCGCGTCATCGTGACGGCATTCAGTAACGCAGCCTCTGTATGCACAACGCGCATACCGCGACCACCGCCACCGCCAGCGGCCTTGATAATCACTGGATAACCGATCGCGCGTGCAATTTTCACGATCTCCTTAGGATCATCGGGTAACGCGCCGTCAGAACCTGGTACGCAAGGAACGCCAGCTGCCTTCATGGCATTCTTGGCGGACACCTTGTCGCCCATCAGGTTGATCGTTTCTGCGCGTGGGCCGATAAACACAAACCCCGAACTCTCTACGCGCTCAGCAAATGCAGCGTTTTCAGAGAGAAAGCCGTAACCAGGGTGGATCGCTTCAGCATCCGTCACTTCGGCCGCAGAGATAATAGCTGGAACGTTCAAATAGCTCTGGCCGGAGGGGGCCGGGCCGATACACACGGACTCGTCGGCCAACTTTACGTATTTGGCTTCGGCATCCACTTCAGAATGGACGACCACCGTCTTGATACCGAGTTCGCGACATGCGCGTTGAATGCGCAGTGCAATTTCGCCACGATTGGCGATCAGGATTTTCTCAAACATTTTTTACTCCGACGAAATTGCCCTTGTGGCGCAACGTTAGCGCACAGTGATGCGCAGCGTGGCCGTTTGCAACAAGGGGTTTCTCGAGCATTTATATGGGAATTGCCGGCAGTTAGCCGATAATGAACATGGGTTGGCCGTACTCAACCGGCTGACCGTTTTCTACCAGAATGGCTTTCACAACACCGCTGGCATCTGCCTCGATCTCGTTCATTAGCTTCATGGCTTCAATGATGCAGAGGGTGTCGCCAGCCTTCACGGATTGGCCGACTTCGACGAACGACGGCGCACCAGGGCTGCCCGAACGGTAGAAGGTGCCAACCATTGGCGATTTCACTGCATGACCTTCAGGTTCGGCTGCAACGACATCAACAACGGGTGCCGGTGCGGCAGCGACAGGCTGTGCTGCAGGAGCAGGGGCGCCAACCATGTAGGTTGCGGTCTGCGGTGGGGCAGCTAAATGCTTGGCGATGCGGATTTTTTCTTCACCCTCGCTGATCTCGAGTTCGGAAATGCCCGAATGCTGAACGAGGTCGATCAAGGTTTTTAGTTTTCTGAGATCCATGAGTGCTCCGTGCTAGACGAACAGACGGCCATGCCGCCAAGGTTGGTAGAAATCAGGCAGCGCCTGAAAGTCTGCTGATGGCGGTATCGAGCGCCAGCCGGTAACCGTCTGTGCCCAGCCCGCAAATAACGCCTGCGGCTATCGCCGAAAAATAGGAATGCTGGCGAAATGCTTCGCGCGCATGAATATTGGATAGATGTACTTCAATGAAAGGGATTGCAACCCCTGCCAGCGCGTCGCGCAGCGCGACACTGGTATGGGTGTAACCGCCCGGGTTGATGACGATGAAGCCCACGTTCTCGGCGGGTGCAGCTTGAACCCGATCAATCAGATCGCCTTCATGATTGCTCTGGAAGCAATCAACCGCGACCCCAGCGGCCTTTCCCTGCGCTTTCAGGCCGGCGTTGATATCTGCCAGCGTGGTGTCGCCATAAACTTCAGGTTCGCGGGTGCCAAGCAGGTTCAAGTTCGGGCCATGAATGACCAGAACGCGCGGCAAAACAGCTTTAGCTGCTTTCGCAGAAGTTGTTTTTTGTGGGCGTGTTTGCTTCGTCATGGGGTGGAGTTTGCCGCAAATCGATGCGTTTTGTCCAGTTTTACTGTTTAGGCGAGGTGGCTGAGTAGAGTGGAACCAGCAAGCGGCTAAGTTCTGCCTCGCTGAGTTTCCCCATCTTAGTGTGGGCTACTTTGCCCTCTCTATCGAGAATGACCGTGAAGGGCAACGCTGAGCTGGTGTTGCCAAGCTCAACTGTCAGTTTGAGTGTCTCGTAGGTGCCCATCAACAACGGGTAGCTAACGGGGTGAGCTTTCTCGAAGTTGAGGATGTTGTCGGGTGTATCGATCCCGATGCCAACAAATTGAATACCTTTTGCACTAAGTTGTTGGTGAACGCGCGAAAATTCAGGCATTTCTTCGCGACACGGCGGGCACCATGTTGCCCAAAAGTTAACCACGAGTACCTTGCCCTGCCATTGACGCAGGCTTACGGGTTGTCCTTGAGCGGTGAAGATCGACAGATTGGCCAGTTTCTGGGCCGCATCTTGCGCTTCAGGCGTGGCTTGGGTTGCCGGCGAGGGGCTTTCAACCTTGGGTTTGCCTACATAAAAGCCAAGTGCAGCCGCGCCAATGGCGATGGCCATCATCAGGAGCCAACGTTGTTTCATCTTAGAAAAGCCTAAGGTGTGGTCAGAAGTGCGGCAACTGCACTAAAAGGCGCGCGGTGGTGGCTGCGGCCAGAGTGCGGGTTACGCTTAACGTGACGTTCAGCCGAAATTGGAAAGACAGACAGAATAATCGGAGTTTCATCCCAGTCAAGCCTTAAGCGTGATTCAGGCGAATTGGGTTGATTGTTGCGGATGGCGACGTTTTCGTAGGGGATATCGCGAGATAGCAGCTCGATCTCCACTTCTTTTGAGCTGTCGGCAAAGAGCTCAAGCTCGATTTCAGCATAACGCCCAGCGGTGCCCGCAAGAACCGAACCGGTCAAGTAGGGGTGATAAGGCGCCAATAAATCCATGACTTCGAGCGCCATTGCACGCAGCTCGCGTAGCCGTTCTGGATGTTCCTCTTCTTGGAAAAGGGCTTGGTAAGCGCGCAACTCGGTTTCGACTTCGTCATTGCCAGGCAACGCTTCTGATTCGCTGGCGCCGAGTGCGCGTGCTGCTTTACGTTTAGCGAAGCCGTAATCGTCTATGCCTTCTTCTGCCATGAGGCGGGCTGCATGGCTGGCAATCGTCTGACGCAGGCGGCTTGACGGGGGCGGAGCGGGTTTGCGGCGGGGCATCGTATACCTCTAACCCTATGGGGCATGCTGTTCGGCCTGCATTGTCATGTCCGAGCGGATCTAGCGTTGCGAACGCTAGGCGCCGCGGGGCTTGTCTGATCCTTCGGGTAGAATCCGTGACGATTATTGCACCTCTTGGGCCTTTTATGCACATTCATATTCTGGGGATCTGCGGGACTTTTATGGGCGGTATTGCGCTTTTGGCGCGCGCTGCCGGACACCGCGTTACAGGCTGCGATGCCAATGTCTACCCGCCAATGAGCACACAGCTTGAAGCCCAGGGCGTTGCGTTGGTTGATGGTTACGGGCCTGAGCAATTGGCGCTGAACCCCGACCTGTATGTTGTTGGCAATGCCGTTTCCCGTGGGAATCCTTTGCTTGAGGAAATTCTGGACCGCAACCTGCCCTACGTGTCTGGCCCGCAGTGGTTGGCCGACAATGTGTTGCGCGATAAGTGGGTGTTGGCTGTCGCCGGCACCCATGGCAAAACGACAACAACCTCGATGTTGGCGTGGATTCTTGAGTATGCAGGGCTTAACCCCGGGTTCCTCATTGGCGGGGTTGCCCAGGACTTTGGCGTTTCTGCTCGCTTAACTGATCTACCCTTTTTCGTGATCGAAGCCGATGAGTACGACACTGCATTTTGCGATAAGCGCTCAAAATTCGTGCACTACCGACCTCGCACCGCCATTCTGAACAATCTTGAGTTTGATCATGCGGATATCTTTTCTGATTTGGCGGCGATCGAGACGCAATTTCACCATTTAGTGCGCACAATGCCCCGAAATGGGCTGGTGATTAGCAACGGATCGCAAGCCTCACTTGATCGTGTGCTGGCCCGAGGTTGCTGGAGCGCTGTGGAGCGCTTTGCCGATCCTGCTGCGTGGCAAGTTGCGGATGCGGATGCAGATGGTGGCTTTGCCATTACATATGGCGGTGAGGTGGTCGGTCGCACGCGCCTTGAATTGGCGGGGGCGCACAACCAAACCAATGCGCTTGCTGCATTGTTGGCCGCCCGGCATGTGGGTGTTCCAATTGAACATGGGCTAGAGGCGATATCGCGTTTCAAGGGTGTGAAGCGTCGTCTTGAGGTGCGCGGTGTGGTTGGCGGCATCACCGTGTATGACGATTTTGCCCATCACCCCACCGCCATTGCCGCGACGATTGCGGGTCTGCGCGGACGCATCGCTGATGACGCACGCATTCTTGCCGTGCTTGAGCCGCGCTCCAACACTATGAAACTTGGCACGATGAAAGCACAATTGCCTGAAAGCTTGGTAGGTGCTGCATATACATTCTGTTATGCGGATAAGCTCAGTTGGGATGTTGCTGAGGCTTTGCAGCCCTTGGGAGCGCGTGCGCAGACCTTTGTTGATCTCGATGCATTAGTGACTAAAGTCACGAGCGAAGCGCGTGCTGGCGACCATATTTTGGTCATGAGCAATGGCGGCTTTGGTGGGGTGCATGACAAGATCCTAAAAAAATTAAATGTCGTTTAACGGCAACAAAAACCACCCCCGCTGACTAAATCTTTGATCTTCAAGAGTCATCGCCTAAATGACCTTCCATGTATAATCAGCCGCGATTCACAAATTTGATCTGGATTAAATTTCTTGCGGCACGATACGATGGCTCGGTTGTATTGGCTTGATTTATGAGTCCATCAACCCAAGTCTGTTTGTCGTGCCTGCGGTCATGTCGATTGGAGGATTGGGGTGAAAGTCAGCATGAAGAGGTTGGTTGGTACGGCTGGCGCAGTGGCGCTAGGATTGTTGGCTTTTACAACGAGCGCATGGGCTGACTATCAGCTCAATTTGCATGTTCCCGTGACCGAAGCGGGTCGGCGTGCATATGATCTCCACAACATGATCTCCTTGGTCTGTTTGGTGATCTTTATTGTGGTGTTTGGTGTGCTGGCCTATTCGCTGGTCATGCACCGCAAGTCAAAAGGCCATAAAGCCGCTGACTTTCATGAACATCTGGGGATCGAAATCGCATGGACGATTATTCCCACCATCATCCTGATCCTTATCGCCATTCCATCGACCAAGGCATTGATTGATCTCAAGGACACATCCGAGTCAGAGATCACCATTAAGGTCACGGGGTATCAGTGGAAGTGGGGTTACGACTACCTCAAGGGTGAGGGCGAGGGCATCAAGTTCCTCTCCGTTCTCTCGACGCCTAAAGATCAAATTCATAACAAGGCTGAAAAGTCCGCTGACTACATGATGACCGTGGATAACCCAATGGTCGTCCCCGTAAATACCAAGGTTCGCATCCTCACTACGGCCAATGACGTTATTCACGCGTGGGCTGTGCCAGCGTTTGCTGTCAAACAAGACGCGATTCCCGGCTTCATCCGCGACACGTGGTTCAAGGCCGACACGGAAGGCATGTATGTTGGCCAATGCTCCGAGCTCTGCGGCAAGGATCACGGCTACATGCCGATCAATGTAAAGGTGGTTTCTGCCGCCGAATACACCGCATGGGTTGCAGAGCAGAAAAAGAAGGCAGCCTCGAATGTCGATGATCCAAACAAGGTCTGGACGCTTGAAGAGTCGATGGTGCGTGGTGAAAAGGTTTACACCAATGCCTGTGCGTCGTGCCACCAAGCCAACGGTAAGGGGGTTCCCGGTGCTTTCCCTGCGCTTGATGGCTCAAAGATTGCCAAGGCAGCAGCTAACAAGGGTAAGCACATCGATATCGTTTTGCATGGCAAGGCCGGTACCGCCATGGGCGCATTTGGCGGGCAGCTGTCAGATACCGAAATCGCAACCGTGGTGACCTACGAACGTAATGCGTGGGGCAACAAGACGGGCGATGTCATTCAACCGGCGGATGTAAAGGCCGCGCGCAAGTAAAAAAGCTTATCGCCGCCCCACCCGCATCGGGTGGTGAGCGCGAATCTGGAATTGGGATTAAAGGAGAGCACGATGGCACACGACCACGCAATCGGTCACGACGATCACGAGCATCACGCCCCCCCAAGCGGGATCATGCGCTGGATCACCACTACCAATCACAAGGACATCGGTTCGATGTACTTGTGGTTCAGCTTCATCATGTTCTTGGTCGGCGGCGCGATGGCGCTTGTTATCCGCGCCGAGCTGTTCCAGCCGGGATTGCAAGTGGTGTCGCCCGAGTTTTTCAACCAGATGATCACGCTGCACGCGCTGATCATGGTGTTCGGCGCCATCATGCCGGCTTTTGTTGGCTTCTCGAACTGGATGATCCCGCTGCAGATCGGCGCTTCGGACATGGCCTTTGCGCGGATGAATAACTGGAGCTTCTGGATTCTGCCAGTTGCCAGTGGCCTGCTGGTACTGTCAATGTTTGTACCGGGCGGTGCTGCGGGTACTGGCTGGACGCTGTATCCACCGCTGTCCATCCAGATGGGGATGGGCATGGACTTGGCGATCTTCGGTATCCACTTGCTGGGTATGTCGTCGATCATGGGTGCTATTAACATCATCACGACCATCCTCAACATGCGCGCTCCGGGCATGACGTTGATGAAGATGCCGATGTTCTGCTGGACTTGGCTGATCACTGCCTTCCTGCTGATCGCCTCGATGCCTGTGCTGGCCGGCGCCGTGACCATGCTGCTGACCGACCGTCACTTTGGCACTACCTTCTTCAATGCCGCCGGTGGTGGTGATCCAGTGCTGTTCCAGCACATCTTCTGGTTCTTCGGTCACCCTGAGGTGTACATCATCGCGTTGCCAGCATTCGGTGTGATCTCGCAAGTCATCCCGGCTTTCTCGCGCAAGCCCATCTTCGGTTACGCCTCGATGGTTTACGCAATTGCTGCGATTGCGGTGATCTCGTTCTTCGTGTGGGCCCACCACATGTACATCACGGGTATTCCGCTGACCGGTCAGCTGTACTTCATGTACGCGACCATGATCATCGCCATCCCAACCGGCGTGAAGGTGTTCAACTGGGTTGCAACGATGTGGAAGGGCTCGCTGAGCTTCGAAACCCCGATGCTCTTCTCGCTCGGCTTCCTCTTCCTCTTTACCTTGGGCGGCTTCTCCGGTTTGGTATTGTCAATCACCGCGGTCGATATCCTGCTGCAAGAAACCTACTACGTCATCGCCCACTTCCACTACGTGATGGTGGCGGGTGCCGTGTTCTCCGCCTATGCCGGCGCCTACTACTGGTTGCCGAAGTGGACTGGTTACATGTATGACGAATTCCTCGGCAAGGTGCACTTCTGGCTGACGCTGATTTTCTTCAACATGACCTTCTTCGTGCAGCATTTCCTTGGCCTTGCCGGGATGCCGCGCCGCGTGCCTGACTATGCGCTGCAATTCACCGAGTTCAACATGATCTCGACGATTGGCGCTTTCGGTCTGGGTATCTCGCAATTGCTGTTCCTGTACATCGTCCTCAAGGCCCGCAAGGGTGGCGTGAAGGCAACGACGCAGGTATGGGATGGTGCAGAGGGTCTGGAGTGGACCGTACCTTCGCCAGCGCCGTACCACACCTTCGAAACCCCGCCGGTGTTCGAAGGTGGAAAGCACTAAGCCGTGATGATGAAGGAGGAAGACATGAAGGCGGTTCGATCGCGCAATCTGCGTACCGGCTTGATTGTGGGTGCGATTGCCTTTGGTCTCTTCCTGTCCATCATCATTCGCACGTGGTACCTGCGCGATGCCTGATACGCGCAAAAGCAACAAGCGCACATTGGGCGTCCTGCTGGCGACGCTGGCGTTGGTGATGTTTGGTTTTGGGTATTTATTGGTACCGCTCTACGACGTTATGTGTGAGTGGAGTGGGCAAAATCAGGTGGGTGAAGCGGCAGAGGTCAAGAATACGCAAGTGGACAAGAGCCGTCTCGTTACCATTGAGTTCGACACCAACATCAATCGCCTGCCGTGGCAGTTCAAGGCGAAGCAGGGCAGCATTCAGGTTCATCCTGGTGAGTTACAACACGTGGTGTTTGAAGTACGCAATACCGAAAACCATGCGGTCAGTGGTCAGGCGATCCCAAGCTACGGTCCGGCTTACACTGCGCAGTTTTTTCAAAAGCTAGAGTGTTTTTGTTTTACGCAGCAGACCTTGAGTGCGGGTGAAGTGCGTGATATGCCAGTGGTATTTGTGATTGACCCGTCGCTGCCCGCAGATGTGAAAACCATCACTCTGTCCTATACCTTCTTCGAGGTGGACGGCAAGAAAGCGCCTGCAGCAGTGAAGGCAGTTGGTGTCTGATAAAGGGGTTGAGGCTGAACCGCAGCGTCCGCGAAGTGCGCTATGGGCAGCAGTGGGGGCGATGGTCGGTTTGCGCAGGCGTGCCGACTTTGAACGTGATGCAGCTGGGCTCAGGCCACGGCAGTTGATTTTGATTGCGCTGGCGTTGATTACGATGTTCGTCGGCGGTGTGATAACGATTGTGCATTTCGTGCTGCGTTGAACGTGGCAGCGTTGAAACGATGTAAAGAATAATTTTGAATGAGGAGGTTGTTCAAATGAGTCAATCGGCAAGTCATTACTTCGTACCTCAGCCTTCGCATTGGCCGATTTTTGGCTCAATCGCACTGCTGCTCATGGCCAATGGCACCGTGATGTGGATGAACCATATTCCCGCAGGCAAATGGATGCTCGCTGGTGGGTTCTTTGTTTTGCTGACCATGCTGTTCGGCTGGTTTGCCAACGTCATCCGTGAGTCCGAAGGCGGCTCCTACGGTAAGAACGTTGATCTTTCCTTCCGCTGGGCGATGAGCTGGTTCATCTTCTCGGAAGTTATGTTTTTTGCAGCCTTCTTCGGCGCCCTGTTTTATATCCGCGTGCTCTCGGTCCCAGATTTGGCCGAAGGCTTGAGTGGTGAGTTTCTCTATCCAGACTTTACGTCCGCATGGCCTTCTGCTGGCCCAGGCTTTAAGGAAGAGTTCTCGCCAATGGGGGCGTGGGGCCTGCCGGCAATTAACACAGCCCTGCTGCTGACCTCGGGTGTCACCCTTACTTGGGCACACCATGCGCTGATCAAGAACAATCGCCTGCATTTGAATATTGGCCTCGCCTTAACGATTCTGCTTGGCTTCATCTTCCTGTTCCTGCAAGTTGAAGAGTATGCGCATGCCTACACTGAGTACAATCTTAAACTCACCACTGGCGGTTATGGCTCAACCTTTTTCCTGCTGACTGGCTTCCACGGTTTCCACGTGACGCTGGGTGCGATCATGCTGTGTGTGATTCTTGCGCGTACGCTCAAGGGGCACTTCACACCTGAGCATCATTTTGGCTTTGAAGGCGTGGCGTGGTACTGGCACTTTGTGGACGTTGTTTGGCTGCTGCTGTTCGTGCTGGTCTACTGGCTGTAACTAGATGCTGCCGCCAAGGTGCGGCACCTAAAACAAATAACGCCGCATCTGCGGCGTTATTTGTTTGCAGAGTGAACAAACTTGAAGACCTTAAAGCTTTTCGCCGATCCAACCGAGGCGATAGCTGATCATCAGCATCAGAAAGAGTGCGACTGATAAGGCGACGCGAATGGTAAGGTTGCGTACCACCTTGGGGTTTGTTGTCTTGCCGCGAACCAGATAGAACAATGCCGAGCCGAGGCTGTAGAGAATGAAGGCCAGAAAGAGGAAGACGATGTATCGCACGATGAGTCACCGGCATGTGAAGCTTGCATTCTACTCCGCACCTTGGATGGAGCGTACTTGATGCCATTCCGGCGTAATTTCTGGGCAGCTTTTCTCTTATCTGCACTGACTCTGGTGTTTATCACCGCAGGTGTCTGGCAGATGGGCCGTGCCCGCTATAAAGACACAATGCAGGCCAATGTCGAGGCCGCTGCTATTGCGCCTCCCATGCACGCCGGGAGCGACCTACTAGATGCAAATGCTGCTCACCTCCGTCGTTTGGAAGCGCGTGGCGTGTGGGTGCCAGAGCGTACGATTCTGCTCGATAACAAAGTACAGCAAGGTGTGATCGGCTACGAGGTGGTCACCCCATTGCGCATTGCCGATAGCCAGCACTATTTGCTCGTCAATCGAGGCTGGGTGCGCGCACCACAACTGCGCAGTGAACTGCCACAGATCATGACCCCGACAGGGAGTGTTGCAATTGAAGGTGTTGCACGTATTCCCAGCAATCGCTTTATTGAATTGGGTGAACAGGTCGTAACCGGGGCCGTTTGGCAGAACCTCACGATTGAGCGCTATCAAGCTTGGTCACACATCTCATTACAGCCCGTCATGCTCTACCAATCTGGCGGCGATGATGATGGTCTGCGTCGAGTAGAGGCAGCGCCGGAGGCGGCTGGCATCAACGCTGATCGCCATCGCGGCTATGCGTTGACGTGGTTCTCGTTCGCCGGTGTGACGGTGGTGCTCGGCCTACTAGGCTGGCGTAAAAGCAAACGTAAATTAACGAATTGATGACCATGGAACAAAAAACAAAAAACCGCCTCTTCCTGCTGCTGGTGTTTGCAGCCTGCGCTTTCCCGATTGTTGCATCCTTGTTGGTCTATTACGTGTGGCAGCCAGCCAAGCTCATGAATCATGGCGAACTGATGGACGTAAAGCCCTTACCCTCAGGCAGCTTTGTTGATGACAAAGGAAAAGAGGTCAAATTACAAGCCGAGGGCAAGTGGACCTTGTTGGTGCTTGATTCTGGCGCGTGCAATGCCGAATGTCAGCAGCGCCTCTACGATGTGCGCCAAGTCTGGTTGGCGTTCGAGTTGAATAAAGATCGCTTGCAGCGGGTGTGGGCTGTGAGCGATGCAGTCACACCGGATGCCGCCTTACTTAAGGAACATGCGGGGCTTGAGGTGGTGCGCGCCAGCGACAGCCTGGTCAATTTTTTCCCACAGCCAAGCGTTGGTCGCATCTATTTGATCGATGCACAGGGCAATCAGGTCTTGCGCTACCTGCCTAATCCGCAACCCAAGCGCATGATCAAGGATGTGTCGCGGCTACTGCTGATTAAGAAGATGTGAGTCAGATTCTTTAGCTTGCAGGCTGGTGTTTGGCGCGGATAGCTTTGATGCACACCAACACAAACATGATTCCACCAATCACGGCGATGAGGCCTCCAAGCCCCATCATGCCCATGCCGGTTTTTTGCTGCCAAGTGAGCAGCACTTGCTCGGCACCTGCTACCTTGCGCTGCACCCCGTAGCCACCGGACCATGCGAGTCCAATGACATGGATGAGTTGGCCGCCGCCGTAAACATAAGGCTGCAAGCGCGCCATGCGCCCTTCTACTGCACCATAGCCAAGACGAGGTAGCAGTACATAAGCCAAGCCCATGAATGCGAGTGTCACGCCAACGATAGAGCCGTGATAGTGAGCGGGGATGACGACGTTAACGCCGCGAATCATGAAGGCAAGGATGCCGCCGGAGAGAAACAGCAGCATCGAGCTGAACAGCGCGGACTTTGCTGGCGAGCTGATTTTCCAAAGCTTGGGTAGTGCAATCAGGACGAGTACTATCAGTGGCAGCATCAAGCCGTGGCCGTGCTCCATGAGCTTGGCGAAAGCGAGCGTATGCTGCCCTGTCCCGACGGGCGCGAGGAGATAAATCACTGGCACGGCGAGCACAGGCGCAGCCGCAATCACAAAGCAGATTGACAGGATGACGGGGCGCGTCTGCAAGGGGTGATCGAGATGATCCAGTAACAATAGCCATGCCACCACCATCAACAGGGCATGTTGAAATTGCAGCGTGTGCCCACCGCCCCAGAACACAGCCTCATACAGCGCATGCCCTTCATAGGCCGGGCGACCCATCCATGACCAAGCGAACCCGATAAAGGCCAAGCTACCCGCAATGGCGCCGACATAAACGCCAATCGCGATGACATCTTCACGCTGTTGCCATCCCTTGGGTGTAGCGGTAAGCAAGCCGCGCAACAAGGTTAGCGCGAAGCCCAACATGGCAATGATCAGACCAGCAAAGAAGACAGGCTGCTGGAGGATGGGGATGTAATTGTTGAGCAGTGGTTGCGGGTCGCCACAGAAGGGTGACACCACCATCAAGGCTGTTCCCACGACAGCCAACCAGATGCCAGCCCAGCCAAGGTTCAGTAAGCGTGCATTGCCAGCCAAGCTCCACAATACGCCGCCAAAGGCCATGAACCAGATCAGAACGGACAAATCGACATGCACAATCAGGGCGGCGCGAAAAAAATCTTTAATGGGGATTAGTGCATTTACCCCCGGCGTTCTGGCGACGACCAGCAAGATCGCCAGCAGGCCAGCCCCGATCAACGCTGCGATGCCAAGCAGCAGCCAAGCCCGCGCAAGGCTCACGGCAGCTGCGGTATCTTGATGATTTGACGGGCTTCGCAGCGCGCTGAGTGTGTAGGATTTGTTCGACATATTGGGTTCGGGGTGAGGCGATTTGTCCACTGGCGCACAAGTATATGCGCTGGGTCCCATGTTAAAATAAATTGATCCATATCAATGGATGCAAATGCAATTCATGCCGTGAGTTTCGGCCCTTCAAACGCCCGCAAGAGAGAACGCCTTGATTGCCACACAGACCGTTTCGTACCGCCTCAGTCAGTACCTGCAACTGACCAAGCCGCGTGTTGTTTCGCTGATCGTGTTTTGCGCTGTCATTGGTATGTTCCTGGCAACGCCAGGCATGGTGCCGTTGAAAGTACTGGTGGCTGGCACCATCGGCATTGGCCTCGTCGCTGGCGCGGCTGCTGCGGTGAATTGCCTGATTGAACAAAAGGTCGATGCGATGATGGCACGCACCCGTGGCCGTCCGCTGCCGCAAGGTGAAGTGAACTCGTTGGAGACGCTGATGGTGTCCGGCGTACTCGGCGGTATCGGCCTGTCCCTGCTGTACCAAATCAATGCCTTGACCATGTGGCTGACATTGGCGACTTTTGTTGGCTACGCCATTATCTACACTGTATTTCTTAAGCCCAATACATCGCAGAACATTGTGATCGGTGGTGCGTCCGGTGCGATGCCGCCTGTGCTTGGCTGGGCTGCCGTGACTAATTCGACACCGCCTGAATCTTGGCTACTGTTCCTCATCATCTTTGTATGGACACCCCCGCATTTCTGGTCCCTCGCACTCTATCGCGCCAAAGAATACGCCGCTGCAGGTTTCCCGATGCTGCCAGTAACGCACGGTGCTGAGTACACGCGCCGTCATGTTTTCTTGTACACCGTTGGCCTGACCTTCATCACGCTGGTGCCTGAGTTTATTGGCATGACCGGTTGGTTCTATCTCGGTTCGGCCCTCATCCTGAATGCCATCTTCCTCAAGCATGCTTGGATGGTGTGGAAGCATTACACCGATGAGATCGCCCAGAAGTCTTTCCGTTGGTCGATTGCCTATCTGTCTTTCTTATTTGCCGCTCTGCTGATCGATCACTATCTGCAACCTTGGTTGGCTGCGTGATGCGCAAGCTTATTCTCGCCTTGGCTGTCTGCTTTCTGGCCGCGTGCAGTAGCGAACCACCCGCAAAATTTACAGCGACCGATGTCAGTGGTGCCGACTGGGGGCGTGACTTTAGTCTGACCGATGCGAGCGGCAAGCCAACCACCTTGGCTGACTTCAAGGGCAAAGTGGTGGTGCTGTTCTTCGGTTTTACCCAGTGTCCGGACATTTGCCCAACTACGCTGGCAACGTCAGCCGCTGCACTCAAGTTGTTGGGGCCGGATGCCGACAAGGTGCAAGTTCTGTTTGTCACGCTAGACCCTGCCCGTGATACGCCAGCCGTATTGGCAAAGTATGCCCCGGCATTCCACCCCAGCTTTATCGGCTTATACGGTACCGATGCTGCAATTGCGGCAACGGCAAAGGAATTCAAGGTGTTTTTCCAGAAGCAGCCGGGAAGTACACCCGATAACTACACGATTGACCATACTGCCGCCAGCTATGCCTATGATCCGCAGGGGCGTCTGCGCCTCTATATCAAGCACGGTGAAACGCCAGAGACTTTAGCGGCCGACCTCAAGCTGCTCCTACAGGGCAAGTAAGCTACTGCTCCCGTTGAGTTCTTAAAGCAAAAGGCCACCCTTGGGTGGCCTTTTGCTTGGCTGACTAAGTCCGCTAGCTCAGCTCAGAAACGCCTTCATCTTCTGCAAGGCCTTGGCCTCGACTTGGCGGATACGTTCGGCAGAGACACCGTATTCTGCAGCCAGATCATGCAGCGTCGGTGCGTCTTCACCTTCTTCAACCAGCCAGCGACGTTGCACGATATCGCGGCTGCGTTCGTCCAGTTCGCTCAGTGCTTGCTGTAGGCCGCTGCTTTGCAGATGGTCATACTCGCGGCGTTCCAGAATCGCAGATGGTTCAACGCTCCTGTCCGCCGCTAGGTAGGCGATGGGTGCATAGCTATCATCGTCGTCATTGACGCCCGGCTCGAGCGCGATGTCCTGACCCGTCATGCGGGTTTCCATCTCCATGACTTCCTCAGGCTTGACGCCCAAGGTCTTGGCGATGTGCTGCACTTCATCGGGGCCCAAGGTGGTCAGTCCCTGTTTCATGCTGCGCAGGTTGAAGAACAGCTTGCGCTGAGCCTTAGTCGTGGCCACCTTGACCAGACGCCAGTTCTTCAGAATGTATTCGTGGATTTCAGCTTTGATCCAGTGCATCGCGAACGACACTAGTCGTACGCCGCGCTCCGGGTCGTAGCGTTTAACGGCCTTCATCAGACCGATATTGCCTTCCTGAATCAGGTCAGCATGGGGCAAACCGTAGCCAAGGTAGCCACGGGCAATGGCAATGACCAAGCGTAGGTGCGAGGTCACTAGTTGGCGTGCCGCATCGAGATCCTCTTCGTCACGGTAGCGGCGAGCCAAGGATTTCTCTTCCGCTTCGCTGAGCATGGGCACGCGATTCGCTGCCTGGATGTAGGCATCGATGCTGCCGCTAGCAGCGGGTAGGTTGAAATTGGCAAGTGCAAGCGCGTTTGACATAAGTAGCAGGCCTCCTTGAAGGCTATATTAGCACTCCTGTTTGGAGAGTGCTAAACGACGGAAAGTTCCAATGAAACACACGGGGATCGCATGATGCTCACGACTCTGATATGAGTATGTTCTTCCCGTACAAGCAAATAAATGTGTGTTTATTGTTTTCACTGTTCGTGAAAGCCAAACAATTTGCCTATGGTTGGCGCAAATGGCGGCGTACCGAAAGGGTGGCACCTGTCCACCCTAGCAGGGCAGAGACAGCGAGTAGGCCGGCTGCATCGAGGATGCGTAGCTGCTTGAGCGCAAAATCCAGGTTGTACAGGCGGGTCAGCTCGGTCACTGGGCCTTCCAGATAGGCAAAGCCGCCATAGACAATGGCGCAGGCAATCAGCCCACCCAATAGCCCTTGCAGGGCGCCAAAGTAGAAAAACGGACGGCCAATATAGGCATCCGTGGCCCCCAGCAGGCGGCTCACCTCAATTTCTTCCCCTTGTGTCAGTACCTGCAAGCGGATGGTGTTGAATACCAGGGCAACCAAGCCCACGCCAAACAGGATCGCCAATAATACAACCACCGTGCGACCCAGCTGCAACAGGGCTGCTAAACGTCTTGCCCAAGCGCTATCGAGTTGGACATGTTCCACATTGCTTAGCTTGCCTAGCTCCGCGCGAAGTGATTCGAGCGCCGCAGGGCTGGTGTCGTGGGGATTGACGATGAAAGTGTCGGGGAATGGGTTTTTCGGCAACGAGTCAATAATCTGGGCGAGGCCGCCACCACGCAGGCGCTTCTGAGTGTCTTCGCGGCTGACAAATTGTAGGGAGGCAATGCCGGCATGTGCCTTGAGTTGGTTAGCAACAGCCGTTGTTTGCTTGTCGCTGGCATCTAGGGCCATGAATACTGACATTTGCGGCGTTGCTGAACTGCCTTGGCCAAACTGCTGCAGGCTGTTAAGCAGCAACTGACCACCCGCAGGCAAGGCCAGCGCAATGCCGATACTTAGCGCAGCAAGTAGGGTGGTTGTGGGCGCGCTCGCAAGACGCCGAAAAGCTAGTGTCAGTGCGGCTTTTTGTTGCGTGAGCCAGGCACTCATGAGGTACCTCCAACCTGGCGACCCTGCGCCAGGGCAATCCGCTTCGGCTGATAGCCGGCATAGAGGGCTTCGTCATGGGTGGCGATGATCACGGTCACGCCCACTTGCTGGAATTCATGGAAGAGCTTGGCGACTTCACGCGCATTGTCTGGGTCGAGGTGAGCGGTCGGTTCGTCAGCCAACAGCAGTGCAGGGCGATTCACTACGGCACGGGCAATAGCAAGGCGCTGTTGCTCACCACCCGAGAGGGTGATGGGCATGGCGCGTTCACGGTCGGCTAGCCCTACCTTATCGAGTGCCGCTCGCACGCGGCGTTCTGCTTCGCGTGGCGGGAAGCCGGCAATCGAGAGCGGCAGCATCACATTGTCGAATGCGCTGCGATCAAAGAGTAATTTGGGATCTTGGAAAATCATGCCGATGTTGCGGCGTAGCCAAGGAATAGCCGCGCGACGCAAGGCGCCCACGTTTTCGCCATTGACCAGCACTACCCCCGCAGTCGGGCGCTCGATTGCTGCAATCAGTTTGAGCAGGGTGGACTTGCCCGCCCCTGAATGGCCTTTGAGCAAGGTCAGCGTGGCTTGATCAATACTGAAGTTGATATCGGCAAGTGCCTCTAGGCCTTGCGGGTAACGCTTGTAGACGTTCTCAAATCGAATCATTGGTCGAGTAGGGCTGAGACGAACTCTTTAGCAACGAAAGGCTGTAAGTCGTCCATTCCTTCACCCACGCCGATGAAGCGCACGGGCTTGGGGCATTGACGGGCGATGGCGGCCAGCACACCGCCCTTGGCGGTGCCGTCGAGCTTGGTGACGATCAGACCAGTGATTCCGATAGCCTTGTCGAAGGCCTTTACCTGCTGAATGGCGTTCTGGCCGATGTTGGCATCAAGCACCAGAATGACTTCATGCGGACCAGTCGGCTCAGCTTTCTGAATCACACGGCGGACCTTGGAAATTTCGTCCATCAAATGCATTTGCGTAGGCAAGCGACCTGCCGTATCGGCCATGACCACGTTGATGTTGCGGGCACGCGCGGCGCTGATCGCATCGAATACTACGGCGGCCGGATCGGCTGACTCCTGGGCGATTACCGTGACATTGTTACGCTCTCCCCAAGCCACCAACTGTTCGCGAGCAGCGGCACGGAACGTGTCACCGGCGGCGAGTAATACACTGTTGCCGTGCTGTTGAAAGTGATGCGCCAGCTTGCCGATCGAGGTGGTTTTCCCCGCCCCATTGACGCCCGCAATCATGACGATGAACGGCTTTGCTGTGCTGACGTCGAGCGGCTGCTCCAGCGGGGACAACAAAGTGGTGAGCAGTTCGCTTAAGGCCCCACGGAGTTGATCCGCATCTTCCAGCTTGTCGCGCCTGACGCGCGCCTTGAGTTCGTCAAGTAGCCATTGGGTGGCATCGATGCCGCAATCGGCCATGAGCAGGAGTGATTCAAGCTCCTCTAGGAGCTCGTCATCAATCTTGCCGCGGCTGAATAGCTCGCCCAACGGCGTGTTAAGCGTCGCGCGGGTCTTAGCGAGGCCAGCCTTGAGCCGTTCACGCCAGGAGGAAGAGCTGGCGGCAGCCTGCGCTTCAGGCGGAGAGTCTTTCTTGAGGAAACCAAACATGCGGCGAGATGTCCATGCAGAGCGCGCAAGGTATGATGCGCGGCTTGATGCCTGATTTTATCAGAAGCGCTTGTTTGCCCTTTTTATCTGTGTACATATGCCTATGAAGCCACTTTCCCTGCTCGCGGCAATGACGTTCGGGCTGACCCTATCGCTCGCTGCGTCCGCCAACCCTTATGAGAAGCAACTGGCCAATGGCTTGCGCGTCATCGTCAAGGAAGACCATCGTGCTCCGACCGTGGTGAACATGGTCTGGTACCGCGCGGGGGCGATGGATGAAAAAGATGGTTACTCCGGCGTTGCGCATGCGTTGGAACACCTGATGTTCAAGGGGACGCGCAAGCTTAAGAGCGGTGAATTCAACCGTATCGTTGCCGCAGCCGGTGGTAATGACAACGCCTTTACCAGCCTTGATTACACCGCCTACTTCCAGATCGTGCCGAAGCGCGCCTTGGCCCGCATGATGGAGCTGGAGGCTGACCGCATGCAGAACCTTGCCTTTACAAAGGAAGAGTTCGCGAGCGAGATCAAGGTAGTTATGGAAGAGCGGCGTTTGCGCACCGAAGACAACCCCCATGCGCTGGTCTACGAGGCGCTCAACGCAGCGGCTTTCAAGGCACACCCCTATCGTCGTCCAGTCATTGGTTGGATGGATGATCTAGAGAATATGACCTGGCAGGACGCAATGGACTGGTACCGCGACTGGTACACCCCGTCGAACGCGTATGTCGTGATCGTCGGTGACGTGAACAAGGATGAGGTCTTCAAGCTGGCCGAAAAATACTACGGTGGTATCAAGCCACATGCATTGCCGGTTCGGAAGCCGCAGGTCGAGCCTGAGCAAAAGGGCATCAAGCGCATTACGATCAAGGCGCCATCCAGCCTGCCTTACATAGCCCTAGCTTGGAAGGTGCCCAAGCTCAAGGATGTCGAAAAAGACATCGACCCATATGCCTTGCAGGTGCTTGCAGCAGTGCTTGATGGACATGATGCTGCGCGCTTCTCACGCAAGCTGGTGCGCGAGAGCCGCATTGCCCATGCAGCGGGTGCCGGTTATGACGCCACCTTGCGTGGTGAAAGCTTGTTCATTATGGATGGGCAACCGGGCGAGGGTAGGACTGTGGCCGAGTTGGAAGTGGCGTTGCGTGGTGAGCTCAAGCGCATTCAGGATGAAGGTGTGGATGAAGCTGAGCTGGCGCGCGTGAAAGTGCAGCTGGTGGCCAGCCAGGTGTACAAGCGTGACTCGATGATGGCGCAGGCCATGGAGATTGGTGGGACCGAAGCTGCTGGCTTCCACTGGCGTGATCTTGATCGCATGCTGGAGAAGCTCAAGGCGGTGACTGCCGATCAGGTCCAGGCGGTCGCCAAAAAGTATTTCAGCGACGATGTGCTGACGGTGGCGACTCTCGATCCTCAGCCCATTGATCCAAAGGCGGCAAAGAAGCCCGCCGTTCCGCTCAAGCACTAAGGAACACGCATGAACCTCAAGCACGTTTTTCTTGCATTGACTTGCGCTCTACTGACGAGTCTGGCGACGCAGACACACGCGGCAACAAAGATTGAGCACTGGACCACGCCAAGCGGCGCCCGTGTGTATTTTGTGGCCACCGATGCATTGCCTATCCTCGACCTACAGATCGATATTCCGGCGGGTAGTGCACAAGACCCTGCCAACAAGAGCGGCCTCGCCTCAATGACGCGCAGCCTCTTAGATGCAGGGATTGCCGGGAAAGATGGTGAGGCGCTAGATGAAGAGAAGATCGCTGGCCGTGTGGTCGATCTGGGCATTCGTATCGGCGGTGGGGTCGATAGTGACCGCAGCAGTATCAGTCTGCGGACCTTGGTTGAGCCCGCACAGCGCAATGGTGGATTGGCCTTGCTGCGGAGCCTGCTCTCTTCGCCGAGCTTCCCTGCCGAGGTGCTGGCGCGTGAAAAGGCACGTTCGATTGCTGCCATTCAGGAAGCAGAAACTCGCCCGGCTACGGTGCTAGGCAAGCGCTTTGCGGCTGCGCTTTATCCAAATCATCCCTATGGGCGGACCGCTAGTGTTGAGAGCGTCACGGCCCTGACACGCGATGATTTGGTGGCATTTCACCGCAACAATTACAGTGCCCACGGGGCGGTGATTTCCATGATCGGCGCGATCACGCGTGCTGAGGCTGAAGCAATTGCCACAGACTTGTCCGCTGCCCTACCAAGCCGTACTGCCGTGGCTGCAATTCCACCAGTGCCAGCGCCTGCTAGTGAGATTATCCGCATTGCCCATCCTTCCGCGCAGGCTCACATTGCCGTGGGCATGCCGTCGGTCAAGCGCAGCGATCCCGAGTATTACGCGCTACTGGTCGGGAACTACAGCCTCGGCGGTGGTGGCTTTGTCTCACGGCTGATGAATGAGGTGCGTGAGAAACGTGGTTACGCGTATGACGTGCACTCCTATTTCGCGCCACGTAAGCTGGAAGGGCCTTTCCAGATCGGCCTGCAGACGCGTATAGAACAGGCTGACGATGCCCTCAAAGTTGTGCATAACGTGCTCGACGCTTATTTACAGAAGGGCCCGACAGAGTCTGAGTTGAAAGCCGCAAAGCAATACTATGTGGATGGTCTCGCTTTGCGGATCGACAGCAATGCCAAGTTGTTGGGCTATCTTTCAGCCATCGGCTTTTATGAATTGCCGCTGAACTATATCGATGACTATCCTCGCCTGATTAATTCAGTGACATCCGCGCAAGTGCGGGCCGCGTTTGCTAGTCATGTAAAGAAAAATGGCTTGGTCACCGTGATCGTCGGCCCCGATGCCAAGAAGTGAGCCCTGTCTGTGAGTCGAATTCGTATCACCGGCGGCACGCATCGCAGTCGCCTGATCCAAGTTGTTGATGTGGGAGGTCTGCGACCAACGCCAGATCGTGTGCGAGAGACCCTGTTCAACTGGCTGGGGCAAGATCTCAGCGGATTAAGGTGTCTGGACTTGTTTGCCGGAAGCGGCATTCTCGGTTTCGAGGCCGCTTCGCGTGGGGCGGATGAGGTTGTATTGGTCGAGCGAGATGCCAAAGCCATGAGCGCACTGAAAAGCCATCTGGCGGCACTGCAATTGCCGCAGGTGAGGGTGGTTAGCGGGGATGCGCTAAAATTCGCCTCGCAACCTGTATTTGACCTGATCTTTCTTGACCCGCCATATGGCAAGGGGTGGCTAGACAAGGTTGAGCCCCTGTTGCCGCAATGGGCTGCACCTGACGCCCGCCTGTATGTCGAGGCCGAGCACCCACTAGATGCCTTGGGTGCGTGGCAAGTGGTCCGGCGCGGTGAGGCCGGACAAGTGCATTTTCACTTGCTGGAACAGGCGTAGTATTGATTGAGTGTGTTGTCTTGCTTTTGCATAGGCAGCCGTATTTTGAGTGACTGACCCGGCACTTGCGTGCATACACCATGAGCAAAAACATCGCCGTCTATCCCGGAACTTTCGATCCGCTTACCAATGGTCATGAGGATCTGGTGCGGCGCGCTGCCAGCCTGTTCGGGCGGGTCATCGTCGGGATTGCCGAGAGCCGCAATAAGCGCCCTTTCTTCACCCTGGATGAGCGTGTTGCCATTGCTAAAGAAGTCCTCAAGGATTTGCCGCACGTTGAGGTCAAGGGCTTCGACTGCCTGTTGATGGACTTCATGCATCAAAACGATGCCGAGGTGATTCTGCGTGGTCTGCGCGCGGTGTCCGACTTTGAGTATGAGTTCCAGATGGCGGGCATGAACCGCAATCTCTACCCGGAAGTAGAAACCGTATTCCTGACGCCGGGCGAGCAGTACATGTTTGTCTCCGCGACCATGGTGCGTGAAATTGCGGCCTTTGGTGGCCCTGTGCACAAGTTTGTGCATCCGCATGTGGCGGCCTGCCTAGCGAAGAAGATGAGCGAGAGAAGCTGATATGTCGTTGATGATTACAGACGAGTGCATCAACTGCGACGTCTGCGAGCCCGAGTGCCCGAACAGTGCCATCTCCCAGGGCGATGAGATTTACCAAATCGATCCGGGCAAGTGCACGGAGTGTGTGGGCCACTTCGATACGCCCCAATGCCGCGAGGTCTGCCCGGTGGATTGCATCCCGAATGATCCGGATCGGGTTGAGAGCCAGGATCAGCTGATGGCCAAGTACATCAAGTTGGTCGGTGCCCCAAGCGCTTAAGCGGTTGAGTGACGGCGATGACGGCCGTCTTATTTCTGACAGGTCGGGCAATAAAATGTCGCGCGCTGGGCCTGCACCATGCGCTTGATGGTCGTACCGCATACCCGGCAGGGGTGGCCATCGCGCCCGTAGACAAAATACTCCTGCTGAAAATAGCCTGAGCTGCCATCCGAATGGATGAAGTCGCGCAGGCTACTGCCACCCTTGGCAATGGCCGCTTCAAGCGTCGCTTTAATTTCAGGTACCAGCCGTTCCAAGCGTTGCAGTGAGACCTTGCTGGCCACCGCCTTGGGGCTGATGCGTGAGCGGAACAGGCTTTCTGACGCATAGATGTTGCCAATCCCGACGACCAAGTGACCATCCATCAGGGTTGGCTTGATGGGCGTCCCCCGCTTTTTGAGTGCGGCATGCAGCCAGCGGGCCGTGAATGACGCATCTAGCGGTTCAGGTCCGAGCACATCCAGTAAAGGATGGCTTTCCTCTCCGGTCAGCCACAAGGCGGCGCCGAAGCGGCGCGGATCACGCAGACGCAGCAGCGTGTTGCCAAATTCGATATCCAGATGATCATGCTTTTCCGGCGGCGTGCCTGAGGGTAGCAAGCGCAGGCTGCCACTCATGCCAAGATGCATTAAGAGTCGGCCGTGACCAAAATCCAGCAGCAAATACTTAGCGCGACGTGTAACTGACAGCAACACCCTGTCACATAACAGCGCGTTCAGATTGGCTGGAATCGGGTAACGTAGCTTAGGGACGCGTGCCACGACATTAGTGACGCAACGACCTGTCAGGTCCGGCGCAATACCCAAGCGGGTCACTTCAACTTCGGGGAGTTCGGGCATGATCAGAGAGGGCTTGGCGAACCTGCTAACATGCCCATATTCTAACGATTCAATGATGATTGCTGCTGACATGAAACAGCGTTTCCGCTCCCCGCGTCTGTCCTCCCTGTTATCTACCTTGCTCTTCATTGCGGGCTGCCATGTCATGGCGACAGAGAGCGTGGCTGCACCGGCGACTGAAAAAGAGACGATGACTGGCCTGACGCCGCAGATTCTCTATCAGTTCATGTTTGCCGAGGTGGCGGGTTCGCGCGGGCAAATCCCATTATCTGTTGCCGCATATCTGGACCTTGCCCAGACCACCCGTGATCCACGTCTGGCCCAGCGTGCGGCAGAAGTGGCGTTGCATGCACGACAGTACGATTCGGCGCTCGCCGCTACCCGTGTCTGGGTTGAAGGCGAGCCGGAATCAGCCGCCGCGCAGCAAATGGCAGTTACGCTGGCAGCGTCTTTTGGACGACTTGATGAAGTGGCCGCGCATTTGTCGCGTTCGCTAGCACTCGATCCCGAAAATACCCCAGCCGCACTCATGCGCATCAATCGCTTGATGGCGCGGGTGCAAGACAAGACGGCGGCCTACAAGGTGGTTGAGGATGCAACTGCGCCTTATCTAAAACTACCGGAAGCCCATTTTGCGCGTGCTCAGGCTGCTTATGCGGCCAAGGATTTTCCGCGCGCGCAGACCGATATTGAAGCGGCCTTAAAGCTGCGCCCAGACTGGGAGTTTGCGGTCCTCTTTAAGGCCTTGCTAGTCCAGACAGAACCGCAGCAAGTGATTGCGATTCTGGAGCCCTTTGTACGTGCCAACCCCCAGGCCAGCGACGCACGTTTGGGTCTTGCCAGAGCCTTCGTTTCTGAGCGCCGTTTTGATGATGCGCTGGTAGAGTTTAAAAAGGTGCTGGAGGCACAGCCTGCGAATGCGGATGTGATCTATGCCGTCGGTTTGTTGTCGCTGCAATTACGCGACTACGAAACAGCGGAAACCAATTTACGCCGCCTTATTGATCTCAATTATCCCGATAGCAATCTGGTGCGCACTTATCTCGGTCAGATTGCCGAAGACAAGAAGGACAACAAGGCCGCTATCGAGTGGTATCGCGGCGTGACACCCGGTGCGCAGTATGTCTCAGCCCAGTCGCGTGCGGCACAGCTGACCGCTCGGCTCGGCGATGTGAATGGCGCGCGCACGCTGCTGCAACGACTGACCCCGACAGATGACGCTACGCGGACGCAATTGCTTCTTGCCGAAGCGCAATTACTGCGTGATGCGAATCGCAATGAAGACGCGTATACCCTACTGGATAAAGCGTTGACGGCTAAGCCAAACGACCCAGAACTACTCTACGAGACGGGTCTCAGTGCAGATCGCCTGCGCAAGTTCGATGTGGCTGAGCGTTTGTGGCAGCGGCTGATTAAGCTCAAGCCGGATCATGCACACGCCTACAATGCCCTGGGCTATTCATTGGCTGACCGTGGCGTACGCCTTGATGAGGCCGAGCATCTGATCGACAAGGCGCTGCAGTTGCTGCCGGATGACCCATTCATTTTGGATAGCAAGGGGTGGGTGTTATACCGCAAAGGCCAAAAGCAGGCGGCGCTTGAGGTTTTACAGAAGGCCTTCAATCGCCGTCCCGATGCAGAGATCGCTGCCCATTTGGGTGAAGTCCTGTGGTCACTGGGGCGTCAAGCCGACGCCCGCAAGTTGTGGGCCGATGCTGCGCGGGAAACTCCGGATAACGAAGCGCTGATAGAGACGATTAAGAAGCATCAGCCTTGAAGACGCTGCTGTTTTTTCTTAGTGCGCTGCTGATCGGCGGCGTTGCCTATGCGGATAACGGGTTTGCCCTGAGTGGGCGAATTTCGATTCGCCATCAGGATGCCGCTTATCATGGCGTGATCACTTGGCAGCACTCAGCGCAGGCAGATGAATTGATACTGACCAGCCCGCTTGGGCAGGGCATGGCTGAATTGCGTCGGAACGGCACTACGGCCGTACTGAGCCTGCCCAATGGCGAGCGCCATGAAGCCGCAACCTTGGAGGCCTTGGCTGCCCGATTGTTTGGTGCGCCTTTGCCTTTGGCTGAATTACCGAGCTGGCTGCGTGGTACCGCCCCAGAAGCTGAGCGAAACGAGGCACAACAACCGCGCCGTCTGGTGTTGCCTGACTGGACAATTGAATGGCTGCGCTATGACGATGCGGGGCGGCCACAATTGCTCTCCCTCGAAAGCCCGGATCTTGCGCTACGTCTGCGTATCGACCGTTGGGATGAGATATCTGTAGGGAGCCAACCATGAAGGCCTGGCCGGCACCCGCCAAGCTCAATCTTTTTCTGCATGTGACCGGTCGTCGTGCCGATGGCTACCACTTGTTGCAAACTGTTTTCCGATTCATTGATTACGGCGATACGCTCTATTTCACTGTGCGGAATGAGCCGCTCATTACGCACGCCAATCCTTTGCCGGGTGTGTTGCCTGAGCATGATCTGACCGTTCGTGCGGCGCGTTTGTTGCAAACCCATACCGGCACGAGCCTAGGCGTTGAAATTCGCTTGGAGAAGCGTCTGCCAATGGGGGGCGGCCTTGGTGGAGGTAGTTCGGATGCGGCAACGACACTGATCGCATTGAACCACCTGTGGCAAACCGGCTTGAGCCGTGCGGAGCTGGAGGTGCTTGGCTTGCAGCTAGGTGCAGATGTGCCGATTTTTGTGCATGGGCACGCCGCATTTGCCGAGGGCGTGGGTGAGTCATTCACTGATGTGCATTTGCCCGCGAGTTGCTATCTGGTTTTGATTCCACCCGTCAGCGTCCCCACGCCCGCTATTTTCAGTAGTCCAGACTTGTGTCGCAGTACGCCGGCGATTGCGCCAAATGACTGGTCGGCAGGGCAGGGGCACAACGACCTCGAACCCGTTGCCGTGAAGTTATACCCTCAGGTCGGTGAATATCTCGATATGTTGCGTCCGTTTGGTGTGCCGCGGATGAGTGGTTCCGGCGCCTGTGTTTTTGTCGAGTTTGCCGATGCCAAGTCGGCGCAGACTGCACTAGAACAGTTGCCAACTGATGTGCGCGGATTCGTTGCCGACGGACTAGATCAACATCCCTTGCAGGATTGCTTGACTTAATCTTAATTGCACTGGATAATTCGCGTCCTTTCGGCGGTACCGGTTTGTGGTGCAGCTGATTGTTGGGGAGTCGCCAAGCTGGTTAAGGCACCGGATTTTGATTCCGGCATGCGAAGGTTCGAATCCTTCTTCCCCAGCCACAGAATTCATGCCGCGGGCAGATGATTCATCTGTCCGCTTTTGCTTTTTCAGAATCGTTTTGTCGCGAGACGCAAATGGCCTACGACAGCTTGATGGTATTCACCGGCAACGCCAACCCCAAATTGGCGGCTGATGTAGCCAAGCGCCTGAACATGTCGCTGGGGCGCGCCACCGTTGGGCGCTTCTCCGATGGTGAGGTCAATGTTGAGTTGCTGGAACATGTGCGCGGTCGCGACGTGTTTGTCCTGCAATCTACCTGCGAGCCGACCAACGATAGCCTGATGGAACTGATGGTGCTGGTGGATGCGCTCAAGCGTGCCTCAGCCGGCCGGATTACCGCCGCTATCCCTTACTTTGGTTATGCCCGTCAGGACCGCCGTCCGCGCTCGGCACGTGTGGCCATTACCGCTAAGGTGGTTGCCAACATGCTGCAATCCGTGGGCGTTGATCGTGTGCTGACCGTCGATTTGCACGCCGACCAAATTCAGGGCTTCTTCGATATTCCGGTCGATAACGTTTACGCCACACCGATTCTGCTGGGCGACATTTGGAAGCAACGCTACGACAACCTGCTGGTGGTGTCGCCAGACGTCGGTGGCGTGGTTCGTGCCCGCGCATTGGCCAAGCGTCTCGAGTCAGATCTGGCCATTATCGACAAGCGTCGCCCTAAGGCGAACGTATCGGAAGTGATGAACATCATCGGTGATGTTGAGGGTCGTACCTGCGTGATCATGGATGACATGGTGGATACCGCGGGCACCTTGTGCAAAGCGGCTCAAGCCCTAAAGGATCACGGCGCTTCCAAGGTGCTGGCTTACTGTACTCATCCGGTGCTGTCGGGCAGTGCAATTGAGCGTATCAAGGAATCATCGTTGGACGAGCTGGTTGTCACTGACACCATCCCGCTGCGTGAAGATGCCAAGGCCTGCGGCAAGATTCGTCAGCTGTCGATTGCTGAATTGCTTGCAGAGACCATGTTGCGCATCTCGACTGAGTCGTCGGTCTCCTCGCTGTTTATGGACTAGACAAGTTGCAAGGGGATACAGGTCTTTCAGGTCTGCCATTAAGCGGATCTAAAAACTCCCTTAGCTAAAAGTAGGTTGTCGTAATTATCGAATTCGGAAGGCTTTCTTCCGACCCCTTCGCGATCAGCGAAGGTTTTTAACCCCCGGTCTGGTCGCGGATCGGGTAATTTGGAGTTGTAAAATGTCTATTGAATTCAACGCAACTAAGCGTACCCTGCAGGGCACCGGAGCGAGCCGCCGCCTGCGTCACGCTGGTCGTTTCCCCGGTATCGTTTACGGTGGAACCCAGGCGCCGCAAGCAGTCGAGTTTGACCACAATGAACTGTTCCACCTGCTGCGTCAGGAAGCTTTTCATTCGTCAGTGCTGAGCATGAATCTTGATGGTGCCAAGGAAACTGTGATCCTGCGCGATGTGCAACGTCACCCCTTCCGCCCGCTGGTTCTGCACATCGATCTGCAACGCGTCGATGCTACCCACAAGATCCACACTAAGATTCCGTTCCACTTCGTGAACGCTGACATCGCCCCTGGCGTCAAGCTGAACGGCGGCATCATCTCGCACGTGCTCAACGAGCTTGATGTGAAGTGTCTGCCGGGCAACCTGCCTGAGTTCATTGAAGTTGACCTCAAGGATCTGGATGTTGGTCACTCGATCCACGTTTCGCAGATCAAGCTGCCGAATGGTGTTGAGGCCAATCTGCACAAGGGTGAAGATCCTGTCATCGCTGCTATTGCTATTCCACGTGGCGCCGTGGCTGACGAAGCTGCCGCAACTGAAGCAGCAGACAAGAAGTAAATGCTCCGATGACGCAATCTTCTTTGCGTCTCATCGTCGGCCTCGGGAACCCCGGGGCCGAATACTCCGAAACCCGGCATAACGCCGGGTTTTGGTTTTGTGAGCAGCTCGCACGCGAACTCTCAATCAAGCTCAGCCCTGAAAGCCGCTTTCATGGCATCGCAGGCAACGGTCGCAGTCAAGGTATCTGGATACT
>CAZCLF010000008.1:54833-60558 GCA_964499485.1 uncultured Rhodocyclaceae bacterium | reverse complement strand
TTGCCCGTACGCTGGCCATCGCCTACACCCTGTTGGTGGTGTATGCGAGTCTGCATCCCTTCACCGGTTGGCGCGATTCAGGCCTCCCCCTATTCGCATTCCTGAATGCGAGTTGGCCGCGTTACTACACCGGCTTTGATCTGGTCATCAATGTGCTGGCGTATGCCCCGCTTGGCTTTCTGTGGTTCCCCGTCCTCGCTTCACGGTGTGGTGCTGCGGGCGGTACGCTGCTGGTTGTCCTTCTGCTAGCGGGGTTGAGTGCATCGCTCGAGACCGTACAAAACTTCCTGCCCAGCCGCGTGCCCTCCAATGTCGATCTGGCGTGCAATAGCCTGGGCGTTCTGCTCGGCGCCCTGCTGGCGCAACGGTGGGGTGGCATCCTGTTATCGGAGAGCCGCCTGTTGCGCTGGCGCGATACACACCTTGCCCATGAGCCTGTGGGTGATTACGGCCTGACATTGATTGGCGTCTGGTTATTGATCCAGCTCAGTCCCGAAAACCTGCTGTTCGGCAACGGCAATTTGCGCACACTGCTCGCACTACCGGCCGCTCTGCCATTTGATGCCGAACGGTTCAGCCGTCATGAAGGCCTGATTGCCCTGATGGGCACCCTGACTATTGCGCTACTCATGAGCTTGGTTTTACGGCGCCCGCGTTTCTGGCACTTGCTGTTGCTGCTCGGTATCGCCATGCTGATCCGTTCGTTTGCAGCAGCCTTGCTCATTGCTCCATCGGATTTCGAGCACTGGATGACACGTGGCAACCTGATGGGCCTCGGATTGGGGCTCGTGCTGTCTTGGCCCTTGCTGCGCCTGTCGGAAGGGCCGCGCCGGGTATTGGCCGCCCTGATTGTGATGGCGAGTACCGGGCTGGTGAATATCTCTCCAGATAACCCCTATCTTTTGCAGGCGGCACAGGTCTGGCAGCAGGGCCACTTCCTTAATTTCAATGGCCTTACCCGCGTGGTCTCCGCGTTGTGGCCCTTCATGGCGATGGCCTTCCTGATGAGCGGTCGCCGCGCCCGGACGGCCAAAGACGGCGATTAGCCCTCTGTTATCATTCCGGGGTGAAAAACACTGCACACCCCTACGCCCATATCGACTCTCTCGACTCTCTGCGCGACGAGCTGCGCAAGTTCGTTGCAGCACGTGACTGGCAGCAGTTTCATGCGCCTAAGAACTTAGTCATGGCGCTGAGTGTTGAGACCGCCGAGCTGGTTGAAATATTCCAGTGGTTGACGCCAGAGCAGAGCCACACGCTCTCGCCAGAACAGCACGCCGCTGCCCAAGACGAGATCGCCGATGTGCTGGTCTACCTGATTGAAACCGCCGATGCATTGGGCATAGACCCGCTCGCGGCGGTGCGGCAGAAGTTGATCAAGAACGCAATCAAATATCCCGCCCCCGGAGAGTCGCAATGAGCGAGAACAGTCACTTCAAGCATCACGTTTTTTTCTGTACCAACAAGCGCACCAATGGCAATGCCAGCTGCGAAGACCACGGCGCTGACGCCTTGCGTGACTACGCCAAGGGCAAGGTCAAAGCACTGGGGTTGCTTGGTGAAGGTAAGGTACGGATTAACAGTGCCGGTTGCTTGGATCGGTGCAACCAAGGCCCGGTGATGGTTGTGTACCCAGAAGCGATTTGGTACACCTTCGTCGACAAGGAAGATGTCGACGAGATTATTGACTCTCACCTCAAAGACGGCGTCCCCGTTGAACGCCTGAAAATCTAGGCGCTCACCCTTGATGGTTGAGGCTCGGTGATGCCCAGAATAGTGGCGAGTGGTTCTGGCTTGTGTACCAAGTAGCCTTGCGCGTAGTCGACCCCAAGCGCGATCAGACACTCTTTGCCGGCCTCGGTCTCCACAAACTCCGCTACCGTTTCTTTGTGCAGCAAAATGGCCATGTCGGCGATGCAGCGAACGGTGGCCACATCGACAGGATCCGTCGGCAAATAGCGGATGAACTGCCCATCGATTTTCAGGAAGTCGACGGGCAAGGCTTTTAAGTAGCCGAACGACGAAGCGCCACTGCCAAAATCATCCAGAGAAAAGCGCACGCCAAGCGACTTGAGTTTGTTCATCAAGTAAATGGCATCCTCGATATTGCGGATGATGCTGGTCTCCGTGACCTCAAAGCAAATTTTGCGCAGATCAACCGAGCTTCTTTCAAGCAGCGCATGCAGGTGCTTGTGAAATTGTTTATCACCCATGGACTGGCCGGAAAGGTTGATACAAACCTTGTCGACATGGTCAAGCGAGTCGCATGACTCAAGTGTTTGAAGCGTGTGCTCGACCACCCAACGGTCAAGCCGGCCAGCCATGTGATAACGCTCGGCCGCAGGGATAAATAAGCCCGGCGACACCAGCTCTCCATTTTCACCCCGCAAGCGCAAGAGCACTTCATAGCTGGGTAGCGCACCCGGCTTCTGGAGCGGCATGATGCGCTGGCCATACAAAACGAAATGATCGTTTTCCATGGCGTCGTCAAGCCGGCTGGCCCAGTTGGCGACCCCCTGTCGTTGATTGAGGATTTGCTCGCCGACATTGAAATACGCGTGTACGCGATTACGCCCTGATTCTTTGGCCGTCATGCAAGCGGTATCGGCAGCTTGGAGTATCTCGGCGCTGTTATTCCAGGCGCTGCTGACTTCAACAAGCCCGATGCTGGCACCAATGCGGAAGCGGCGTTGTTCGTGGATGAACCGATAGTTGTCCAGTCGGTCGCAGATACTTTCTGCAATCAGTTGCCCAGATCGTGCCGGGCAGTGCTCCATCAAGATGGCAAACTCATCACTGCCGAGTCGTGCCAAGGTATCGCCCGAACGGATGCAGTTTTCAATCAGGGTGGCAATGTTCTGTAGCACCCGGTCACCTACCGCATGCCCGCACGCATCGTTCACCAAACTGAACTGATCTAAATCGACGAGCAGCAAGGTATGGCTGACATCTTCTTCATCGTGCGCCAAACTGAGCCCGCGGTTGAGTCGCACATTAAATTCAGCCGTGTTCAACAAGCCCGTCAGTGAGTCATGCGTGGCATTAAATGCAAAGGCCTCTTCAATCTTGCGTCGCTGCTCAGTGACATCATGAAAGACGACGACCGTACCGATGATGGTGCCATCATGAGTGCGAATGGGCGATGCCGAATCTTCGATCAGATATTCACCCCCATTGCGAGAGATGAGTACGGTGTGTTCTGGAATGCTGACGACGCGTTGTTCAGTCAAGGCCCGGCCGGATGGGTTGGCCACAATGCGGCGGCTTTTCTGGTGAACGATGCTGAAAATTTGGTCAAACGGTTTGCCGATGGCCTCACTCTCAAGCCACCCCGTCAGCTGTTCGGCAACGGCATTGAGCATGGTGACGTTGCCGCGGTTGTCCGTTGCGATGACACCGTCGCCTATTGAGTGCAACGTAACGTTCAGCAGCTCACGCTCGGCATCCAGCGCCCGGGCCAGCGCCGCGCGTTGAATCAGGTTACGGATGCGTAGCCGGATGTGGGTAAAGTTGAACGGCTTGGTCAGAAAGTCAGCCGCGCCCAGCGCTAGTCCGCGCGCTTCGGCTTCCTCGTCGTCGAGGGCGGTCAGGAACACAATCGGGCAATTACCGAAATTCGGTAATTGACGGATGCGCTCGCAGGTTTCATAGCCATCCATGCCGTCCATCATGATGTCGAGGACGATCAGTTCCGGCATGGCGACTTCGAGCAGGGCCAGCGCCTCTGGGCCAGAGGTGACGAACTGAATGTCGTACTCATCCTCCAGAACCGAAGCGAAGAGCTGCAGGTTCTGTACCGAGTCATCAACGACTAAAATGTTATGCCGAATCATGTCAGTTTCCTGCCAGACAAGCGTGGGGCAACAAATGAAACGATTAGTTCAGTCTAGACCTAATCTTTCAGGCTTGCAATCAGCTTGCTCAAGGCCATAGATGCCGATTTGAATTGCAATTGACGAATAAGTTCAAGCACCGCTTCAAACCCTTCGGCAGCCGTTGTGCCTTTTAGGAGAAGGGCAATGTCTTCGGCGAGAGGGAGTGCTTGCATGCGTTGCGCCGCCAGCACCGGGAGCAAGGCCTCTACGCGGGACTGCAACTGCTCAAATTGTGCTGCCGACAGCGCGGTCTCTGCGTCGACGTCGACGCGTTGGGCAGGCGCACTCAATACCCGCTGCAGATGGGCTGACAGCGCTTGCAACTCGGCGTCGACCAAATCAAGTTGATCAGTGGCTTGCTTGCCCTCCACTAATGTGGCTTCGGCTGCCGCACAGTGTGCCGCTACATCGATCAAGCCCAGATTCGCGGACTCCCCTTTCAGCTTGTGTAGCAAGCCAGCCAGCACCTCAGTTTCATTGGCCGCCGACAGCTCGGCACGTATGGTGTCGATCCGTGCCGAGAATTGGCGAAGGAGGGAAAGGTAAAGCTGGCTGTCGTTAGCCATGCGATATAACGCGCCGTTGACGTCTATCCCCGCATGCTCGCTCAATTCAGGTGGCACGGCAGCATTTGCAGGCGACTTAGGAGCTGACGCCGGGGTGACTTCAAGGTGCGCAGGCTTCAACCACTTGAGCAGGGTGTTTACCAGTGCGTCTGGATCAATCGGTTTAGCAACAAAGTCGTTCATCCCCGCAGCGAGACAAGCCTGTTGGTCAGCGGCTCTGACCGCAGCGGTCATCGCAATGATCGGCAAGGTTGCATAGGCAGGCAGGGCACGAATGCGTTGGGTCGCTTCCAGCCCCCCCATCACCGGCATCTGCAAATCCATCAGCACAAGATCGAAATGCTCGGCTTGCACACGTTCAAGCGCCAACTGACCGTTCTCTACAACCTGCACCTGCAGGCCGGCAGAGGTCAAGAATGCGGTGGCCACCTGCTGATTGAGTTCGTTGTCCTCTGCCAGCAGAATGCGCGCCCCCTGCAGCGGCTGTGCCAGGGCCTGATAGCGTGTGAACTCAGCGCTGATATCTGAAGCAACAAGTTCTGAATGCGTGCTGCTCAGCTTGGTCAGGGTGTTAAACAGGATAGAAGGCATGACGGGTTTGCAGAGCACGGCGGCAACGTGCAAGCTCCCGATTTTGCGGACTAAAGCTTCGCGCGAATACGCGCTGACCATCAGAATAATCGGCTGTTGCGACAACTCACCTTTACGTACCCGGTCTTCAAGCTCAGCCGTAACGGAGAGGCCGTCCATGCCTGGCATTTTCCAGTCCATCAGAATCAGGTCGTAAGGCGTCTTGTTCTTTTCCCCCTGTTCCACCAAGGCGATTGCCTCCGCGCCCGAGGTGGCAATACGCGCCGGCACGCCCCAACTCCCCAGCTGTAGCTTCAATACCAGTGCGGCCGACTGTTGGTCGTCAACCACGAGTGCATTACGGATACCAAGGCGATGAAGCGTTTCTTGCCGCAGCGGGATGGCGTCGAGGCGTTTGAGTTGAATCGAAAAGCTGAAGCAGGAACCTTCGTTGAGCGTGCTACTGACTTCCAACTCCCCACCCATGAGTTCAACCAGATGTTTGCTAATGCTGAGGCCTAGGCCGGTCCCACCAAAACGGCGCGTGATCGAGGTATCCGCTTGGTTGAAGGGAGTGAACAGCTTAGAGCGCTGCTCTTCGCTTATGCCAATGCCGGTGTCGCTGACGCTGAGACGAATCAACACGTAGTTAGGGTGTTGCCCCGGGCGACACTCGAGCTTCAGCGTCACCGTGCCTGCTGCGGTGAATTTGAT
>CAZCLF010000008.1:0-54733 GCA_964499485.1 uncultured Rhodocyclaceae bacterium | reverse complement strand
GCCCCGGGCGACACTCGAGCTTCAGCGTCACCGTGCCTGCTGCGGTGAATTTGATTGCATTGCCGATTAGGTTGGAGAGCACTTGGCTGAGGCGCAGCGGGTCGCCGTACAACATGCCCGGCAACTCGGCCGGCGCATCGAAAATCAGCTCGATCCCTTTTTGCTCTGCCTGGGCACCGAAGAGGGTGAGCGTATTGGACAGCACGCCCTCTAGCGACATTTCTCGTTCTTCAAGATCCATGCGCCCGGCTTCGATCTTGGAGTAGTCAAGAATGTCGTTCAGGATCGATAGCAGCGCCTTCGAGGCAGCGAATGCCTTGCTCAGATAGTCGCGCTGCTGGCCCTGGAGATCGCCTTGCAGCACCAACTGTGTCATGCCCAGGATGGCGTTCATCGGGGTGCGGATTTCATGGCTCATATTGGCCAGGAATTCGCTTTTTGCACGGGTGGCGCGTTCGGCTTGGAAGCGCGCTGTTTCCAGCTCTTCCTCATGTTGTTTTTGGCTGGTCAGATCGACCGCGAGGCCGACATAGCCAAATAAACGGCCGTGCTCGTTGTAGAGTCCGGTGACAGAGAGCGAGACCGGAACCCGTTGACCGCTCTTGGTGATATACGTCCATTCATGGGTGTCAACAATCCCTTGCTTGGCTTTAGCCACAAAAACCTCAAAGCCCGGCTCGATAGTCGTGCCTAGCTCTTCTGACAGCGCAATCGCATTTGCGACAACCTCTTGCACATCATGAAATTTGCCAGGCGTATGAATGCCCACCATTTCGGCGCTGGTGTAGCCCAATAGTCGTTCAGCGCTTGGGTTGAAGAGGGTGATGGTGCCTTCAGTATCTGTCGCAATGATCGCGATCCCGGCGTTATTCAGAACAGCCTGCTGCAAGGCCGTCAGTGTTTCCAGTGCGAGCGCCTGTTCTCGCTGTGCCGTGAGATCTCGCGTGATTTTTGAGTAGCCCACCACAGTGCCCTGTTCGTCGCAGATGGCAGTGATGGTGATGTAGCCCCAGAAGCGCTTGCCATCTTTCCGCATGCGCCAGCCCTCTTCCTCCTGGGAGCCAAATTGACGGGCGTGATCGAGTTTCTTGTCGAAATAGTCGGCTGCGCGGTTGTCTGGCGGGTAGAAAATCGAGAAGTGCTGACCGATGGCCTCTTCCGCGCTGTAGCCCTTGATCTTTTCAGCCCCGGCATTCCAGGCTGTAATGTGCCCGCTCAGGTCGAGATGAATGATGGCGTAATCCGACACCCCTTCCACCAGGCTACGGTAGCGCGCGTTCACGCGGTGCAGCGCATCGGCTGCGCTCAGCTTGACTTCACGCTCATTGGCTAACTGAAAGATGTAGGTAAGTACCGTTAGCAATATGCTGAGGACTGCGCCAATTAGCAGAATCGTTGTCGGTGAATCCTGATTGAGCCGCTCAATAAATACGGGGCGGGCTTGGACATCCACGGCCCATTCACGGCCAAATACCGGGATAAACAAGGTGCGCTTGAGCGGTGGGTTATTGGCATCCTCCATCCCCGCGGAGCTAAAGAACGTTTGTAACGCCGGTTGCGCGTTGTAGTCATGAACCCGCAGGGCGACTTGTCCTTGCTGGTAGTCAAAGTCGGCCATCACCTCATCCATGACGATTGGCGCATATGCCCAACCATAGGCGGCGGCATCGCGCTCGACCAGGTTGGTGACCGGGTAGCCATTGCGGTAGGCAGCCAGCAGGATGAGGAAGCCATTATTCTTCTTGCCGTCGGCCTGAACTAAGGTAATCGGTTCGGTGATCGCTGCATCACCGGTCCGCAGACTGCGCATGGCGGCAGCCTGACGATTGATTTCGGAGGCGACATCCAGGCCCACGGCTTGCCGATTGCGCTCCACCGGCTCGATGTATTGAATGACAAAGCGTTCGTTGTCATGCGGCGTGAGCTGACGAATCTTGAAATCTGGCCAGCCATCTTTGCGGGCGGCAGCCAGGAAGCGCTGCTCTTCCTCACGGGGCACGCGGCGAATGAAACCGAAGCCCCGGGCCCCCGGGAACTCTCGATCAACGTCGCGGGATTTGCTGTAGTAGGAAAACAGTTGGCGATTGATTTGCGTTTGCCCACCGGCGATGATACTACCGCGCGCGCCGCGCAAGCCATACTCATAAAGCCCTAAGCGGCGCTGAAGCTGTGCTGCAGCCCGGGTGCTGAGCGTATCGAAAGCCACTGCTGCATTCAGTTTATTCTCACGCGCCGTATGCGTGGCCATCAGGGCCGTGACACCTAGGCCTATGATGAGGACAAGCAAGGGGGCAAATTTGTACCAGTGACTACGCTGCATGATGAGGGGCCCTCAAGCGTGGCAGTAGGCGTATGAAGTTAGGCAGCGTAGCGATCACGCCCGCTGCTCTTGGCGGCGTAAAGATTCTTATCAGCGATCTTGATGAGATCCTCAAAGCCCGCGTCGTCATTGGGCACCATGGCATGGGCACCGAGGCTCAGTGTCAAGATCGGGGCGGTGGGTGAGGCAGCATGGTCAATTTGGAGCCCATTAATGGCGGTACGCAGGCTCTCTGCTTTGCTGATGGCGCCTTCCAAATTGCACTCGGGCAGGAGACAAATAAACTCCTCGCCCCCAAAACGGGCGGCCAAGTCATGCGATCGGTTGAGTTGTTGGGCAAGCGTTTTCCCGACTAACTGCAAGCAGGCATCGCCGAGTTGGTGACCATAATGGTCGTTGTAGAGTTTGAAGTGATCGATGTCGATCATGAGCACTGCCAGTGAGGACCCGTTGCGCCGACAACGCCGCCACTCCCCGCGCAAACCCTCTTCAAAGCGCCGCCGATTGGCAAGGCCGGTCAAGGGGTCGATGAGGGCAAGATTGCGCAGCAGGTCGCTGTGAATCTTGAGTGTGATGTGGGTGCGGACCCGAGCCTTAACGACGTCGGGGTTGAAGGGTTTGGCAATAAAGTCGACCGCGCCGCCGCGCAATGCGCGTGTTTCGTCTGCCGGACTCGATTGTGCGGTCACAAAGATAACCGGCACATGTCGCGTGACCGGCGACGCTTTTAATTGCTTGCACACCTCAAAACCGGACAGCCCCGGCATTTGGATGTCGAGCAGGATCAGGTCGGGCGGGGTCTCGAGCGCCAGTTGCAGGGCATCAGTGCCATTGGTCGCAATGGATAGATCATGGTCATCGCCCAGGATTGCTGCGAGCATTTGGATATTGCTCACCTGATCATCCACCACCAGGATGGCAGCGCGTTGGCTGGGAAGGGCCTGGGTATTCAGGTGGATCGGAGGGATGTAAGTCGGGACCAAGACGTTCTCCAGCAAGTGAGGCGTGTAATAGACCCATTCTATACAAAAGCCATAAATGAAACCGAACTTTGACGCCCAGCCACGGCTGGGGTGTCAATTGCGAGGGATGTCGATAGAATCACGTCCTTTAGTCCTGCGCAGTTGGGCGACAGGGCATTTCATGCGAGAGTCTCATGGCAACTGAACACCTCCTTCTCGGCGGCGCCGCCGGCCATCTTGAAGTTTTTGTCGACCTTCCTGACGGGCCGCCGACGGGCATTGCCGTTATCGGTCACCCACACCCGCTCAAAGGCGGCAACGCCGAACATAAAGTGGTCAGCACACTGGCCCGTACGTTCCGCGACCTAGGCTGTGTGGCGTTGCGCCCTAGTTTCCGTGGCGTTGGCCGCAGCCAGGGCGAGCACGATCACGGCAATGGTGAGACCAATGACCTGATCTCGGTCTATGCCCATGCGTATCACACCTATGGGAACCTACCCTTGTATCTGGCCGGCTTCTCCTTTGGCGCTTTCGTTGCGACGCGTGTGGCTAAGGCATTAGCAGGGGGCGACACGCCTGCCAAACGCCTGTTCTTGGTGGGCTCGGTGGCTGGGCCGCTGGAAGGCACCTCCACGTATTACGGTGAGACGGTACCCGCGGATACGGTGATCATCCATGGTGAGCTCGATGACACGGTGCCGCTCAAGAGTGTGCTGGACTGGGCCGCACCGCAAGATTTGCCCGTCACCGTCGTGCCCGGCGCGGGTCATTTCTTTGATCGTAAATTGCACATTGTCCGCAATATCATCAATGCGTCCTGGAAGTAGTTTGTGAAAAACCCTACTGCGCTTGGCATCTTGGGCTTGGGCAGTGCTCGCTGCGTCGCCGTACTGAAGTCCTTCCTCCTTGCTGCGCGCTGGCCGCACCCAACCTGCCTGCGCTCGCTACGGATTTTCTTCACAAACTATGTTTCCCCCGGTTTTTTATGACCTCCCCGCTGCGTGTTGATCATCTGAAAAAACGCTTCGGCGAGACTGAGGTTGTTGCAGGACTGTCGTTCGAGTTACGCCGTGGCGAATGCTTTGGTCTGCTCGGGCCCAATGGCGCGGGCAAGACCACCACGCTGCGTTGCTGTCTTGGGCTGACCGGCGCGGACAGTGGCACGATTGAACTGGCCGGTGAGGCCGTGCCAGATCGCGCGCGCGAGGCGCGCATGAAGGTCGGTGTCGTGCCGCAGTTCGATAACCTCGATCCAGACTTCACCGTGATTGAGAACCTGCTGGTGTATGGCCGCTACTTTGGGCTCAGTGATGCGCAGGTGCGCGCGAAGATCCCTGCGCTGCTCGAGTTTGCTGGGCTGGTTGGGCGCGATCATGCGGCGTTGCGTACCTTGTCCGGTGGCATGAAGCGGCGGCTGACACTGGTTCGCGCATTGGTGAACGACCCAGAGCTGCTTGTGTTGGATGAGCCGACGACGGGCTTGGACCCACAAGCGCGCCATCTGATTTGGGAACGCCTGAAGCGTTTGATCTCGGCAGGCAAGACGATCTTGCTCACCACCCACTTTATGGATGAGGCCGAGCGCCTATGTGATCGCCTTGCCGTCATGGATGCGGGGCGCATCATTGCGATTGGTTCCCCGCGTGAGTTGATTGCCACGCATATTGAGCCGCAAGTGGTCGAGATTTTTGGTGAAGATGCCGCTAGTTGGGCGAATCAGCATGCGATGCAGTATGCAAAGCGTTTTGAAATCAGTGGTGAGACGGCATTTTGTTATGTGCAAGACGCCAAGCCGCTGCTTGCCCACTTGGATACGCAGGGCGGGCTGCGTTACCTGCATCGCCCGGCCAACCTTGAGGATGTGTTCCTCAAACTGACCGGCCGCGAACTGAGAGATTAAAACACCCCATGCGCACTTTTGCTTTCCCGTGTTTTTCGCTGCGCGCGATTGGCGTATGGCGCCGCAACTTCCTCGTCTGGAAGAAGCTCGCGATCCCTTCCCTGCTGGGCAATCTGGCCGACCCCATGATCTATATGTTTGGCCTTGGCTACGGCTTGGGCAGCATGTTACCGGCGGTGAATGGCGCGCCTTATATCGCCTTTTTGGCAGGCGGTACGCTGTGTGCCTCGACCATGAATGCGGCCACTTTCGAAGCGCTGTACTCAGCCTTTTCACGCATGCATGTGCAGAAGACGTGGGAGGCGCTGCTGTATGCGCCTTTGTCGCTGGATGACGTGGTTGCAGGCGAATGGTTCTGGGCAGCCTCCAAGTCAATGCTGTCGGGCACCGCGATTCTTGGCGTGATTACCCTGCTTGGCTTTGTGCATTCGCCCATGGCCTTGTGGGTATTGCCCGTGGTGTTTCTGACTGGACTGACGTTTGCCGCGCTCGGTTTGATCGTGAATGCGCTGTCGCCGTCCTACGATTTCTTTATGTATTACTTCACGCTGGTCATCACTCCGATGATCTTTCTCTCAGGCGTGTTTTTCCCGTTGGCGCAGTTACCGGAATTTGTGCAACTGATCGCACATGTATTGCCGTTGGCGCATGCTGTGGCCTTGGTACGGCCTTTGCTGAATGGCGACGTGCCGGCGCATGCTTTTGTGCATGTGGCGGTGCTTGCTGTCATCGCCATCTCCGCCTTCTGGATTGCACTGGGTCTGACGCGTCGCCGTTTGCTTGGTTGATGCTTACTCGGTTGTGATGACGGCTGGCGCTGTTTTGCTGCCATACAGCACCAGTGCCACGCCGCTCAATAATACGAGGCTGCCGGGTAGCATTGAGAGTGGTAGTACCTGATTGAGAAACAGGGCAGCAAAGAGCGCTGCGAAGACCGGAATCAGCAGCGAAATTGTGGCCGTCACCAGCGGTGGTAGATGCTGTGAGGCAAACGCAAAGCTTAGACTAGGAATGCCGGTGCACAGCACGCCGAGGCCGAGTAGCAGCCACAGCGCATGCGTGTCGCTACGTACCTCGGCAGGCAAGGGCATACCCACCAGAACCGGCACCAGTAGCAACATACCGCTGCCTGCTAAGAGTGTTAGGAGCGTGGTGCCCAGTGGGCTGGGTGCGCGCTGTTTGCGGTTGAGGCGGGCATAAACGTCGGCGTACAAAGCGGTACATGCCGCGGCGGTGATCGCCAGCACATCGCCGAGCAAATGGTTCTCGTGATCGCTACCCTGGCTGCCGAGTAAGCGCGGGGCCAGTATCCAAGCCAAGCCAATCAAGGCCAAGACCGCACCGCCAACTTCGCGTCGCGTGGGGATATCGCCACGCATACGACGTAGCAACAACACAAATATCGGTGCGGTGCAGAGCAGCAAGGCGACCTCCGCGACGGGGGCATGTTGGAAGCCGCTGGTGGCTGAGAGGTAATAGACGCTGAGTAGCCCGACAAAGATGTATGCGACGGGGGTGCGGGCGGCCTCAGTGAGCGCATGCCGTGCGGTGGCTGAAAATAGGAGCCAAGGCACAATGCTAAGTGCACCGATCAGCAAACGCCCGCCGGCAATCCAGAAGGCAGAAACCGGGGGGAGCAGAAAGACGAAGATGCCAGTGAGCCCCCACGCAATCGCGGTGACAGCGGCGGCGGCGAGCGCCCGGTTATGCATGAGGATCAGGGCTGGGCGGGGAGTGACCGCAGCGTGTCATCAAGCCGCAAATGGAATGCTTCGGTCTGGCTACTGGTGAGGTCACCAAGCCCGAACACCATCAGTCCGCGCGGCGAGAGTGTGCCGAGTGCGACACCAATGCCCAAGGCTAGCAGCGTAGCCAGTAGCAGGCGAGTTGTCTGCCCACCTTTGCGCTCCAATGATGGTGGTGCTTGGCGTGGAGAAAGGTTTGAGAGCTCGGCCATGACTTCGGCCTTGCGCCCGGCCTCAGAGGCAGCACGTGCCTCGGCACTTTGTCGGGCGGCAGCGGCGACGGCCGCTTCGCGCTCTGCAGCCAGCCGGGCTTCATTGGCGCGGCGCACTTCGGCATCTAGCTCAGCACGGCGATTGGCGAGGAAGGCTGCATCTTCATCTTCAGCGCGTTTGGCGATGGCGATGGACTCTTGGGCTTGTTCCGCTTTGATCCGCTCTTCTGCGTCTTGCACCATCTGGCGTTCGGCCAGCGCACGTTCGCGCGCCAGGGCGCGGCTTTCTTCGTCGAATTGGGCGCGCGACACGGCCGCATTGGCAGCCCGCGTTTCCGTGGTTTGGCGCAGGCGAGCTTCAGCAAGCGCACGGCTCTCGGCATCACGACGCTGCTTGGCAATGCGCTCGGCTTCCTCCTCCGCTTGTGCGCGCAGCAGTGCTTCTTGTGACGCGGCTGCTTCTGCGGCCTGACGTTCTTCTGCCGCCAAGATGGCCGCGGCGTCCGCTTGTGCACGGGCCTGTGCTGCGCGACGTAGTTCAACATCGGCTTGTTGGCGGCGCTTGGCTTGCAGCATGGCTTCACGCTCATGGGCCTCATTGCCACGCGCACGTGCTTCACCCTCGCGCTCGGTGGCGATGAGGGCTTCTGCCGCGCCGGCTTTGCTGCGCTCTTCCTCTGCCCAGGCGGCCGCTTCGGTCCGGCTTTGTTCTGCGCGTTTGAGATTGTCGATCAAGCTGCTCAAGACTGCTCCCTTGCCACCATTGACCCCAAGGTGGTTCAGTCAGAATGTTAAACTCGCTGTCTATATTGTTAAGCCGGAAAAGCGGGGGATTTCCCCGTCCGCGATACGGCCTGAACTATGGAGATTCGCTTGCTCAAGTGGCTGTTCCCCCTGATTTTTTTATGTCTGGCTGGTGCTGCGCATGCGCAGCAAGACGGCCCGGAGGCACCCATTTTTGATCCTCAGGGGCGATTGATTCCCTATGATGCCAAGAAGCCACCGGTTGCCAATGAGCAGAGAAAGTCTGCCAAGAGCCCCAAGGTATCCACAGCGAAGTCAGGCCAGAAGTTGCGCAACAAGTCGTCGGTGACCGCTGGCAAAAAAGCCCGGCAGTCCAAACGGGTTAAGCCAGCGACTGCTGATGGCCCGCCGCCCCGCAAGAGCACGCGTGTAAAACGCCAGCGTCGTTGATGACGGTGATGACGGACGTACTGCTGGTGCTCACTACACTCCCAGACCTGGCAAGTGCCGAGGCGTTGGCTGCGCGTTTGGTGTCTGAGGGACTGGCGGCGTGTGTGAATCAGCTTGCACCATGTCAATCCACGTATGTCTGGCAAGGGCAGGTGGAACAGGCCTCTGAGATCCCGCTCTTGATCAAAACAACGGCGGCGCGCTATGCAGACGTACAAGCACTGATTCTGGAAATGCATCCGTATGCATTGCCCGAAGTGATTGCGCTTCCTCTCACGACCGGCCTACCCGCTTACCTGGATTGGGTGCGCCAAGAAACGGATGCAGAAAAACCATGCTGAAACGACTGTTCCTGAGCGTTATCTGTACCTTGTGTGTGTGGCCGCTCCTCTCTGCGAGTGCCCAAGAGCCCTTGTCCCCCGAGCAGGCGTTTCGTTTTTCGGCCCGCGTGGTTGATGCGAATACACTCGAAGCGCGCTGGGATATCGCGCCTGGGTATTACATGTATCGCGACAAGTTCAGCTTTTCCGTTGAGTCAGGGACGCTCGGCAAGGTTGACTTGCCGCCCGGCCAACCAAAGCAGGACGAGACGTTTGGTCGTGTTGAAACGTACCGAGATGGGGTGGCAGTTCGCCTGCCTGTGAGTGATGTGGCTGGGCGTCTTGTCTTGCGCGCCAGCGCGCAGGGCTGTGCGGATATTGGCATTTGTTATCCACCTCAGAAGTACGAGGCTCGTCTTGATCTACCGACTGGCGCCGCGGCCAGTACCCCGTCTGGCGCCGCGCCGGTAAGCACTGATGAGCGCCCATTGTGGCAGCAACGCCTGCTTCAGCCCACGATTCTCTGGCCCGCTGCCTTGGGGCTGTTGGGGGTGTTATTGGCGGCTATCCCTGTGCGCGTGCGTCACCCTTTGCTGCTGAAGGGTACCGGGTTTGTGGTGATGATGGCGGGTGCGATGTTGCTGTTGCTGCTTAACAAGGAGCAGCCTGAGGTCCCTGCTGAAACTCCGATACACGCCGCTGCCGTCATTTTTTCACCAGTTAGGAATATCACGGATCTCGATGCTATGTTGGCATTGTCCGATAAGCCGGTGATGCTCGATTTTTATGCTGACTGGTGCGGACCGTGTCGAGAAATGGAAAAGCACACTTTCAGCGATGCGGAAGTACGCGCCAAACTGGCCGGCTTTACCCTGCTGCGTGCAGATGTCACGGCGAACACGCCGGAGCATCAGGCCCTACTCAAGCGCTTTGGCCTACAAGGCCCCCCCGGCATCGTCTTTCTTGATGCGCAGGGCCGTGAGCGCACGGCACTCCGCATTGTCGGCTATCGTACGCCTGAGGCTTTTCTTTCCACACTTAACGCCGCGCACTAAGGACTTCATATGTTCACAGGCATTGTTGCCGCTGTTGGCAAAATTACCGAGCTTCACCCACTCGAAAAAGGCGTACGCCTGACCGTGGATGCAGGCAGTTTGGGTTTGGCGGATGTTCAACTGGGCGACTCCATTGCACATAACGGTGTATGCCTCACTGTGATTGAAAAAGCGGGTGAGACATTCAAGGTGGATGTGTCACGCGAAACCTTGGATTGCACGATTGGCTTGGACGCTCCGGGCGAAGTGAATCTGGAAAAGGCCATGCAGCTCACCGATCGTTTAGGCGGGCATCTGGTGAGTGGTCATGTGGATGGCGTAGGCGAAGTCGTGAAATTTGCCCCGATTGGTGAGTCGCATGAACTGGTGATTCGTGCCCCAGCTGAGCTGGCTAAGTACATCTCACGTAAGGGCTCCATCACGGTGAATGGTGTGAGCCTCACCACCAATCGTGTCGAGGGGCGCGAGTTCTCGATCAACCTAATCCCTCATACCATCGCCGTGACAACACTTAAGCACTTAACCGCGGGTAGCCGGGTGAACCTAGAAGTTGATCTAATTGCGCGCTATGTCGAGCGCATGCTCAACGCAGAGCGCTGATTGCACTGAAGCATGACCTTCCTTGCTTCGAGTTAGGGGTAGCAGTGGCCGACTAGCCGTCGCATAATCGCGTAAAATACTCGGTCCCGCTTGATTTCCGGCCCGAACAGGGCGCTTCCCCATGAGCAGCAACAGCACACTCAGCCCGATTACCGACATCATTGCCGACATGCGTGCCGGCCGCATGGTTATCCTCGTTGACGAAGAAGACCGTGAGAATGAAGGGGATCTGGTCATGGCCGCTTCGCATGTCACGCCCGAGGCAATCAACTTCATGGCCATGCATGGCCGCGGCCTGATTTGTCTGACGCTGACTGAGTCACGTTGCCAACAGCTCGGCCTCAGCCAGATGGTAACGGATAACCGCACCCCGCATGGCACGGCCTTCACGGTATCGATTGAGGCCGCCGAGGGTGTGACCACCGGTATTTCAGCACACGATCGCGCCCGTACCGTACAGGCAGCCGTGGCGCACAACGCCAAGCCCAGCGATCTGGTCCAGCCCGGCCATATTTTCCCGCTGACGGCACAGCCCGGTGGCGTGCTGGTGCGCGCCGGTCATACTGAGGCGGGTTGTGATCTGGCTCAGTTGGCGGGTCTTGAGCCCGCCTCGGTAATCTGCGAAATTCTCAAGGACGATGGCAGCATGGCGCGTCTGCCCGATCTGATTGAGTTCGCCAAGAAGCACAACCTCAAGATTGGCGCTATCCGAGATCTCATCAGCTATCGGAATGAAACCGAGAAGTTGATTGAGATGGTGGCCGACAAGGAAGTGAGCAATGTGTTTGGTCGTTTCCGTCTGCGTGCCTATACAGACCTAACAACGGGCGAGGTGCACTTGGCCCTCTCGCATGGCGACATCAAGCCGGAAGTGGAAACGCTGGCGCGTGTGCATGAGCCGATTTCTGTGCTCGATTTTCTGGATACCGAAAGTCAGCGCCACAGCTTCAGTATTGAGCAAGCGATGCGCGCCATTAGCAAGAGCGAGGCGGGCGTGCTGGTGCTCTTGCGCGGCGGTTACGAGCGTTCAGAAGTCTTGGCCGCACTACGGGAGGAGTCGCGTCCGTCATCGCGCTGGGATAACCGCCTCTACGGCGTTGGCGCACAAATTCTGCGTGAGGTTGGCGTCGGCAAGATGAAGTTGCTGGCCAATCCACGTCGCATTCCGAGCATGGCCGGTTTCGGTCTGGAAATCACCGGTTATCTGTCTCCCTCCGACATTCACTGAAAGGGCATGTGTATGCCACGTTTTGAAAATATCAAAGAACTCGAGCCGAACCTATCAGGGGCGGGTTTGCGCATCGGCATTGTGATGAGCCGCTTCAACCCAGCGGTGGGCGAAGGTCTGCTCGGCGGTGCGTCCGAAGCGCTGGCGCGTCTGGGCGTAGCTAGCAGCACGCTGGTGACGGTGCCGGGCGCACTGGAAATCCCACTGACGTTGCAAACCATGGCGCAGAGCGGTAAATACGATGCACTGATCGCGCTGGGTTGCGTGATTCGCGGCGAGACCTATCACTTCGAGATCGTCTCTAATGAGTCGGCACGCGGTGTGACTGAGGTTCAATTGACCACTGGTGTTCCCATCGCTAACGGCGTGCTGACCACCGAAAACGACGAGCAGGCGCATGTGCGCATGCATCAAAAAGGCAGCGAGGCGGCTGAAGCGGCTGTTGAGCTTGCCAATCTTCTAAAGGCAGTCAAATGAGTAGCAAATCAGCGCGTCATCGCGCACGCGAGTTCGCGCTGCAAGGCCTGTATCAATGGCAAGTCGGCGGTCAGGATGAGGCAGCGATCGAAGCCCACACCATGCAGGTGAATGGTTTCGATAAGGCCGATGCCGAGCTGTATCGACTCCTCCTGCGCGGCACCATGAACGATGCCGAAGCGTTGCAGGCCGTGATTTTGCAATTCATCGATCGGCCCTGGCATGAGATGTCGCCTATCGAGCGCGGTGTGCTGCTGCTCGGCGCGTATGAGTTCAAGCATCACATTGAGACGCCCTACCGCGTGGTCCTCAATGAAGCCATCGAGCTGGCCAAGGAATATGGTGGCACCGATGGTCACAAATTCGTGAATGGCGTGCTCGACAAGCTGGCCGTTGAGTTGCGGCCGCACGAAGCCAAGCCCCGATAAGCCGCGCCAGCACGCTGCATGGCGATTCAGAAGTCCCCCGAGTTTGCCCTGATCGACCGCTACTTCAAGCGGCCGACGCAGCACACCGTGCTGGCCGGTGGGGATGACGGGGCGCTGGTGCAGCCTTCGCCCGGCCATGAGCTGACCATCTCTTGCGACATGCTGGTCGCTGGAACGCATTTCTACCCGGATACCGATCCCGAAGACCTCGGCTGGAAAACCCTCGCCGTCAATGTGTCGGATATGGCTGCGATGGGCGCTCAGCCACGCTGGGCGGTGTTGGCATTGTCATTGCCCGCCGTTGACGAAGCGTGGGTTGCTGCCTTTGCACGCGGTTTTCATGCCTGTGCCGAGGCCTATGGCGTCGATCTGATCGGCGGCGACACCACCCGCGGCCCCCTCAATCTATGCGTCACCATCTTTGGCGAACTACCCGCCGGGCAGGCTATCCGCCGTAGTGGTGGCAAGCCCGGCGATGACGTCTGGGTGTCGGGTACGCCCGGCCGCGCCGGTTTGGGACTGGCTATCCTCCAAGGCAAGGTGGAGTTCGCCGAGCCACGACGCTCGGAATGTTTGAAGGCGCTCACCCGCCCGCAACCGCGCGTCGCATTGGGCCTGGCCCTGCGCGGATTGGCGACGGCCGCGCTGGATGTGTCGGACGGTCTGCTGGCTGATCTCGGCCATATTCTTGAAGAGTCACACTGCGCCGCCGAGCTGCAGCTGACCCTGCTGCCGCCAGAAGGTATCCAGAGAGATACATGTCTGGGTGGCGGGGATGATTACGAATTGGTGTTCACAACGCCGGCAGCACGTCGCGCCGAGGTTGAAGCGTTGTCTGCTTCGTTGGGCCTGCGCCTCATGCATCTCGGTAAGCTCGTGGTGGGTGAGCCCGGCCACATGACCATCACCGGGCCGCAAGGCGAGGTGGTTACACCGAAGCAACGCGGCTTTGACCACTTTGCCTGACTGGTATCCAGCATGCTGAAACAGCCCCCTAAAGTCCTGCCCCTGCGCTTTCTGTTCAGTCATCCGGCGCATCTGATCGCCGGTGGCTTCGGCAGCGGCTATTCGCCTTGGATGCCCGGTACCACCGGCACGCTGTTTGGCTGGCTCAGTTATCTACTGCTCACGCAGTGGGTGCATGGCCCGCTGGGCTTGGGGATCGTCCTGGTTGCCAGCTTCGCGTTGGGCGTATGGGCCTGCCAGCGCACCGGGCGCGATCTCGGCGTGGTCGATCATGGCAGTATCGTCTGGGATGAGATCGTGCCCTTCTGGGGTGTGTTGTGGGCGACCAGCCTGCTCACTAGCAATAGTTTGGTATGGCAGCTCACCGCCTTTGTGTTGTTCCGCATCTTTGACATTCTCAAGCCGCAGCCTGCACGCTACTTCGACGAGCAGGTCAAGAATGGGTTTGGCGTGATGTGTGACGATCTGATTGCCGCACTGTATAGCGTGCTGGCCATCTTCTTCATCACCCGCTTGCTCCACTGAGCATGGACACTGCGCTCGAAGACCTCTCACGCAAACTCGGCAAAACGCTAGGTGAGCGTGGGCTCACATTGGTGACTGCCGAGTCGTGTACAGGCGGTTGGGTGGCAGAGCTGGTCACTGATACGGCCGGTAGCTCGGCCTGGTTTGACCGTGGCTTCGTGACTTACTCGAATCAATCTAAAACTGATATGCTTGGTGTTCTTTCGGACACCGTAACCCGTTTCGGTGCAGTCAGCGAAGAAACTGCACGGGAAATGGCAGCGGGTGCCCTGGTGAATTCAAACGCAGATTGGGCTATTTCTATTACCGGTATCGCCGGTCCTGGGGGTGGCTCATCTGGTAAGCCAGTGGGCACCGTATGCTTTGGCTGGTGTCAGCGCGGTGTCGAACCGACCAGCGTCTGTCTGCATTTCGCAGGTGGGCGCCGGGAGGTCAGGCAACAGGCGGTGGTACATGCCATTCAGGGGGTGTTGGATCGTCTGGGGGCATGACCTACGCAAAAGCTGTGCCATAATCCTCACAACCCTTCAGGAGCAGTAAATGGACGATAAAACCAAAGCCTTGCAAGCCGCTCTGGCCCAGATTGAAAAGCAGTTCGGCAAGGGCTCGATCATGAAAATGGGCGAAGGCCTGGCGACCGACGACATTCAGTCCGTATCGACTGGCTCCCTTGGTCTGGACATCGCGCTGGGCATTGGTGGCCTGCCGCGTGGTCGTGTCGTTGAAATTTATGGCCCGGAATCGTCGGGTAAGACCACCCTGTGTTTGCAAGTGGTGGCTGAAATTCAAAAGGCAGGCGGTGTCGCTGCCTATATCGACGCGGAAAACGCGCTTGATCCTTCCTATGCCGCAAAACTCGGCGTTAATGTCCCTGACCTGCTGATTTCTCAGCCGGATACGGGCGAACAGGGCCTAGAAATCACGGATATGTTGGTGCGTTCTGGCGGTGTAGACCTGATTGTGGTCGACTCGGTCGCTGCCCTGACCCCACGTGCTGAAATCGAAGGCGAAATGGGCGATCAGCTGCCTGGCCTGCAAGCCCGTTTGATGTCACAGGCCCTGCGCAAGCTCACCGCCAACATCAAGCGCACCAATACGCTGGTGATCTTCATCAACCAGATCCGCATGAAGATCGGCGTGATGTTTGGCAACCCTGAAACCACCACCGGCGGAAACGCCCTCAAGTTCTACGCATCGGTGCGTATGGACATCCGCCGCACCGGCGCCATCAAGAAGGGCGACGAAGTGGTGGGCAACGAGACTAAGGTCAAGGTTGTTAAGAACAAAGTGGCACCGCCTTTCCGCGAAGCGCACTTCGACATCCTTTACGGCGAAGGTATCTCGCGCGAAGGCGAAATCATCGAGCTGGGTGTCGAAAACAAGATCGTCGAAAAGTCAGGCGCTTGGTATGCCTACAACGGCGAGAAGATTGGTCAGGGCAAGGACAATGCACGTGAGTTCCTGCGCGAGCGTCCTGAGTTGGCCATCGAAATTGAAAACAAGGTGCGTAGCGCGCTCGGTATTATCGAGCTGGCTGCGCCTGCTAAGGCAGAGTGAGCGGTAAAGGACAGCCGCCAACGCTGAAGCAGCGCGCGGTTGCCCTGTTAGCAAGGCGCGAACACAGTCGCGCAGAGCTGACAAAAAAGCTCGCTCCGCATGGCAGTCAGGAAGAAATCGATAGCGTGTTGAATCGTCTGCAAGACGTCAAACTTCTCTCTGACGAGCGCTTCACTGCCGCATTCGTCAAAAGCCGTGCCGAGCGCTTCGGTGCGGCACGCTTGCGCCAAGAGCTACGCCTGCGTGGGGTTGATGGCGAGATGGTTGAGCACGAGCTCGCTGCCGAAGATTTGCCGAGCGAGATGGAACGCGCGCGGTTAGTCTGGCAACGTAAATTTTCCGCACCGCCTGCAGATGCCCGTGAATGGGCGAAGCAAGCGCGTTTCCTTCAAGGGCGAGGCTTTGGCAGCGAAGTGATTCGCCGTCTGCTCAAAGAACAAGATGAGTCGCAATGAGTACGCTCAGCGTTTTTAATCTGCATAAGAAGTACAAGTCCCGCACCGTGGTTAAGGATGTGTCCTTTTCCGTAGGGAGTGGCGAGGTGGTGGGATTGCTAGGCCCCAACGGCGCGGGCAAGACCACCTGCTTTTACATGATCGTCGGGTTGGTGGCTTCCGATGGTGGTGAGATCCAGCTGCAAGACGAAGAGGGCGGCGTAGAGACCAAGCTCACACACTTCCCGATTCATCGTCGCGCGCGCATGGGCTTGTCCTACCTCCCGCAAGAAAGCTCCGTATTCCGCAAGCTCACGGTGGCTGACAACGTCCGCGCCGTGCTTGAGCTACAAGCATTGGATGCCGGGCAGATCGAAGCGCGCCTAGAAGAGCTGCTCGAAGAGTTGCACATCACCCATTTACGCAATAACGCCGCGATCTCGCTCTCGGGCGGCGAACGTCGTCGTGTTGAGATCGCCCGCGCATTGGCAAGCAACCCGCGCTTCATCCTGCTAGATGAACCGTTTGCAGGGGTTGATCCGATTGCCGTGATTGATATTCAGAAAATCATTAAATTTCTCAAGGAGCGTGGCATTGGTGTCTTGATCACTGACCACAACGTACGAGAAACACTCGGTATTTGCGACCGTGCCACCATCATCAATGCCGGCGAAGTGCTCGCCTCAGGCAAGCCTGATGAAATCGTCTATAACGAAAGTGTGCGCAAGGTTTATCTGGGTGAGCACTTCCGCATGTAACGACATGCGCGATTCACGCACATTGGTCAGATGAAACAGACCCTTCAACTTAAGCTTTCCCAGCATCTTGCGCTCACGCCGCAGTTGCAGCAGTCCATCCGACTGCTGCAATTGTCGACCTTGGAGCTGAATCAGGAAATCGAACAGTTCCTGCAGGATAACCCCCTGCTCGAACGCGAGGAGAGTGCTGAAGACCCGCAGTTTGCTTTACCCCCTGCCGACTTTACGAGCACAACATCGACCACGTCGGATGAGGCGCCCGCCGCAGATACAGGTGCAGATAGCACGATTGATCGCATCCCTGCCAGTGATGATGAGTTGGGGTGGGGCGCTGACTTTTCGTCAAACAACGGCACACCGCGCGACGAGAACGATGAGAGCGATTACGGCGATATTCAGGCCGCCACCACGAGCCTGCGTGACCACCTGCTCAGTCAGTTGGCGCTGCTGCAGCTGTCGGACCGTGATCGCGCCATGGTCGCTTTCCTGATCGAGGCGCTCGATGAGGATGGTTATCTGGCGCAGCCCCTGACCGATCTGATCGAGGTGCTCCCCGAAGAGCTAGGTGAAGATACCGACGAGTTGCTGGATGAGCTGCAGATCGCGTTGCGCCATCTTCAGCACTTCGACCCACCGGGGATTGGCGCGCTGACCGCTTCTGAGTGCCTGTCGCTGCAATTGGAGTTGCTTGAGGCATCTCCGGTTCGTGATCTGGCGCTGGCGATCGTACGCAATCATCTCGAACTGCTCGCCAATCGTGATTTTGTACGTATCCGTAAAGCACTGGGCTGCGATGACGATACGCTGCGTGAGGCTCATGCCCTTGTGCGCTCGCTAAACCCTCGTCCCGGCGCGCAATATGCCGCACTGGACACGCGCTATGTGGTGCCGGACGTGGTGGTGAAGAAAGTGCGTGGCCGCTGGGTGGCCAGTCTGAACCGTGAAGCGATGCCGCGGCTGCGCATTAATCGCTTGTACGCACAAATTTTGCAAGGCAATCGGGGTGGCTCAAGTGCTAGCCTTGCTGGACAGCTGCAGGAAGCCAAGTGGTTGATCAAAAACGTACAACAGCGATTTGATACCATCCTGCGCGTTTCACAAGCCATCATTGATCGGCAGCGCCAGTTCTTTGATCACGGCGAAGTGGCCATGCGCCCTTTGACCTTGCGCGAAATTGCCGATACTGTGGAGTTACATGAGTCGACAATTTCACGGGTTACCACGCAGAAATACATCGCCAGTCCGCGTGGCATCTACGAGCTTAAATACTTTTTTGGCAGCCATGTCGCCACGGATAGTGGCGGTGCGGCTTCCTCAACTGCGATCCGGGCGCTTATCAAGCAGCTCGTCAGCGCCGAGGACGGTCACAAGCCGCTCTCTGACGCGAGGATCGCAGAAATCCTCGGCGAGCAGGGCATTGTGGTGGCGCGGCGCACCGTGGCCAAGTACCGCGAATCCCTGAGCATTCCGCCGGTCAACCTGCGTAAAACCCTGTAACCAGGAGGCACTATGAACCTGAATATCACCGGTCATCACGTCGACGTCACTCCGGCCATCCGCGAATATACCCAGCAGAAGTTGGATCGCGTGATCCGTCATTTCGATCATGTCACCAGCGTGCATGTGATACTGACGGTCGAGAAGGCACTGCAGAAGGCAGATGTCACGCTGCACGTCAAAGGCAAGGATATTCATGCCGACTCCGCTAATGGTGATCTGTATGCAGCGATCGATCTGGTTGCCGACAAGCTTGACCGGCAGGTGGTCAAGCACAAGGAAAAAGTGACTGATCACGCGCACGACAATAAGCGCCATCCTGTTGAGTAATCAGTAAATTTGCCGGCGGCTACATTAGGGGTATACTTCGCCCCGCCGCCGGTACATTACCCGGTACGTTTAATTACTCATTCATTTCTTCGCAGTCATTTTCGACCCGCGCATGAACCAGATTGCCAAGCTCCTGCCGTCATCCAATGTGGTGGTGGGGCTAGAAGCCAGCAGCAAAAAACGACTGTTCGAACAGGTCGGCTTGCTGTTTGAAAATAATCACGGCATTGCCCGCAATGTTGTGTACGACGCCCTGTTTGCGCGCGAGAAGCTCGGTTCTACCGGCCTCGGCCAGAGCATCGCGATTCCGCATGGCCGTATCAAGGGCCTCAAGGATGCCGTAGGCGCTTGTATCCGTCTCGCCACCCCGGTGCAGTTCGACTCGCCTGACGGAAAGCCAGTCAGTCTCGCCTTTGTTTTGCTCGTCCCCGAAGCTGCGACAGAACGTCATCTGCAATTGCTGTCAGAGTTGGCCCAGATGTTCTCCGACCGCGAATTCCGCGAACAGGTTGCTGCCGCCCCTGAGTGTGCAGTTGTTCATCAGCTCTTTAACGACTGGCAGGCCGATGCGCCAACTCCGCGTAGCGCAGCTGTTTGAGCAAAACCGTAGTCGTCTGCAGCTCACCTGTGTGTGTGGCGCGCTGGAACGCGCTATCTCGGTAACGCAGGACGATATCTCCCCTTCCGACCTCGTTGGACATCTGAACTTGATTCACCCCGACCGCATTCAGGTGGTCGGAACCCCTGAGCTGCACTGGGCGCAGCGCCTGCCCCCGAGCAAGGCGGCACAACACATGCGCGACATCATTGCGGCGAAGCCACCTGCAATCATTGTGGCGGATGGGTGTGACATCCCAGACGTTGTCTCAGAAGCCTGTATTCGCAGCGAAACCCCCCTGCTGACGACGCCCCTAAGTGCTGCTTACATCATTGACGCACTGCGCTCTTATGTCTCGGCAGAGCTTGCCGAAACCATCTCCATGCATGGCGTATTCATGGATGTGTTTGGTATCGGTGTATTGATCACCGGTGATTCGGGCGTCGGGAAAAGCGAGCTAGGCCTTGAACTGATTTCACGAGGCCATGGCCTCGTTGCTGATGACGTGGTCGAGATTTCGCGGGTTGCACCTGGCACCTTGGAGGGGCGCTGCCCCGAACTCCTGCGCGACTTCCTTGAGGTGCGCGGCCTTGGCTTGTTGAATATCCGCACGATCTTTGGCGAAACCGCCAGCCGCCGCAAAATGCGCCTCAAACTGATTGTGCATATGCAACGCATGCAGCCCGTTGAAATGGCCGCTACCCAGCGCCTGCCGACGGGTGATCAGAACATGACAGTACTGGGGGTGGATGTACGGCGCGTCGTTTTGCCTGTGGCTGCTGGCCGCAACCTTGCCGTGTTGATCGAGGGCGCGGTCCGCTCGACGATCTTGTTGTTGCGCGGCATCGATAGCATGCAAGAGTTTGTTGATCGACAGCAATCGGCATTGGATGCTGATCTAGGCGATTAAGTCGGATCAGTTGGCCGCGCGAGCAATTCAGATTAAGGAGCGAGAGATGAATAAATGGTTGTGTGCGTTTATCAGCTTAGCAGTGGCTTCGCTTGTTTCGGCGCAAGAGCTATCGTCGGCTGCTACGCTTGCTGATACACGCTGCGAAGCCAAGGCCGTGAGTAAAGATGGCAAACCATTGAGTGGTGCAGCAAAGGCAGCATCCATCAAAAAGTGTATGGCGGCCTCAGCAACGCCGACCGAGGCGGAGGAAAAATGTGAGGCAAAAGCTGTGAGCAAGAAGGGTGACAAAAAGCTCAGCGGTGCTGCCAAGCAGAAGTTCATGGAGAAGTGCTTGAGAGAGTCTGCTTGACAATCATTCACACTGACAAGTGAACACAAACAAAAACGCCGGCAGTTGCCGGCGTTTTTGTTAAGGGGCCGCTAGCGCTAGCGCGATCCCTTGATGAGACGATTGTGGGCTGGTTGTACCGGTCGCGCATTTGCCGGATAAAGGCGCCCGAAGATACTCAACTGTTCAGCGGATACCGGCAGGGGTTGCTGCATTACCATCCACAACACACCTTCAGAGCAAGGCGGGGTTGTGAGCGAGCCCATATAGGTCCAGTAAGCACGGCTGGTAGGCAGTAGCTTGCTGAGATCAATTTGCGCGGAAGGCGACACGAGCATCCCCTGCTCAAGCGGAAGATTGTTCCAGATTGTTTGTAGGACTGGATGTTCTGGCCCCTTTTCCATCAAGACAGCCACCACTGCAAGTTTTCCGTCGGCATCCTTGTGGACGAAGTGCGCCACCATGTCATAGCTGCGGCCGTTCACGCGCTCTTCAGAAGGCTTGTGAAAGTGGAATTGGAGCAGCTGATACGTGCGCTCCATGATACGGATGCTCTGCCCTTCGGCAATATTCACTTGAACTGTATGGCCGTTATCAATGACGGAAAAGCCCGTTTGGCCGTAACTAAAGGTGATCGGTTCAAGATCGACCTTGATTCCGTCGCGATCACGAATGTCTATAGGTGACTGGCGCTTGCCTTCAGCGCAGGTCGTGTTTGCAGGGCTGATACGTGCCCAATTCTCGGGGCCGCCCTTGCCTTCGTAAGTCCAGTGAATATGCGTATCGTGAGCCTCCTCTACGGGCTTGGCTGCGGCAGGCTTCGCGGTACGGATTTTACGTGGACCAAAGGTTGCCAGCTGGCGCTCGATTTCAGCGCGGCTGACATTGCCGGTGTGATACGAGGGGGACTCAGTCGTCTTTACAGGAGCGGCGGGTGTGATGGCCGGTTTGGGTTCTACAGACTTTGGTTCAGCGGACTTTGATTCTGCAGGCTTCTTGGCCGGTGGCGGTTGGCCCGCATAAGGATCTTCCACCTTGGACTTATCGATCTTCGGCAGTTCAATCATGCGCGGCTTAGTCGCGGGGCCTATGGGCGATGCAGCGCTGCCTGTATCAGAAACAGTGGTGACTTCAGCCGCCTTAGGTTGGCGGTCTTCGCGAGCCGAGAGGGGCGTGCTGGCCGGTGGCGTCGCGAACTGGTTGACTAGGTCAGCAATCCCCTGCATTTCGCCCACTGAGCGTGGCTTACACACATGCGGGAGTAGCTTCTCTTCAAAACTACCTTCATTGATGGCGATGTTGCGTGGCGCGACAACCTTTTCTTCACGTACTGGCTTGCCATCAAGGCCGACATAAATCCGTTTTAGGGTGCTGTACTCGCGTTTGTTGCAGTCGTAGCTATTGAGCGCTTCAATGACGCTGTAGCGCACACCAGTGGCCACATCCGGAATATCAAAACCGAGTGACAGGCGGCTCCAAGCGGCGGTATTGCCGTTCGGCATGCGGCCGATGCGTGCAGTGTCCAGCTCGATGCGCTCGCCTTCCTTGGCGGCAGATATGACTTTCCAGTTGTGCGCTGGACGTGGGGCCGCTAAGGTCTGTGTGGCGAAAGCGCCAGACAGAGCCATAAGCAGACAAAGTGCGTTAAGTTGATTGCGATGCATGTCCTAAGTCCCATGGGCAGAGCACGTTCAGAATCTAACGGCCAGTCTGCCTCCAACTTTAGGCTATGCCGCGAGAATCGGTGCCTGTAATTCCTTAAGCGCCTGTTCTGGCTTAAGAATTCGGTAGCGCCCCAGCATCTTGCGATTTAGCTTGAGCAGGGCCTTGTCAGAGCTAACCAGCCAATCGGCTTGAATGTCACGGGCCAGTTCTAGGAATTTTTGATCGTCCGTGTCTTTGCAACGCGGAAGCGGCGCGGGTTGCAACGGTAGGAGCGATGTCGGTTGCAAGGCCACCGCCTGGTAAGCCGCAAACGCGGCGGCCTGACGCTCGGGCTCCAGCTTGAACATGGCGTAATCGAGGACGCGTCGGAACTCTTCAAGACAATCCGGCCGGGTGAAGGCCAGCCAGCGGCCCGCATCGACTTCTGCACGCAGCGGTGCAAAGCGGCTGTCAGCAAACACAAACATGGAGAGCAGCACGTTGGTATCGAAAACCACGCGCAAGGGGCGCGTTGGCTCATTGCTTGCGACTATCATGCGCGGTAACGGAGAACGCCGTCTTCTTCGTGACACGTCAACGCGCCACGGCGGGTCAGATGGTTGAGGTGGGCAATCGCCTCGCTCATGGCAAAGAGGGTTTGGTGCGGGTCAGTGATATCGCGCTGGAACAGGATGGGCAGGAGCGACGCAGCGGTGTGTGATTCACGCTGACAAGCTGCGACAAGATCTGCGCAACGATCGGCATGATGCTTTTCCAGTGCGGCGACACGGGCATGAATGCCCCGGAACGGGCGGCCATGCGAAGGCAATACCAGCGTGTCAGCCGGTAGGGCGGTGAACGCGCGGATCGACGTGAGGAAGTCGGTTAGCGCATCGTCATCGGGATTGGGCGCGAACACAGCCACATTGGTCGAGATTGAGGGCAACATCATGTCCCCGCCAATGAGCACGCCGAGATCGGCGCAGTACAGCGCGGCATGTTCCGGACAATGGCCGTGGCCGATGATGACCTGCCAGTCATGCAGCCCGATGCGCACGTTCTGGCCTTCGCGTAGCACTGTGTAAGTAGCGGGGATCTTCGGCACAGCGCGCTGGTAGGCATTGCCACGTGAGGCTAATGCCGCCAGCCGCTCGTCACTCAGGCCATGGCTGCGAAACAGGGCGCCAGTGGCCGTTGTTGCATAGTGGCCAATGCCATTGGCAAAGGCCTGTGCGGTCAGGTATTCACCTTGCGTCATCGACAGTGGCGCGCCGGTTTCCTCTTCCAGCCATGCGGCCAGCCCCAGATGGTCTGGGTGATAGTGGGTGACGATCTGCCGTGATAGCGGATATTGGGCAAACAGCTGACGCCAATGCGTCTTGACATCACCCATGTCCATGCCGGTATCGACCGCGCACCATTGACGCTGCTCGTCATCACTGTCGTCCACCAGCCAAAGATTGATGTGGTTGAGCGCATAAGGCAACGGCATGCGTATCCAGCGCACGCCATGACCAGCGGCATCCTCCGCCACGGGCATGGCCGTACCGGGTTCCGGCAGCGTATCGCCGTAGGGGTAGTCGATGCTGGTGAGCGTCATGCCTTGCTGATGCGATAGAGGCCTAGGCTGCCAAGGAAGTTGTGTTCCTCATGCACCAGCTGACCCTTGGCATCGAGCACTTCACGATTCTTGATGACGAAGCCAAGTTGTTCGCACAAGGCCTCGAAATCCGTCAGCGTGAAGAAGCGCACATTCGGCGTGTCGTACCACTCGTAAGGTAAATCTTCCGACACGGGCATGCGGCCATTGAGTACGGCTTGGCGGTTCTTCCAGTAACCGAAGTTGGGTACGCTCAACACCGCTTCCCGACCCACCCGCAGCATTTCACGCAGAGTGTTCTCAGTATGTTTCACCGTCTGGAGGGTGCGCGAGAGCACGACATGTTCGAAAGCGCCATCCTTGAAGTCAGCCAGCCCTTGATCAATATCACTCTGAATCACATTGATACCGTTGCGAATGGATTCCAAAACGCCTTGGGCATCAATCTCTACACCATAGCCGCGCGCGCCACGTTGTTCGATCAGCATGCGTAACAATGAGCCATCCCCACAGCCCAGATCGAGCACGCGTTCGCCACTTTGCACCCAGCCGGCAATAATGTTCCAGTCAGGGCGATTCACGATGCTTGCATTCATGCGGGCACCTTTTTCAGGAAGGCGTCGATGACCGAGTGATAGTAGGGATCAGGCAGTAGGAAGGAGTCATGACCGAAGTTCAGGTCGATCTCGGCATACGACACCGTTTTCTCTGCTGCCAGCAGTGCCGAGACAATCTCGCGCGAGCGTGCTGGCGAGAAGCGCCAGTCGGTCGTGAAAGAGACAATCAGGAAGTCGGACTTGGCGCGCTTCATCACGGCAGTGAGATCACCGTTCTCCTCGCGAGCCGGATCGAAGTAATCGAGGGCGCGCGTCATTAGCAGATACGTGTTGGCATCGAAATAGCCAGCGAACTTATCACCCTGATAGTGCAGGTAGGACTCGATCTCGAAGTCGACCTCAAAGCCGAAAGACAGATTTTCATTGCGCAGGCCACGACCAAATTTCTCTCCCATCTGGTCATCCGACAGATAGGTGATGTGGCCGAGCATTCGTGCCAGACGCAGCCCGCGTACCGGCCGTGCGTTGTGTTCGTAGTAGTGACCACCGTAAAACTCGGGATCGGTCAGGATGGCCTGACGAGCCACATCATTAAAGGCAATGTTCTGGGCAGTGAGGTAAGGTGCGGCGGCGATGACGACCGTATTCTTGACGCGCTCCGGATAGGTCACACTCCAGCGCAGTGCCTGCATGCCACCCAGACTGCCGCCAATCACCGCGGCCCACGTCTGAATACCCAAATGGTCAGCGAGGCGTGCCTGACTATGCACCCAATCGATCACCGTCATCATGGGGAAATCAGCGCCCCATGGCTTGCCAGTCGCTGGGTTGATGCTGGCTGGCCCGGTCGAGCCATGACAGCCCCCCAGATTGTTCAGGCCGACGATGAAGAATCGATTGGTATCCAGCGGACGTCCCGGGCCAATGATGTTGTCCCACCAGCCAATGTTGTTCGGCTGATCCACGTAGTGCCCGGCCAGATGGTGGTGGCCCGATAGCGCATGGCAAACAAGGATGGCATTCGAGGCATCGGCATTCAGCGTGCCATAGGTCTCGTATACCAGCTCGTAGGCAGGCAGCACTTCACCGCTGCGAAGTGCCAAAGGCTTGTCGAAATAGGCGCGCTGGGCTTCAACAATGCCCACGCCGGAAGTCTGTGTTGTCATGTCAGAAAACAAAAAACCCGATCAGCATGTCGCGAGATCGGGTTCGGGTGAGACCGTTCTCGCTTTAGCCCTATTTATTGAGCGCCGGCAAGCTGAGTTCAAAAGGGCGCGTGAGTCGAAGGTTATGCCGGACGGCGGTCTTTGTCAATCTGCGGCAGTTGCCGCCCATCTTTTCAGTTGCGCAATACGTTGAGTCACTGTGGGGTGGCTTGAGAACCAGTGCGCAAACTCCCTGTCTGTTGCGGATGATGATTTCTCTCCCGACGGTGTGGCTTTGCGAACGGCTTTCTCGATCTTCTCAAGTGCGCTGGCGAGGGCCAACGGCGAGCGTTGGCCTTGTTTCAAGACGCGGGCCGCGTAATAGTCCGCTTCGGTCTCGAATGCTTGCGAATAATTGGCTTGTAGGCTGGCCGTCGCCAGTGCGGCAACTAGACTAGAAATATCACCCAGATAAACGGCAGCAGCTGTTGAAACCACAGCACTCTGTATCAACATACGTAAGCCATGGTGGTATTCGACATGTCCTAATTCATGGGCAAAGACGGCCAATGCTTCGTCATCATCCAAAATGACAAGCAGCGAATCAAGAATGACAATGTCCCCGTTCGGCAACGCAAATGCATTTGGCGGCATGCCATTGGCAGCTGCGCGAAAATGGAGTGCGTAGCTAGGCATGTGACTTTGTTTGGAGAATGTGGCCATGTGTGCGCGGAGCTGTTGTTCGCGCTGGGGCGGTAACGTCGAAGGCGCGAGGATGTGTCGATCAAGGCTTTCTAACGTGGCCTTGGAGAGTTGCTCCCCCAGAGACGAGGGAAGGCGGGGTGCAATAAAGCCTGCAATTGCAGGCAATACCCATATGTAGCTTGCTATGGCGATCGCGATGATTGAGAGCATGGAGGCCAGAACAACACTCCAGCGCTTATGCATTCGCACCGGCCATGGCTCGTCATGGCCTGCCTTGGCGAGTAGTTCGGCAAAGGCATCGATATCACTGATTTCGGCAAAAGCACCATCGGCAAAACGCACTGTGCGAGGCGCTCCGCCCATTGGTTCTGAAATCGCCACGTCGCACAAAGTGGCCTCACGCATCCCCCAGTCACCAGCAAGGTACAGTCGCCCTTGACTCAGGCGCAGCACGGCGGACTGTCGACGAGAACTTTGACCGTCAAAAAAATTGGCAGGGATCATCGGTTGGGGCTAGATCGCAATATCAAGATCAAACATATCCGCTGCCTCGTCGCCAAATGCACTTGCATGCTCAGTGGCCTGCGCAATGAAATGATCAAGCCCACTTAGCAGCGTAATGCCTGTGCACGCTGCACGGTAACGGGCCATATTGACCTTGGCCCAAGGCCAGTAGAGGCCGAGTGTCAGTAAGGTGAAGAACCAGTTGCGCAACACAATCGCGAAATATGGTTTGAAGTTCATTTCGCTTGAGAACGCATTGTTGTCGAGGGTGGTTCGACTCCATACGTAGTTATATAGACACATCTGCAGATAGGGGAAAACACCGATATACACCAGCAATGTCACGATGCCCGCAAGGATGCCGAGTAGCGGGTGGGCGCTTGCGAGTAGGCCGGCCGCTGCCGCAACGACAAACACAACCAGCCAGGCCTTGAGAACGAAACCAAAAATGTCTTTGGCAAACAATTCGCAATGAAACTGTCCATGGCCGTAATGCAAATGATTGATGAGGTATTTGCGTGTCTCCCGAATCCACAGGGGGGCGCAGATTCCCAGGGTGATGATCATCAGTAACCCGTAAGCGATATAGGCACGGAAGGCGCCGTCCTGCTTTCCCCTAAAAGTAAAGCGCAACCCGCGATAGCTACTGTTGTAGGCCCGAAAACGGAATGCACGAACGATGAACCAGGGAACAACAAGTAGACCGATCAGAATTGTGACTAGATGGAGAATTGGATGGATGTACTGTGTGACGCTGACGATGCAAAAGAGCAATACCGCAACCATGCGTCCTTTGAGAATGGAAACTGGGGTGGCGTGATAATCGAAACCCGCACCATCCAGCACTAGGTTGCGATGAAAATATTGCTCACGTCTAACCTTGGCCCAAGCAGAATAGATCCCAAGCGTAAGGATCGAGAGCATGAGGTTCACGATCCAGATGCGGAAGTACTCACTACCATGGCCGGTGAAGCTGAACTGAAGACGGCGCAGTTGTCGCTCAGGACTCGGTGAGACCGTTGATGGCATCTTGGGAGGGCTACTGCTCTCCGCCAATTGACGGTCATATACGGCGCGTTTATCCGGGTCTCGCAAAGCCGAAAAGGCTGTATCGATATCGTTGAACGCCGCTGGTGATGGTGCCTTCCCCGCAACAATCTGTTCGCTGAGCGCAGCGACAAGTTTCTGATAGCGCTTTTCAATGTCTGCCTGTGTGGCATCAGGCGCAATGCCCAGCAATGCGTAATACGAACGCCCCTCGTCCATGACCACCCCCTGTTTTTTTATAGTGAACCTCTATTGTTCAAAATATAACCCATCACCATTGTGCGATTTCAATTTACGCAAACAAAGTTTTGGGTGGGTGGCGGGGGCAGCGTATAGCCAGCGGGGCTGAAGTTCGTCGCTCAAAAGAAACGACCGTGCCGTGGCATCATGCGTGCATGAAAAACGATTCCGCTCTTGTCTGGTTTCGCCGTGACCTGCGTCTGCTAGACCATACTGCTCTGCACCATGCACTGGAGTCCCATGCCAAGGTGTACTGTGTGTTTGTCTTTGATAGCACCATCCTCGCGCATTTGCCGCCGGCCGACCGGCGCGTTGAGTTCATCTGGCATGCCCTACAGGAACTGGATGCCGCCTTGCGCGAGCTTGGCGGTGCGTTGGTCGTCAAACAGGGTGATCCCCTCACCGAGATTCCGGCGTTAGCAAAGCAACTGGGCGTTGCTGATCTCTATACCAATCGTGACTACGAGCCGCAGGCCATTGCCCGCGATGCAGCCGTCGCGCAGCAGCTCGATGCGCTCGGTATCGGCTTCCATGAATACAAGGATCAGGTCATCTTCGAGAAGAACGAAGTCATGACCTTGGGTGGCACCGCCTTCACCGTCTTTACGCCTTACAAAAATGCGTGGCTCAAGCGTCTATCGTCGAGCGATTTGCAGGTGCGCGAGTCCGATTTCACGCATCTCGCCACGCCTGCGTTCGAGACCCATATTCCATCGTTGGAAGCAATCGGATTCATGCCAACGAATCTCACTGAGCTGAAGATTCCGCTGGGGATGAGTGGCGCCCAGCAGTTGTTCGAGGATTTTCAGGAGCGCATTGATAGCTACAAAGAGGCGCGTGATTTCCCTGCGGTCAAAGGCGTGTCTTATCTCTCTACACACTGCCGATTTGGCACCTTGTCGATCCGCCAGCTCGCTGCCTATGCACACGCACGGGGTGGCCGTGGCGCGGAAGGGTGGCTCAACGAGCTGATTTGGCGTGATTTCTACATGATGATCCTGTGGCACAACCCGCGGGTGGTGACCGGATGCTTCAAGACCGAATACGACAAGCTGGCGTGGGATGACGATGAAGCACTCTTTGCGGCCTGGTGTGAAGGTCGCACGGGCTACCCGCTGGTCGATGCCGCCATGCGTCAGATCAACCAGACGGGCTGGATGCACAATCGCCTGCGCATGGTGGTCGCCTCGTTCCTGACCAAGGATCTGGGCATTTCATGGCAGCGCGGCGAGGCCTACTTTGCGCTGCATTTGAACGACTTTGACCTATCGGCCAATAACGGTGGCTGGCAGTGGGCGGCCTCAACCGGCTGTGATGCACAGCCGTACTTCCGTATCTTCAATCCGGTTACGCAGTCAGAGAAGTTCGATCCGGAGGGCAAGTTCATCCGACGCTATGTGCCGGAGCTCGCCAAGCTGAGCAACAAGTCGATTCACGCCCCGTGGACAATGAAGCCCGCTGAAGCCAGCAGTTGTGGTTTCGTGCTGGGGCGCGATTACCCTGCGCCAGTCGTGGATCATGCCGAGGCCCGTGAACGTACGCTCACGCGCTTCAAGGTCGTGCGCGAGGGCTAAGTTCGCGGACTGAGGCGAGGCCTTAAAAAGACTCGTCCTCGCGCAGGTAGCGCCACTGACCGAGCGGCAGATCACCCAGTTTGACGTTGCCTATACGCACGCGCTTGAGGCCGATCACCTTCAGACCCACCAGTTCGCACATGCGACGGATCTGACGCTTGCGTCCTTCCTTCAGGATGAAGTGCAGCTGGTCGTCGTTGATCCAGTTCACTTTGGCGGGGCGGAGCTTCACACCATCCAGACTCAAGCCGTGGTTGAGCAGACGGATACCCTCGGTCGAAAGCTCGCCCTCCACCCGCACGAGATATTCCTTCTCGATTTCCGAATCGTCGCCGATCAGCTTGCGTGCAATCACACCATCTTGGGTGAGTACCAGTAAGCCGGTCGAGTCGATATCCAGACGGCCAGCCGGCGCGAGGCCGCGGAGGTTAGACGGGTGAAACACCTTGCTGCCCGACTTACGTTGTTGTGTTTCTGGCTTGATCAAGGTGGCAGCCGGCTTGTGGCCATCTTCGGCCTGACCGGACACAAAGCCAATCGGCTTGTGCAGGATGATGGTGACGCGTGCATCTTGCTGGGCCTTTGCCAGCGGGTCGAGCTTCAGTGTGGCCGTCGGCTCGACCTTAGTGCCGAGTTCAGAGATTCGTTCGCCATTCACAAAGACGAGGCCACGCTCGATATAACTATCGGCCTCGCGGCGCGAGCACAGGCCACGTTCGGCCAGCAGTTTGGACACGCGCACCAAGCCATCCGCCTGCGGCGTTGGTGTAGACGATGCATCGGTGATCGGGCGTTGCGGGCGTGCGCGGTCATAACGACCGTTGGGGTTAGCAGATGGCTTACTACCAGGCTTGATCGTCTTCTGCGGTGCTTGCGCGGGGCGTGGCGCAATGCGCAGGGTGGGTTTCTTTTCTTCAGTCATGGCTATTCTGAATGGATGGCGTTTAGTGGGCTTGATCCCAGTTATCACCGACGCCGACTTCCACCAGCAGCGGTACCTTCAATTTGGCGACGTTCTGCATCAGCGGCGGCAAGTTGGCGCGCACGATGGCGAGTTCATCGTCGGGCACTTCAAGCACCAGTTCATCGTGCACCTGCAGAATCAATTTCGTCTTCAGCTTGGCTTCGTCCAACCAGCGCTGTACCGCCAGCATCGCAAGCTTGATCAAATCCGCAGCAGTGCCTTGCATCGGTGCATTGATCGCAGCACGTTCGGCACCCTGACGGCGCCCCGCGTTACTTGATTTGATTTCCGGTAGCCACAAACGGCGGCCAAACACGGTTTCAACATAGCCCTTGTCGCGGGCCAGCTGTCGCGTCTCTTCCATGTAGTGCGCCACACCCGGATAGCGGGCGAAGTAGCGATCCATGTAGGCCTGCGCTGCGCTGCGTTCGAGGTTGAGTTCGCGCGCCAGACCAAAGGCACTCATGCCGTAGATCAGGCCGAAGTTGATCACCTTTGCCGCACGGCGTTGTTCGCTATCGACTTCCAATGGCGTCAAACCAAAAATCTCACCCGCGGTGGCGCGGTGCACATCTTCGCCTTGCATGAAGGCCTGCAGCAGGCGGGCATCATCCGACAGATGCGCCATTATGCGCAGCTCGATTTGCGAGTAGTCGGCCGAGACAATCTTGTGGCCCTTGGGCGCGATAAACGCAGAGCGGATACGTCGACCTTCGCTGGTGCGTACTGGAATATTCTGTAGATTCGGGTCGTTCGACGACAAGCGACCGGTGACTGCCGTGGCTTGTGAGAAGTTGGTATGCACACGGCCCGTCGCGGCATTCACCATGCGAGGCAGCTTGTCGGTGTAAGTCCCCTTTAGTTTCGCCAGACTGCGATGTTCGAGCAAGAGTTTCGGCAGCGGGTAATCCTGCGCCAGTTGTTGCAACACTTCTTCGTCAGTCGAGGGCGTGCCAGAGGGTGTCTTCTTCACCACCGGCAAGCCTTGCTGCACAAACAAAATCTCGGCGAGTTGTTTGGGCGAATTCAGATTGAACGGCTGGCCGGCTTGGGTGTGTGCAGCACCTTCGATTTCGAGCAGACGACGGCCGATTTCTTCGCTCTGTTGCGCCAGCGCGAACACATCAATCAGCACGCCGTTTCGTTCCATCGTGAACAGCGCCTCGGCTGCCGGCAGTTCGATTTCGCGGTACAGGTTGTTCAGACGGGGCTCTGCGATCAATTGTGGCTTCAGCACCTCGTGCACGCGCAGCGTCACATCTGAATCTTCGGCGCCATATATCGCTGCTTGATCAACAGCGACTTGCGCAAACGAAATCCGGTTCACGCCTTTGCCGGTGAGGTCGTCATAGGGGATGGTCTTGAGTCCGCAGTGACGTGCAGCCAAGCTGCCCAGCTCATGTGGCTTGTCCGATTCCAGCACATACGATTGCAGCAAGGTGTCGTCGACAACCCCACGCAGGTTGATACCGTGATTGGCAAACACGTGACGATCGTATTTGAGATGCTGACCGAGCTTCGCATGCGTGGCCGATTCCAGCCATGGCTTGAGCTTGGCGAGAACCTCCGCCAGTGGCAGCTGTTCAGGTGCCCCTGCATAGTCATGCCCCAGCGGAATGTACGCAGCCTTGCCGGCTTCGCAGGCGAAGGAAATACCAACCAGCCGCGCCTGCATTTGGTCGAGATCAGTGGTTTCTGTATCGACCGCAGTCAGCGTAGCTGCACTGATCTTAGCCAGCCACGTATCAAACGCTGCCCAAGTCGTAATGCATTCGTACGCGCTGCGATCCGGTTCTTCCGTCGCCACCGCAGGGCTGGGCGCAAACAGTGGGACGGTGTCGCTCCCCTTGTTGCCGCTCTTGGGCGCGTCACCGGCTTTCTCTTCGCCATACACACCTTTTTCAGCCTCGCGCAACCAACCCTTGAATTCGAGACGCGAAAACAGTTCGACGAGCTTGGGCTGGTCAGGGGGTAGGGGGGTGAGATCCGTGACTTTCTGTTCGAGCGGCAAATCGCTGACGATGGTCACGAGCTTGCGTCCCAGCGGCAGGAAGTCGAGCGCCTTCTTGAGATTGCCGCCAACTGCACCACCGATATTGTCGGCATTGGCGATCACGCCATCCAGCGTGCCGTATTGCGCCAACCATTTGACGGCCGTCTTAGGGCCAACCTTTTCCACGCCGGGCACGCCGTCTACCGCGTCGCCAACCAAGGTGAGGTAATCCACGATCAGATTTGGCGGAATGCCGAACTTGGCTTCGACGCCCGGAATATCGAGCACTTCCTCGCTCATGGTGTTTACCAGCGTGACCTTGTCGCACACCAGCTGCGCCATGTCCTTGTCGCCGGTTGAGATCACACAGGTCATGCCTTGCGCAGCGGCCTGACGCGCCAAGGTGCCAATGACGTCATCCGCTTCGACGCCTTCCACCATCAGCAGCGGCCAACCTGCCGCGCGGATGGCTTCATGCAGGGGCTCGATCTGGCGCACCAGATCATCCGGCATCGGCGGGCGATGGGCCTTGTAGGCCGGATACCAGTCGTCGCGGAAGGTTTTGCCTTTTGCGTCAAAAACAACAGCCCGGTATTCTGCGGGTTGTTCTGCCAGCAGACGGCGTAGCATGCTTAATACGCCACGAATGGCGCCAGTTGGCTCACCCGCCGCATTGCGCAGATCGGGTAGGGCATGAAAAGCACGGTACAGGTAGGATGAACCGTCGACCAGAAGAAGAGAGGACATGTGGGATGAATGCGAAAAGCAAGTTGCCGAAAATTGAGGACCCGAAAGTCCGTGCCAAGGCGACCAGCGGCCAGGATGCCTGGCGGGTACTCGGCATTATGTCAGAGTTCGTTGAGGCGACTACACGCCTGCAGGGCGTACAGCCAGCCGTGAGTATCTTCGGCAGTGCCCGCACGCCGGTCGATCACCCGGTGTATGCGCAGACCGAAAAAATCGCCCGTTTGCTCTCCGATGCTGGCTTTAGTGTCATCTCCGGTGGCGGCCCCGGTGTCATGGAAGCGGCCAACAAGGGCGCTTTTTACGGCAAGAGCCCGGCGATTGGCCTGAATATCGAGCTGCCGATGGAGCAGCACAACAACCCCTATCAGGACATTTCCCAGACCTTCCGGCATTTCTTTCCGCGCAAATACATGTTTGTGCGCTTGGCCTTGGCCTATGTGGTCATGCCCGGTGGTTTTGGTACGCTGGATGAGTTGCTGGAAGCGCTTACTCTCGTGCAAACCGGCAAGAGTCCTAAGATCCCAATCATTTTGGTAGGCACCGAGTTCTGGGCGGGCCTGCTCGATTGGTTCCGTGAGCGACTAGTCACCGACAAGCTGATCAGCCCGGATGACATGGATTTGATGCAAGTGATCGACGATCCAGACCAGATCGTTGCTGCCATCTTCCGCCACTACGAAAGCCGTGGTTTTAATCCGCTTCCGACCGAACATGAGCTGCTTCTGAACCTGTGATTTGGTAGAATCGGAGGTTCTATACAAGGAAGCCATCAATGCGTCGCGTACTGTTTGCCCTGTTTGTTGCGGCTGCTCTTCCGGTCTTCGCCCAAAGTGCGCCGCCTGCCGGTTTGCAACCGCTGCCCGAGCCGCCGCCACCGCCGCCCGGATCGGAGGCTGCCGATGAGCCTCAGGTCACCATCACCAAGCGTGGTGAAGATCGTGTCGAGGAGCATCGCGTCAACGGCAAGCTGTACATGATCAAGGTCACGCCGCCGCATGGTGTTCCCTACTACCTCGTCGATGAAAAGGGCGACGGTACGTGGGCGCGCCGCGAGCCGACCGACTCGGGCCTTCGTGTACCGATGTGGATTATCAAGTCGTTTTAATTTTTTCTCTTAGAGTGGGGCGATAAGCCTAGCCACCGGACCATCATGACTGCATCAAACCTGCTGACACCGCCGAACAAGATCCATTCATTCCACCCGCCGATGCGCACCCTGATGGGCCCTGGCCCGTCGGAAATGCACCCGCGCGTGATCGCCGCCATGGGCCAGCCGGTCATCGGCTACATGGACCCGATCTTCGTGCGCATGATGGACGAGCTGAAATCGCTGCTCCGCTACGCTTACCAAACCAAGAACCCGCTGACCTTCCCGGTCTCCGGTCCTGGCTCGGTCGGTATGGAATCGTGCTTCGTCAATCTGGTCGAGCATGGCGACAAAGTGATCGTCTGCCGCAACGGTGTGTTCGGCGGCCGCATGATCGAAAACGTCGAACGCTGCGGCGGCATCCCAATCGTCATTGAAGACGCATGGGGCGAGCCAGTAGATCCGCAAAAGGTGGAAGACACCTTCAAGGCCCACCCGGACGCCAAGATCCTGGCCTTCGTGCATGCCGAAACGTCGACCGGCGCACAGTCCGATGCCAAGACCCTGGTGCAAATCGCTCACCGTTACGGCGCGCTGACCATTGTCGATGCTGTCACCTCGCTGGCCGGTTCGCCCGTGCTGGTCGATGAGTGGGAAATCGACGCCATCTACTCCGCCAGCCAAAAGTGCCTGTCGTGCACGCCGGGCCTCTCTCCCGTCTCGTTCTCCGAGCGCGCCATTCAGCGCGTCAAGGCACGCAAGAGCAAGGTGGAAAGCTGGTTCATGGACTTGAACCTGGTGCTCGAATACTGGGGCAATACCAACCGCACCTATCACCACACCGCACCGGGCAACAGCTTGTACGGTCTGCATGAGTCGCTGCTGCTGCTTCGCGAAGAAGGTCTGGAAAATTCCTGGGCGCGTCACCGTCGTCATTCACTGGCTCTCAAGGCCGGCCTCGAAGCCATGGGCTTCAAGTTTGTCGTGCGCGAAGAAGCCCGCCTGCCGCAAATGACCGCTGTCTATGTACCGGAAGGCATTGTCGAAGCCGAAGTGCGCAAGACCCTGCTCAACGAGTTCAATCTTGAAATTGGCGCTGGCCTTGGCCCGCTCGCCGGCAAGATCTGGCGCTTCGGTCTGATGGGTTATTCCTGCAAGCCCGAAAACGTCATGCTGTCCCTGTCCGCCCTCGGCTCGGTACTCTCCGACATGGGTTATCCGATTGAAGTCGGCCACGCCGAAGCCGCCGCACACCACGCTTATGCTGCCCAGCATGCCGACGCCGCCAAGGCCAAGGCAGGGCGTACTGCCAAGCAGGCTGCATAAGCCCGCATGGCAGCATCAACGCGGAACTGCTGCGTGCTCTTCGCCGATGTGGCGGGGAGCACGCGTCTTTATCAGCAGTTAGGCGATGCCGAGGCGCTGCGCGCCATCGAACGTTGCCTCAATCGCGTTGAACGCGCCATCGTCGCCTGTGGCGGTAAGGTCGTCAAAACCATTGGCGATGAACTCATGGCCACGTTCCCAACGGCTGAGATGGCCTGTCACGCGGCAGGCGTCATGCATGCCCGCATTGAGGGCTTGCCCGCCGTTGCCGGCGACAAGCTCGCCATCCGTGTGGGCTTCCACTTTGGTTCAGTGCTTGTTGATGGTGGCGATGTGTTTGGCAACACGGTCAACGTCGCCTCCCGCATCACCGAGATTGCCAAGGCACGCGAAATTATCACGAGTGCCGACTCCGCCGCCTTGCTGCCGGAGAATGTACGCAAGAACAGCCTCACACCGCTGCCGGCGATTAGCGTCAAGGGTCTGAGCACCCAGCTTGATATCGTCAAGATTGAGTGGAAGTCTGGTCCCACCGCACGCATCTCGCAATCGGCTGCGGCGCCTGTGGTTGCCCCCTTGCCTGCCCCCGAGCCTGCGCCTGTTGCTGACGTCAAAACGCCCAAGCTCACCACCCGCGTCATCCTGCGCTACGGCAAGCAAGAAATCCTCATGCGCGGTCACACCGCACGTGTCACGCTCGGGCGTGATCAGGGCAACGACATCGTCATTCACGACCCCCGCGCCTCCCGCGCCCATGGCGTAATCGAGCTGCGCGAAGGCAAATGCGTGCTTGTTGATAAAAGCTCCAACGGTACCTTCGTCTCTAGCACCGGCGCTGGCCACATCACCGCGCACAAGCAGGAAGTCGAGCTGCGCGGCAAGGGCCGCATCTGCTTTGGTCACCTGTGCCCGCCCGAGAGCGTGGGGAGCCTGCTCTACGAAGTGCAGCCCGCCAGCGACGACCCGAATGCCAGCACCCCGAATTTCAAGCCGCCGAAACCCGCCAAGGCGCCTAAAGCCTGAGTTGGCAGTGCTTCATCAAGCTGGTACTCACCGCTTGAGTCTCCGCATCGACTGATGCTCCCTGAGTTTCTACGCTAGTCAGATTCCTATACGCCTATGTCCTCTTTGCCGCTTGACCGCATTCTCCAATCGCAAGGCTTCGGCACACGCAAGTTCTGCCGCCAATTGATCGAGGACGGCGAGGTGAGCGTGGCGGGTGAGGTCGTGCTCGACTACCGCCAGTCCTTCGATACCAGCACACTCGACTATTCCGTATTCGATGAAGCCTTTCGCTACCGCGAGCATGTCTACATCGCTATGAATAAGCCAGCGGGCTATGAGTGCTCGCGCAAGCCCAGCCATCACCCACCCATCCTTGGGTTGCTGCCTGATCAGATGACCCTGCGCGATGTGCAGCCCGTTGGGCGGTTGGATCACGACACCACCGGTCTGCTGCTCTTGTCCGATGATGGCGCCTTCATTCACACCCAAAGCTCGCCCAAGCGCCACATCCCCAAGCTCTATGTCGCCACGACCTTCGAGCCTGTGACCGAGACGCTCCTCACTGCGCTACGCAGCGGCGTGCAACTGATCGACGAGCCCGCACCGCTGGCTGCAACCCATTGCCGCCAGCTCGGCGAACATGAAATCGAAATCGCGCTCGAGCAAGGCAAATACCATCAGGTCAAACGGATGCTCGCCGCCGCCGACAATCACTGCACCGCGCTGCGCCGCGTCGCCATTGGCAGCCTCACGCTTGAGTCGCTAGCGCTGGCCGAAGGAGAGTGGATGTTTCTTGAAGCAGCACAGCTCGCCCTGCTGAAGCCGGCTGAGGCTGAATAAAACAGCCCTAGTCTGCGGGGCGGTATTCAGCTCCGCGCGCATTAGTAAAATCCCCGCACTCTTGTCGGGGCTGGCCCATCAGCTGCCGCACCCCCTGTAGTTCTCTCGTCCTTTTGATTACACTCATCCTGAAGTCGCACATTACTTGGGCGGCTTTGCAGCAAATGGATTGAATGTCACCTCATCAAAGGCCTGAGCATCTTGAGCAATCCAAACCATCTCCCGACTCTGCGCTTTCTCCTGGCCTTCAAGGTGGCTGCGCTGGTTGTCTGCGTGTTCTGCGTAGTCTGGATGGTGTTGGCGCTGCGTGAAGGGGCTGTGCTCTTTGGTATTACAGAGGGGCTAGCCGCGCTTGCTGCGTTTATCTGCTGGGGGCTCATTCAGCGCGGCAGTTATGCGCTGGCCCTGACCCTCGCCGAGTTCTCTCTCCTCGTCGTCGATATCGTCATCTGCGTGATGTTCGATACGCCCACACCCACGGTGCCGCGAGTCACCCACTTGTTTCTGCTGCCGCTCGCCGCCCTCGGCTATATCAACTATCTGCGCACCGGTGCCAAGAGCCAGCTGGTGCTGATCGCGTTGTCGCTGGTTGCCTTCGTTTGTTTTTCCAGCGGCATGTTTGTCTTCTCCTTCGCCGAGCCCTTGCCGGATAAATTCCGTAGCGTGGGTAGCTGGGTCAATGCCTCTATCGCCATTGGCCTGCTGTGCGGCTGTCTCTATGTCATGCAGCTCGAAATCGAGCAAGGCAAAGGGTTGGTACGCGAGCTTAAGTCCGCCATCTGGAATGAGGAGCTTGAGCTGTTCTACCAGAAGCAAGTCGATGTCACGGAGCGGATCATTGGTTGCGAAGGATTGTTGCGCTGGAAGCATCCAGTGCGCGGCTACGTGTCGCCCGGCGAGTTTATTCCACTGGCCGAGCAGGCCGGCTTGATGCCGCAGATTGGCGGCTGGGTGATTGCCGAGGCCTGCAAGACCCTCGCGCGCTGGCAGGACGACCCTGCGCTCGCGTCACTGACGGTATCTGTGAACGTGTCTGCCGATCAGTTTCTCACTGACGATTTCGAACGTTTGGTGCTCGATACGCTGGCGCTCCATCAAGTTCCCGCCAATAAGCTGAAGCTCGAACTCACCGAGAGCGTGGTGGTGGCCGATATCGAAAAGGTGATCACGCGCATGAACGCATTGCGCGCTGCCGGGCTCACCATCTCGCTCGATGATTTCGGCACCGGCTATTCCTCACTCAGCTACCTCGGCCGTCTCCCGCTGCACCAGCTCAAGATCGATCGCAGCTTCGTCCGCGATTCTGTGGATAGTTCGCGCGGTGCTGCGCTCATCGCCAACATTGTGCGCATGGGCCGTGACCTTGAGCTATCCATGACGGCTGAAGGGATAGAGACCGAACAAGAGTTTGCTTTCCTGCGCGAGCTAGGCTGCCATGAATTTCAAGGCTATCTGTTTGGCCGCCCTGTGCCGCAGGGCGCGTTTGAGCAGGACGCCCGCCAGCTTGGTTAATTATTTATTACTCACGTGCTGCATGTTTTGCAGTTGAAGAAGCCGCTGCAATTTGATGTGGCCTGCCATCAAGAAAGTCCATCCCCATGATTGAACAAGCCGTTAACGTTTTAGGCACACCCCTTGTGCCCTGTTCGTACGACCCGCTCACAGGCTATTTTCGAGACGGCTGCTGCAAAACCGATGAGCATGATCACGGCAGCCATGTCATCTGCGCAAAAATGACCCAAGCCTTTTTAGCGTTCTCGCTGCGCATGGGCAATGACCTCATCAGCCCTCGCCCCGAATATCGTTTCGCCGGGCTCAAGCCGGGTGATCGGTGGTGCGTGTGCGCACTGCGTTGGAAAGAGGCTTTTGAAGCCGGCGTTGCGCCCCCGGTCATTCTTGAATGCACCCATCACAAGGCACTTCAATTCGTCACCCTGGAGCAATTGCAGTCATGAACCAACACGCGTGGGTCGAGCTCTTCGACTTAAAACTCCACACCAAGATTGGCACCTATGGCCCCAACGACGTTAAGCCCGACTCCCACTCACTCGATCTGATTCTCGGCATCGATGCAAGCCAAGTGCTGATCCAAGAAGACAGCATGCAGCATGTGTTCGACTACGACCCCTTGGTGCTCGAAATCGAAAAGCTCGCCGCAGATTGCCACTACGAAACCCAAGAGCGCCTCATGACGCGCATCGCGCAAGCGTGTGCGAGGTGCCCGGAAGTGAAGACCATCAATATCAAGCTAAGCAAAACACCGGTTCGCAACGGGAGTGGGGCACTTGGGGTGCGCTTATTGATGGACGAAGTCGCGACTGCTGAACTTCGGGGCGCCATTTAGTCAATTTCAGCTTGGGACTCGATCCGGGGTACTCAAGAAACAAAAAGGCCACCCGGAGGTGGCCTTTTTGTTTTGTTCTGGTGGTGATGGGGGGACTTGAACCCTCGACCTACGGATTATGAATCCTTAGGCTTTTGTTTTTACTGGTTTATACGGGTTTATATGAACGTTGATTTATATAGACATATCAGGCTATTGGACTTATACGGGCCTGTACAAAAATTCATCCAAATATACCCGTCATGTTAGCCTGATGTTAGCCTGTGGCTTTGGGCTAACATCACATGGGGGCCTTATATGGCTGGAAAGAAGTCTGAGAATCGGTTTAAGTTCACCAAGCAGAAAATTGATGCGCTGCCGCTGCCTGAGGGGAGCAAGCGAGAAGCTTGGTATGACGAAACTAGACCCGAACTTGCCTTGCGCGTCACCAGCAGTGGAGCAAAGAGCTTCTACATAATTCGGCGCATTGCTAATAGTACGCAGCCGAGCTGGGTGAGGCTTGGGAGCTATCCGAGCCTTACTATTGAACAGGCTCGTAATGAAGCTACAAAGATTCTAAGCGGAATACTCAGCGGCATTAATCCGACAAGCGTTAAGCGAAGCCTCAGAGGCGAACACACAGTTGACGAGTTCTTTTATGGTGAGTTTTGGGAGAGACATGCCTCACTTAAAGATACGGCTAGGGATGACAAGCAGCGGTATGAAAAGCACATCAAGCCGATTATTGGTAAGAAGCGATTGTCTGAGGTAACAGACGATGACGCAAAGCGCATCGAGAAACGAATGCGCGAGCAAGGGAAGGCGCATCCTTCTAAGGAAGGAGCAATTGCTGAAACAGCACTTTCCGGCACCACGATTAATCGTGTCAAATCGCTTTTGAATGTGATGTATGAAAAAGCACGCACATGGAAGCTTTGCGATATCGAGAACCCTGCAAAGGCAATAACCAAGACAAGAGAGAAGGCACGGGATAGATATCTCAGAGGCGATGAATTCGAGCGCTTCTTTAACGCGCTAGACGAAGAAAGCGATAACTGGCGTGACTATTTTTTGGTTCAACTTTTCATGGGGCAGCGCAGATATAACGGACTCTCAATGAAGTGGTCGGAGCTAAATTTTGTCGATGGGCTATGGCACATACCAGACACAAAGAACGGTGAGCCGCAAATACTGCCCATTCCAAAGAGCGTTCAGGAGTTACTACAAAAGCGCAAAGCTACCCGCAAAGATAAAAGCGACTATGTTTTTCCGGGGGAAGGTAAGACTGGTCACTTGGTTGAGCCAAAAAAGGCTTGGGCCAGAATTCTTAAAAGAGCAGAAATAGAAGACTTGTGGATTCACGACCTTCGACGAACTCTTGGAAGCTCAATGGCAGGCTCTAATGTCGCACTACACACAATCGGGAAAGCGCTAGGGCATAAGTCCATCAAGTCGACAATGGTTTACGTACGGCTGGCTTTTGACCCTGTACGGAGTGCTATGGCGACGTCGGAGGAGAGAATGCTGAGCATGTTGGGCAAGGACAAACTATAAGAGGGCAATGTGAGTACACCGAATGTTTATACGTTTGAAGAGGCTCTAGGATTAGGTATGGGTTGGGCTTTGCCGAAGGCAAAAGAGCTTGTGGAAAAGTACGACGCAGATTTGGGGCAAGCCCCCTATAAGATTCCCGAACCAATGCCGCTGGAGTGGAGTCCTGATACAGAGTTCCATGGCGCGGTAGATGCCCTAAACCCGATTGATGAGCCCCCATCCTTTCCGTTGTCGGAGGAGCAGGCTAAATACTTGGCACGCCGAAGCGCGCTGGTTGAGGCAATCAACTATGGTTTGATACGGCAAACAGAAGTCAGGGATGAACGGGGTGTAAAAGTTCTGTACCGCGCCCTTTACGCGAACGGAGTGAATGAGTGGCTGGTCGCGATTGGAACTAAAGACAAAATGGAGCTAGCCAAGCGAATATCCGAGTTAGAGGAAGAGGTCACTACGCTTAAGGTTTGGTTGGAGGCTGAACGAGAGGCCAAGAGAGACAAGTCAATCACCGCGAAGCTGTTGAAAATTGCATTAGAAGTGCATAACGACTATTGGCTTGAGGAACGTAGCGAGCTTGAGAGAAAGCAGGAGTACATCGTTCACATGATTGGGAAGAAGTACCAGCTGTCGCAAGCAGTAAGCCAGGCAATTGAAAGAATTACCTGCCCAATTGACCGAGATAAGAGTAAGGGTAGGCACACGCCAAAATAGAACCCTGTCCAAATTGTCAAAAAGCCGCCTTCGGGCGGCTTTTTGTTTTGTGCTTAAGTGTTTGATTCTTTTAACCCTAATGGTTGTAGATATGTACTGGTCGAGTTGGGAACGGAAAAATGGGAACCACTGCAACACACGTTCTTTAACAACTTGAGATGGGCAAGACAGGGGGCAAACCCAGCCGCCCTGTGTGGGACCCATCACAACCAAAATTCACATTCAACAATAGGGAATAAAAAATTGAAAAACCCAAACACTGGTCTTTTGACCCCGCGTGAGGTGGCGACACACCTCAACGTAAAAGAAGCAACGCTCGCCGTTTGGCGTAGCAGCGGCAGATATGTTCTGCCATTTATCAAGGTCGGTAGTCGTGTGATGTACCGGCTCTCAGATGTAGAGAGTTTCTTAATTAGCCGTACTCACCAACATACCGGAGTTTAAAAATGAACAACGAAAATAACGAAGCAAAAGCAGTCTCAATTAACCACCCTCTCAGTCTGGTGGAAAAGCATGAAATTGAACCCCCCGTATTCCCCCTGGATGCGCTTGGAGAACTTGCAGGTGCAGCACAAGCTATTCATGAGCATGTTCAAGTTGCCGAGGGCACCGCAGGGATGTCAGTGCTACTGGCAACTGCACTGATTGCTCAGGCGCATATTGACGTGTCAATTGATGGGCGTCGATTCCCTACTAGTTTATTTGGGATGACTGTCGCTGAGTCGGGCGACCGTAAGAGTCAAACAGATAGTTTTGCTATGCGGGCTCACCGAGCATGGGAAGAAGAGAAAAGCAAAGAGAGGGCAAAGAAACTCAAGAGTCAATTTGCAGCACAAAACAAATGGCTTGCTGCTGTTGAAAAACTGAAGAGCGAATTCGATGAGCCTGATGAGTTGGAGGAAGAGCTGCTTGAATTGGGGCCTATGCCTAGTGTCGAGCCTGAGCCAACACTAACCGTAAGCTCCCCCACCTTTGAGGGACTGATTCGCTCCTACAAGGTCGGTATTCCATATAAGGGCCTTTTTTCTGATGAGGGTGCCACGTTCTTCGGCGGACATGCGATGAGGCAAGACGGAGGCGTAAAGGCGACTATTGCTGGCCTCTCTAAACTGTGGGATGGAGCTGCAATTCAGCGTACAAACGCTGCGGAAGGAGAGAGCTATGCACTTTGGAGCCGTCGGCTATCGGCCCATCTGATGCTGCAGCCGGTCATCGCTCGTGAGGTCATGTCCTCTGTCCTACTCCGTGAACAAGGTTTTCTGCCCCGTTTCTTGCTGACTTGGCCAAAGTCATACAAGGGGATGCGGCTTTATAAAGGAACGAACCCGCTAGACGACTCTCGCCTCCAGAATTACTGGCAGAACATGACATCTCTCTTGTCCTTGCCTGTGCAAACTGAAGAAGGCGGTGGTCTCAAGACGCGTGAAATTACCCTGACCGATGCAGCACGGGTAAAGTGGATTGATGCGTACAACCAAATTGAAGTTGAGATTGGTGTCGGCGGTAAGTACGCGGAGATTTCCGCATTCGGGTCGAAAGCTGCCGAAATCGCTGCACGCATTAGTGGTGTCCTTGCATTTGCCGAAGACCCCAATGTCTCGGAGATTCATGAGCGCCACGTCGACGGAGGTGTCGCGATTGTCCTTCATAGCTTGGACACCCTAGTTGCATTGGCGAACAAGGACACCGTTTCACCAATACTTCTGCAATGCGAGAAGCTGAAAGACTGGCTGCTCAAGCGGACAGAAAATCGTGAGGGCGCTGTGATTACCAAGACTGAAATTCTTTGGAACTTCCGCCCAAAGCTAAGCTCTTCTGAGGTAGACCGACTGACGGCAATCCTCCAAGAAAAAGGTTGGCTGAGTGAGTATTCAGAGGGGGCCGTGTTCGAAGGAAAGCTAGTCAAAAAAGCATGGAAAGTATTTCGTCCGGCAACGGCTATGGCCGCATGATGGGCCGTCCAAAGAGTCAAAGTCGCCCAAGGAATTGGACAGGGGGGGCGAAAGGCAAGCCCGCTGCTAAGGGCATGCCCGCCTGAATGATTTTGTCAGGCTGAATCAGGGTTGTGAGTGCAGGGCAGCAGTCTGCATCTTGTCCTCTCAATTAATAAAATTGTGTGGCCTTAAAACTGTATAGCGACGTCTCAAAAAAGAGTCTCGCCTTGAGGTGATTTTCTGTCCAACCTAAGGCCATTAGGTCTTGCTTAAGCCGGTCACGAAATGCTGTTGTGCAAACGAATACCACCCCAGCCAACGCTTGCTTATCGATTAAAGGGGCGGGGGATTCGGGGCGAATGATGTCTTCCCATAGCGTTTTAAGCCAAGCCAGTAGCGCCTGATAATCCTTTTGATTCTTCCTGCTTCGCTCAACTTCAATCCAAAAACAGAGATTTCCCATGCGGAGCAGAGCATCTGGCTTTTTATCATGGACTCCCGTTAAGCCACCGAGCCACTTACCCTGCGATATTTCGCGCTCAGTCGAGACCTTGAGGCCTTCTAGGATGCCAGCTATGGCGACTTCGTTTGAAACGGTCCGATGTATAAAGTAAGCGGCGTGAACATCACGCACAAGGTCCTTACCCGTTGCTGCGGCTATTCCTTGTTCCGTCAGAAGCCTCGCGCCGCGCTGAGACAACGTGTGAATGCGGCTGCCGTTTGGAGCGCTCGCAGAAAGAATGAATTTTTTCTTTGTCAGAGCGACGACTAGACGCTGTGCGCGTCGTATCTCCTCCCTCGATGCAGGCTCAGGTTTTAAGAGCGGAAGACTGCTAAGGCTGTAGATATTTCCGCCCCTTTTCCAGCGTCGGAATAGAAGGGTGCCTAAGTCCCGTGTTCTAAGCCAGCCGAACCGATGTAACGCACGCAATGCGTTGAGCTGGTTTGATTCGCTTTGTGCTTTTGTGCCAGATGTCGTCACGTCACTATCCCAATTAGTTTATTGGTATAGCGACGTGGTTTATATGCGCCCCAGATATCGCCGGGGGGCGTCAGTTACAACGTCAACACACGTCAGCAGCATGCGCTATCTCTCTGGACGAGAGGCTTATGCCTCTTGGGTCTGGACGCCCCTGCGTGACTTTTAAGGCGGGGGTGCCCCGACCTTTCGCGTGTTGCTCAAGGCGCGGGAAACCCGCTGAATCGTGGCCGCTGGACGCGCCCCCGACTTCGGCTGCGCCTTGGCCTTGCTTCGCTAGGCTTCAGCGGGTTTCCCGCGCCTACGGCTCTGGGCACCGGGCTTCACCCTCCACTCTCAACCGGGCTTGGGAGCCCTCTTTTCGCTTGGGCGAAAAGTTGTGAGCGGACCCTCCCAGCGCTCGCTTCTCTGCTTGGGCAGAGGCGCGCGAGCGGCCTGCGCCTGGACGGCTTGGCCCACCCAAAGTGTGGCTCCCCTCCGATGCTCAAAAATTTTCAGCATCTCCGCGCTGCGCTTGGCAAGGCGCGCGGACTTTCGCAAGACCGCGTACTGCAACCCCACGGCTAATCGCGTAGCCAAGGCTGCTGCTCATCTCTCTCGATGGCCGCTCTGAAAAAGCTGGCAAAGCGCCAGCAAGTCACAAGGGGAGCTACTTCGTACCTTCCTGCACCCGGTCACTGCGTGCTGCGGCTTTGGCAAGGCCCCTTGTGGCTCGCTTCCATTGCTCTTTGCCCCAACACCTTCGGCGACCAACTCAAGAAACACGGTGCAGCAGCACACAACAGCCTTTCGCTCAAGCCGGAAAGCGAAGCGGCTCCCAATCTAAGAATCCGGTAACTTTAAGGAGTATCTAAAATGACTAAAAATCTTCGTGAAATATTCGGAGCACCTATCTACGTTTATACGCGTGCTGATGCGCTTGCTGATGGAGTGTTGATTGATGTAACAGAAACGGCACAACAGTTTGGATTTAAGATTCCTGTGGCGCTGACTGACGGGGTTTGGAGTGATTGCGTTAAGTGGTCCTCTTCCGACTCTGCAGCTCAGACACACCAAGATGAGTCGGCAAGGCTAGGGGATGTACTGTGGATGGCGTATTTGGCAGCTAAGGCAGGTAAAGGTGTTTCGGTCGTGCCCTTTCAGTTGTTACGCATCCCGCGTGACGGAAGGGATACTAAGCCACGCCTAACTCGGCTTAAGATGATTATTGGGCCGGGTGATGCGGGCGAGCCTGTCCTAACAATTCTGTTGCCTAACGAGGATTAAACGCACAAGCCCTGTCGCTCTATGCGATAGGGCATAGGAGGCACTAGTGAGTATTTTTGACACGATTTTTGACAGCTTGAATGGCCTCTTCTCTGATGCGAGTGAGGGCGGGGTAAATAGCCTCGGGAGTGGCTATAGCGATACGGTAAATCCCGATACAGGCTTGCCGCTGTTTGGGGAGGGCCACGGTGCTATCGATATCGGAGGAAGCCCGTTAGGAATGGACATTCATGGCGGGTCCGGAAGTGGCTTTGAGTAAGCCACAGCCGCCCACGAGTAATGTCCAATACAGGTGGGAGGCTGTGGGGAAGTCTCTATTTACCGTTAGAGCCGCCCGATGAAGGTGGCGGTTCTGCTGGTTTTTGCATTGTCGGAATCGTTGCGCCACCCTGAGGCTGTGCCGGTTGCATGGCGGGGATTGTTGCCCCTTTAATAACTAAATCCGAAGACATTCTTTGAAGTGACGGGATGGAGGCACCATCCAACACCGATACGCGGTTAGCCATTTTTGAATCCTTTACTAGATTAACGCTCACAAATAAACAGGTTGCTACTAACCCAAGTACAAACAGAAAAGCGCCACCACCATTGAGCCATTCAGTTATGACTGCTGCCTTTGGGCGAACATTCAGCGCTTGTTCGTCCTGTAGTAGGTAATAGCGTTCTGCCAGAGTCAGTTGTTTAACTATGGCTCTCTGGCTTGAGAAGAATGAGAGAAGGGTGCAGACCGTGGCAAGTGCAAAGCTAAGCCACGAGACGTACAACAAGCTCAGCCACTCGGCTTCACTTAGCTTTACGACATCTTTTATAAACGCAAGCGAAAACCCAAGCGCAGCCGCCGAGACTGTGAGAATCGCCCGGTCTGCATTCTCGCTGTTTGACAGCTGGCGCTTCAGCAGGTCGTCACGGGTACGGTCGTATAGCCGTTGTCGCTCTTGTCGGTCTTTGTCTTGCTCTTCCGCCACTACTCTCTCCCAATTCTCGAACCTAATACCAGTAGCCCGGCTCCTTCCGGAGCCGGGTTTTCTACAGGGTATTACTTGCCCTTGGGCTTGCTAGGAGCAGGCTTGGGAGCTGGAGCATGTTTGATGGTCTCGACCACATGGGTCTTAGGGTGCTGTTGAGCAACCTTGACTGGTACAAACTGCCCATTACCGGCGTTACGTCCAATTTTTGACATGGCCTTGGTCCATTTCTGGCATTGCCACACAGGAAAACGACCTATCGCCAAGCCACAACCGATAGTTGCAAGGGTCTGTGCCCATGTTTAAAGTATCGGGTCTGACAGAGACATGGCAAGAGGTCTCTTTCACAACGGCCGGCCTTCCGGCCGTTTTTCTTTTCCAGACCACATTCGTCAATGTGGTGAACCAATTCTAACCACATTTTCTGGGGTGGGCTGTACATAAGCCTGTGAGCAACCTGTGCAAATCAACTAAATATCGTGGTTTTAGTTGTTTTTTACACTATATCTAGTAGGTTGGCCTAAATTTTAGGCAACCCCACCCGTCCCAGATACGCACGCCACGCATGGTGCCAAACCGCCCAAAGCGTCCAATCAAGGTTGGACACTTTGGGCGGTTTGGATATGCCTCTAGTTGAGCGTCCTAGCAATCAAGCCCACTCTTCGCCAAGAACCTCGGCCTGTCTCAGCACAAGTTCAATAGCGGCTTCTTGTTGCTCGGGTGGGTACTTATATTTTCTGAGGATGCGCTTCACCATCAGGCGCAGTTTGGCGCGCACGCTCTCGCGGGCTGACCAATCGACTGTGATGTTCTTCCGCAGGTTCTCCGTCAGCTCATGAGCAATCTTCTTCAGCGTCTCATCAGCCAGTTCGCGCACGGCTGATTCGTTATTGGCCAGTGCATCGTAGAAGCGCAGCTCATCATCATTCAGGCCCAACTCCTCGCCCCGATTTGCGGCGGCATGGAACTTACGGGCCATGTCTATCAGCTCTTCAATCACCTGAGCCGTTTCAATGGCGCGGTTCTGGTAGCGCTTCACGACATTGGCGAGCATTTCCGAGAACTTCTTATCCTGAACAAGATTCCCGCCGAACTTGCTCTTAATCTCGCCTTCGAGCAGCCGCTCCAGCAATTCAATCGCCAGATTCCGCTCCGGTAGGTTTCTCACCTCAGCGAGGAATGCCTCATCGAGGATGCCGATGTTCGGCTTCTCAAGACCTACCGCCTCGAAGACATCCACCACCTCTTCAGAGACAACCGCTGAGCCAATAATTTGACGGATAGCCAGCTCGCGTTCCTCATCTGTTCGCTTCTTCTGGCTCAACTCTCGCTTGGTCAGCAATACCTTTACGGCTTGCATGAAAGCCACTTCTTCACGCACTGCCTTTGCCTCATCCAAGGTGCAGCAGAGCGTGAAGGCTTTGCTCATTGCCAGTGCCACATCCGCAAAGCGCTTCTTCCCATCATCCAATCCGAGAATGTGGTTCGCAGCCCCTGCCAAGCAACGATGCCCGGCAGTGAGGAAGTTGCTGTAGTCGTAGCCGTGCAGCATGCCACGCAGGATGTCGAGCTTCTCCTCCAGCACTGCATAGGCTTCCGCTGCATCGACCGTCGGGCGGCCACGTCCCTGGCTGGCGGTGTATTCCTTAAGGGCGCTCTTCAGCTCATTGGCGATGCCGATGTAATCGACCACCAAGCCGCCTTGCTTGTCTTTGAATACGCGGTTCACCCGCGCAATCGCCTGCATCAGGTTGTGGCCCTTCATCGGCTTGTCTACGTACAGCGTATGCACGCACGGCGCATCAAAGCCGGTGAGCCACATATCGCGCACGATGACCAGCTTGAGCGGGTCTTCCGGGTCTTTGAAACGCTTCTCAAGGCGCTTCTTCACTTGCCCGTTGTAGATATGCGGACGCAGCAAGGCCTTATCGCTTGCTGAGCCGGTCATCACAATCTTGATAGCGCCCTTTTCTGGGCCGGCATCATGCCAATCAGGACGAAGCTTGATGATTTCGTTGTAGAGATGAACACAGATATCCCGGCTCATAGCTACGACCATCGCTTTGCCAGACTGTGCCTTGCCTCGCTCCTCAAAGTGAGCCACAAGGTCGGCAGCTACTGCTGCAATACGGGGTTCGGCACCAACTACCCTTTCCAGGGCTGCCCAGCGGGTCTTCAGCTTGGCCTGCTGTCCTTCCTCTTCATCCTCGGCCAGCTCGTCCACCTCTTCATCGATGGTAGGTAGCTCTTCAGCCTTGAGTGACAGCTTGGCCAGGCGAGACTCAAAGTAGATGGCAACCGTTGCGCCATCTTCCTTCGCCTGCTGCATGTCATAAACATGGATGTAGTCGCCAAATACGGCGCGGGTGTCGCGGTCTTCGCTTGAGACTGGCGTACCGGTAAAGGCCACGAAGGTTGCATTTGGAAGGGCATCGCGGAGATGCTGTGCATAGCCGACCTGGTACTTCTCCTGCCCTGGCTTGCCTTTCAGTTGGGCCTCAAATCCATATTGTGTGCGGTGAGCTTCATCAGCAATCACAACGATATTGCTGCGCTCCGAAAGAATGGGGAACGTATCCTCATCCTCGCCGGGCATAAACTTCTGAATTGTGGCGAAGACAATCCCGCCTGATGGGCGATTGGACAGCTTGGACCGGAGGTCTTGTCGAGACTCAACCTGCACCGGCTGCTCGCGTAGCAAGTCCTGAGCAAGTGAGAACACTCCAAATAGCTGTCCGTCCAGGTCATTGCGGTCGGTAATCACCACAATGGTCGGGTTCTCCATCGCCGCCTCTTGCATCACACGAGCGGCAAAGCAGGTCATCGTGATGCTCTTGCCGCTGCCTTGCGTGTGCCAGACCACGCCACCCTTGTGACTGCCACCGGGGCGTGAAGCAGTCACTACCTGGCCAATGGCGGAGCGGACAGCGTGGTACTGGTGATAGCCCGCAATCTTCTTGACCAGTGTGCCGTCGTCCTCGAACAGTACAAAGAAGCGTAGATAGTCGAGTAGGTAAGCTGGGGCCAGCACACCCCGCACCAGGGTTTCCAGCTCGTTGAACTTCCCCAGCGGGTCTAGTGTTACCCCATCAATCGTGCGCCACTGCATGTAGCGCTCTGCATTGCTAGACAGTGAGCCCATTCGGGCTTCTGAGCCATCCGAAATCACCAGTACTTCGTTGTACTGGAATACGTCCGGAATCTGTTCCTTGTAGGTTTGAATCTGGTCGTAGGCACGCCAGATATCCGCCGTCTCGTCTGCCGGGTTCTTCAGCTCCAGTAGTGCAAGCGGCAGGCCATTCACAAACAGGATGATGTCCGGGCGGCGTGTGTGGTTGGGGCCTTTGATTGAGTATTGGTTGATAGCCAGCCATTCGTTATTGGCTGGGGTTGCCCAATCTATTAGGCGCACAAAGTCGCCGCGAGTCTCGCCATCTTTTTGATACTCGACGGGGACACCCGCAATCAGCAACTGGTGAAAATGACGGTTGGCCGACAGAAGAACAGGAATGCCAAGGTCTCGAACTTGTTGCAGCGCTGAATCACGCGCCACTAGCGGGATGCTCGGGTTCAGGCGGTCAATCGCTTTGCGAAGACGCTCAAGTAGTAGCACCTGGCGGTAGTCGTTGCGCTCCTGCTGAGGGCCATCTGGCGCAATCTCTGGGCCGAAAAGATGGGTATAGCCAACATCAGTTAGCCAGCCTAGCGTTTCCTGTTCGAGTTGGTCTTCAGTCATGTACCAGTCCCCAATGACGCGACGAGGGCTTCAGTCTTCGAACTTCAATTTCCGAACCGCATAGCCGCATTAAGTCACTGATGCAGCACTCTTGCGTTGAGCATCCAATATAAATTTGTTTGACCTTCAGGCTTGGAATGGCCACTGAAATGGCTTTCCGAGTGGGCATGTAGATAGGTTCAAGCGCTGCCAGAGATTTCTTGGGCTTTACTACCCTGACTTCTTCCTCGTAGGCCCATTCAACTGACTTGTGCAAGTAAATTCGTTGGTATGCCTCTAGATAGGAAACTTGAAAGCCCTCGAAGACCCAACCATTATTTTCAAAATCAGGCAGTGGGTAGTCGTCAAATGGCTTTGTGTTTGTATAAATCACATTCCCGTATTTGGCAGGAATAATGCACTGTGCCTCACTCTGGAAAAAGTCGTCGTCAACATCAATCCCAACAACGACACCAGCATGCGCATCGGCGTAATGAGCCCACATAAGGCTGTTATCTGGTCGCCGAGTCATGCAATACAAATACGAGGAGTCATCGCAGTATGCTTTGAGTACGCCATGCTTACCCCAAAGGTAAGTCTGAGGGTCCTTTGGGTCATATGTTAAGCAGGCGTTATACTCAAATGGGTCATTAAACGAGGATGCTTTGGCAAGGTAAATTCGTTTGCTCTGGACAAGCTCGACAGCATGAACAGCCTTCATGTACTTGTACAAAATCATGCGTTTAATTCCTCACTTTTTGCGTGAGTGCCCGCTAGGCTCAGTTGCCCTGAAATCAGGCGGGGTAGCAGTCTGTCGCGCAGGGTAGAGAGCGTCTGCGCCTGCTCATGATTTGCACCAATTTTCTGTTGAATACTGCTGACGACTTCAGCAAACACCTTCGCAACAGATGAGGGAGGCGATACCACTGGAAACTTTCCGAGCACGTCGTTCTGCACGCGCTGTCGCCCGCTGGTTCCCGACATACTTTGAATCGCGAACTCGCGGAACGTTGAGTGACGGGCGAGTAAGTATCCATGATACGGAGGCAGTGGGGTTTTCGGACGTAGCACAACGAATTCAGTTGAACCCCAACCTGTCTCGCCATCCGCAAGAAAATCCACGAATGCTGTTTTGCCGTTTTCCAAGCATGGCGTGATACGCGCCAATAAGGTATCCCCATTGACAAATTTTGTCCCCGAACCCATCTCGCGGTGGATTACGCCACTTACCGTGTGGCCGCTCGTTGCGACACTGGCCATGTCGAGATACGGTGCGCTCGCGCCCTTTTTCAGCTTGCGGGTAGGATTGATTTCATAGGCGTCTTCAAGTGCGAGCAGCTTCCACCCCCTCGGCACCATCCCCAACGCCGACTCCTCGAACCCATCCGGGAAAAGGGCGGCGGTGGCTTCGTCCATGCCTTCGGGCGCACGGCCTTCCATCTTGGCGCGCACTGGGTCAAAGTCGACAAACCACGATTTGAAGATGGCTTGCGCGATGGCTTCCAGCGTGGCGTTGGTTTCGCGCAGGAGGGCTATGCGGTCATCTAGTTCCCGCAGCAAACTACCAATGGCAATCTGGTCGGCTAGGGGAGGGAGTGTGAACTCGTAGCTCTCGATTTGCCCTTTGCTGATGTGTGGAATGGACGTTCCTGTATGAACAGATTGCACGTACCGAGTAAATTCGCTATTGCAAACAACATATCGCAAAAATATTTGGTCCGTCTGCTGCTTTGCTCTAATGCGCGCAACCCGCTGAGCTAACAAGCAAGGCCCATCTGAAGGGGATACTGCCGCAAAGTTCTTTCCAACCTTGGAGCCATCCATACCGACAACAATGTCACCAACTTTTAGACGGTACGCCTCCAGCTCAGGGGTAAACGATGGCCAGCACTTTTCCTTTTCTCCCCATCGCAACATATGCTCAGTTACGTTATCACCTCGAACGACACGGATACCCGTCCCTGATGGGAGATACGCGGAACCCTTAAAGGGGAAACCGGTGAATACTTCTGCTACTTTTCCGAGAGAAGTTTTTACCCACTCAGAACTCATACCCCAGCCCCCCCAGCTTCTGCCGAATCAACTGGTCCAGCTCTGTACCTTTCGCCATCTGCTCGCCCAGCTTCTCGGTGAGTTTCTGCATCTTCTCGGCAAAGGCTTCGTCGTCGTCTTCCACTTCTTCCGCGCCCACATAGCGGCCCGGTGTGAGCACATGGCCGTGCTCGGCAATCTCAGCCAGCGGCACAGAGCGACAGAAGCCGGGGATGTCGGCGTACTCGCCCCCTTCGCCACGCCACGCAGCGACCGTGGCAGCGATTTTCTCAATCACTTCATCGGTCAGCTCGCTCTGTACGCGGCTAATCATCGTGGCTTGCTTGCGGGCGTCAATAAACAGCACTTCGCCTTTCCGTGTGGTCTTCTGCTTGGCAAGGAACCACAGGCAGGCGGGAATCTGGGTGTTGAAGAACAGTTGCCCCGGCAAGGCCACCATCACTTCAACCACATCGGCATCAACCATGGCGCGGCGAATGTCGCCTTCACTGTTCTGGCTGGAGCTCATTGAGCCATTCGCCAGCACAATGCCCGCCCGGCCCTTGGGGGCGAGGTGGTAGAGCATGTGCTGCAGCCACGCATAGTTGGCGTTGCCTTGCGGCGGTGTTCCATACACCCAGCGCGGGTCGCCTTCCAGGCTGCCGTGCCACCAGTCGCTGATATTGAAAGGCGGGTTGGCGAGGATAAAGTCGGCGCGCAGGTCGGCGTGCTGATTGCGGGTAAAGGTGTCGCCCGGCTCGCGGCCAAGGTTGTAGTCGATGCCACGAATGGCAAGATTCATCGCCGCCAGCCGCCATGTGGTGGGGTTGGATTCCTGCCCGTAGATAGACACATCACCCAGCTTGCCGCCGTGGGCTTCGATAAACTTTTCGGACTGCACAAACATGCCGCCCGAACCACAGCAGGGGTCATACACCTTGCCATGGTGCGGGGCGAGAATGGCCACGAGGGTTTTAACGATAGAGGCCGGGGTGTAGAACTGCCCGCCCTTCTTGCCTTCGGCACTGGCAAATTGGCCGAGGAAGTATTCATATACTTGGCCGAGCACATCGCGCGCTTGCCCTGCATCTGTACCAAAGCCAATGGTTGAGACAAGGTCGACCAGCTCGCCCAGCTTGCCATCGGGCAACTGCGCCCGCGCATAGCGCTTGTCGAGAATGCCTTTGAGCTTGGGGTTTTCAGCTTCAATCACCGCCAAGGCATCATCAATCCGCTTGCCAATGTCCGGCTGCTTGGCTGCAGCGCGAAGCGCTTCCCACCGTGCCCCTTCGGGCACCCAGAAGACATTCACTTCCTTGTAGTAGTCGCGGTCCTCAAGCTCTGCGGTAATGTCATCGGCAGATGCCCCATCGAGGAAATACTCATCCTGCTCATCCGCAAACCGCTTCGCCAGCTCGGCGCTCCGGGCGGCAAAGGTATCGGAGATGTACTTCAGGAAAATCAGCCCCAGCACCAAGTGCTTGTACTCGGCCGCGTCCATATTGGCGCGGAGTTTGTCGGCGGTTGCCCAGAGGGTCTTCTTAATATCGTCCAGCATTCGCGTTACTCGTTAGGGTGCTGCATAGGGTGAGGCAGGGGCGCTCTCTCGCTGTGGTACGGCTGCCAGGGTACCGCGGTGCGGGGTGCCAAAGCGGCAAAAGTGTTGCACTGCCTTTTAGTGTTCGACTTTCGGCAATGATACCGGCATAAAGGCTCGCTAGATGAGCTTGTGACGGGCGTATTGAGTACCCTGAAAAACCGGGGCTGATTCAGGAGGAACGCGGGAGGGGTGGCGCCTTGCGTTGCGCGTGTTGTTAGCCCGATGTTAGCCCGGGCCAGAAATGAAAACGGCCCTCCCGAAGGAGAGCCGCTTGAATACTGGTGGTGATGGGGGGACTTGAACCCTCGACCTACGGATTATGAATCCGTCGCT
>CAZCLF010000007.1:0-68170 GCA_964499485.1 uncultured Rhodocyclaceae bacterium | reverse complement strand
GTGGCTTCACCTACTTCACCGAGCGTCTGCGCATTGAGCTTGGCTTTGACTTTGCCACGTCTAACGAACTCGAAATTGCTGGCGGCAAGATTACCGGCCGCGTCATCGGCAAGATTGTCGATGCGCAGGCCAAGGCCGAGCGCATCCTCAAACTGTGCAAAGAGTTCGACTTCAAGAAAGAACACGTCATCGCGATTGGTGACGGTGCTAACGATTTGCAAATGATGGCCGAAGCCGGCCTCTCCATTGCCTACCACGCCAAGCCCGCGACCCAAGCCAAGGCGGATGTCGCGCTTAACTTCAGCGGTCTAGACGGCGTACTCAACCTGTTCGAACCATCGTAAGTCGTCATTCCGCCTTAGGAGTTGCCATGCGGGGTCTAAAAGGCATTGCCCTTGTTCTGCTGAGCAGCGCACTCTGTCTGCTCACGCCCTATGTCAGCGCGCAAAACAGCCCGCTTGGCATTGTCATCATGCATGGCAAAGGCGGCAGCCCAACCCGCCATGTAGCCGAACTGGCACAAGGGCTGGAAGCCAAAGGCTATCTCGTCGCCAATCTTGAAATGCCATGGTCGGGCCGGCGCAACTACGACAGCGATGTGCTGGGCGCTGAAAGCGAGGTTGAGGCCGCACTCACCAAACTACGCGCGCAAGGCGCACAAAAAGTCTTTGTGGCCGGCCACAGCCAAGGCGGCTTGTTCGCCCTGTATTTTGGCAACCACCACAAGGTCGATGGCATCATTGCCATTGCCCCCGGCGGCAATGTTGCCAACATCACCTACCGAGAAAAGCTGGGCGCGCCGGTTGAACAAGCGCGCAAGATGATTGCCGAGGGCAAGGGTGCAGAAAGCGCCAGCTTCATGGATTACGAAGGGAGCAAAGGCACGTATCCCATCGTCACCACCGCCAGCCGCTACCTCAGTTGGTTCGACCCCGAAGGCGCCATGAACCAGACCACCGCCAGTCGCGGTTTCAACCCGGCCATCCCGCTGCTCTACATCAGCCCGAAAGGCGACTACCCCGGCCTGCTCAAGGTCAAGCAAAGCATGCTCGATGCTCTGCCCGCCAACCCGCTGTCACGCAACTACGAGCCAGATGCATCGCATACCAGCGCGCCATCGGCATCACTTGAAGAAATTATCAGTTGGACCCGCCATATCGCGGCGGCCAAAGCGACCACAACAAAATGACACTTACGCGTCGTCAGGCCCGCCAAATCGGTCTTGTCGCCATCGCTGGGGTATTACTACTGCAGGCCTTCAGCAGCTTCAACTGCTATCAACACGACCTTATCGACTACGTGCTTGTCGTTGGCCTGTTCCTGCTGCCACCCTTGCTGCCCGCCCTGCTCTCACTCCCGCGCGCCAACCCGCTAGGTGCAGTCGGCGCCTGTGCCTTGCTCGCCCCCTGGCTGATCTATGCCTACTACTTTGACTGCATCCGCCCTTACAGTGGCGGCGGTGCTTCCATGATCTATATCGCAGTGCTCTTTTACGGCACACCTGGCTCGATTATCGGCGCCCTCATTACACCGTGGCTGTGCAACAAGCTGGGACTGACAATCAGCGAACAGGCTACTTAATTACACAGCGGCCTTAACCAAAACAAAAAATCCAGCTAAGGCTGGATTTTTTGTTTCACTTATCGCTAAGATGGCATGTATTTGGAATAGATCGGCCACAAGCGACAGCGCATTGTCAGACTATTTTAGGCGACATGCCAGCGAGAACCCCGGCAGCACTCCCTTTAAAAATCAAAACCTTGCATCATGTTTTGATTGAATTGGCATGTCTTAGAAAAATTTATTACGACATTTTGTCGTCTACTTCACGTTAGAGCTTGCGCATGGTTGAGTGGATTAAAAAAGGTATTACTAGCTTCACTGACGGGCTAATGAAGCACCTCGGAACAGCCATTGGTGCTTTTATCGTTTCTGGCGGCTACTTGATTGCCCTTGCCAAACTGCAAGAGTTTCAAACTTGGGTTAGGGAAATCCCGACTGATTACGTACTGACCCCGCTTGTTTTGGTGCTTGTGTTTGCATTCGTTCTTATCCGAATCAACCATAAGCAAAGACAGGACCTTCAAAAAATAGTTGAGCAACCCAAATTGGACGATGAAGAATCCAGGATGGTTACTCACTACGGGGTATGGTGGAAGCTGTACCCCGAGTCTGACTACATGGAAGACTTTCCGTATTGCCCCTGCTGCTCGCCTCCTCGAAAGCTTGTCCAAATCGAATGGCATCCTGAGGAAAAGTTTAAGTGCCCAAATACCGGGACTGAAGTTCAGTTGTACGACGGCATCCCGTGGGAACTGGAAAAGGTTCGCTCCCGCTTATACGAAGCTTATTTTGGAGGTCACGGAATCGAAGAGCCTTTCCTTAAAGAGTTCAGACGACTTAAAGAGCTCAACCCAGAAAGAACTGAAAAGGAGTTGCTCGTGGATGTGTTTAAGACACCGCCCTTTAACAGGCTCCCTGCTGCGGAGAGCAATTCACTGCTTCAAAGGTTTGATAAGCCCCATGATCTTATTTTCTTCGTAAAAAGAAACATGCATTTTTACCGCCCCCTACTCAAGCAGTCAGAGAAGTCCCGGTGAAAAGCTCTAACTTTTCGGTCAAGCGGGACCGTCTTCCGGCGTGCCGCCTCCAGACGGCCCCTTACCTCTAACGTTATAACCACATAGGAGGATGGATATGAAGACGCAGATGATGTTAGCCGCCTCAATGGCTTTGCTAGTTGGGTGCGCCGCAGGACCAGAAGTTAAATCTTATACCGGTCCAACAGGTGAAAAAGTAAGCACGGTTCGCTGCACGAAAGACACCTCGCCATGTTTTGAAAAGGCATCTGAAACCTGTAATGGAGGGAGTTATCGGGTAATCGACAGCTATCGCAATGCAGGTGGCCTAATTGCAGATGTTCTGCCCGGTCCGGTAACTTGGTACACAATGAGCATTGTTTGCGGCCCCGCAGATGGTTTGATGCCTAAATTCTCTCTTAGAGGCTCAGAACCGGCCATGCCTGAGATGCCATCTGCTCAACAGACTCGATGCCGCCAAGTTGGTAATACGATGAACTGTACAACCTACTAATCCCAAATGGGTTGGCGGGTTATAACCCGGCAGTCCACACGGACGCTGCGCGATAAAGCCGCGCAGCGCCGGTGAATTCTACGTTAGAGGTCATACTCCCATGGGTGGCTGGTTGCAAATAGGTGTAAGGGGCGGGGCTATCTGGCCAACTAATGAGGTAGAAGTACAATTTGGTGGGCATACGCTATTGCTGAAACCTGCGACCAACGATACTGAGCAATCAGTTCACCTGAATCTCGTCGACATCACCCACGAAGATGGACTTACACTCATTAATCGTTTTTTGAGTGTCCTATCGTGGTGTGACGATCAAGGCTTGGAGAACCTGTTTGGTTGGTCCGGTAACCCTTGCCCTGTTGCGGTTCCTCGACAGCCGCGGATGACTGGATCATCTGTCGCATTTCCATTTGGTCGAGTTCTTGACACCTCTGACGATGCGCAATTAGCTTTGGCAATTTATCGCGAAGCCAGATCAATAAATAGCGTTCCTTATGCCTTTCTCGGCTACTTCAAAATACTCAACATATTTTGGGTTGACCGATGGAGAAATCGAACCAATGAATTGGTCGATGGCATACGAACCACACTTCCGTTAATTGGTGATCAACGTGCTTTAAATCGGATATCTCAGCTATCGCCAATTCATCAAGACGTGCCTACCTACCTGTACGAGTCTGGACGGTGCGCTGTCGCACACGCCAATACCAATTCGCTTGTTGACCCAGACAACATCAATGATGTTCATAGGCTCTCAGCCGATATGCCAATCATCAAGGCCATAGCCGAACACCTAATGAAGCAGCGGTTAAACTTGTCGAGGTCTATCATCAAATGACCTCTAACCTTTCGGTCAAGAGGGATGCTCCGCCGGCAGGCCGGCTGCGCACCCCTTACCTCCAACGTTAAGCCGCAAACCCGCCATCAATCAACAGGCTTGCACCGGTGATGTAAGCCGCCTCCGGGCCGGCGAGATAGGAAACAAAGCCGGCGACTTCTTCGACCTTGCCGTAGCGACCTGAGGCCATCAGACCCAGCAGGCTTTCGGCAAACTCGCTGTCGGCCGGATTCATTTCGGTATCAATGGGGCCGGGCTGGACGTTATTGACGGTGATACCGAGCGGGCCGAGATCGCGGGCCAGCCCCTTGGTCAGGCCAACGATAGCGGACTTGCTCATCGCGTAGATGGAGCCACCGACAAAGGGCATACGGTCTGAATTAGTGCTGCCGATAGTGATGATGCGGCCACCCTTATCCATATGCTTGACCACCGCTTGTGAAGCGAGGATGACACTGCGCACATTGACGGCCAGAATGCGGTCTATCTCTTCAAGGCTGAACTCGGCATCCGCGACATTGCCAAGTGCAAGCACGCCTGCATTGTTCACCAGAATATCGATCTTGCCGTAAGTGTCTGCAGCCAGCTGAATGGCTGCTTTGAGTTGGATTGGATTGGCACTGTCAGCCTTGATGGCAATGGCGCGGCCGCCTGCGGCTTCGATTTCATTGACGACATCCTGTGCTTTGTCGGGCGAGCTAGCGTAGGTCAGTGCGATGGCAGCACCGTCCTTAGCAAGGCGCTTAGCAATGGCGGCGCCGATGCCGCGCGAGCCGCCTTGAATGAAAGCAACCTTGGTGGTCAGATGGTTGGAAACGGCTTGGGTGTTGATGTTTGCGTTCGACATGATGTTTCTCCTTGAGTGGTTTGGCGCTGCGTTATTGCGTTGCCATGGAGCGAACTATCCGCCGATCATTTGCTTGTGATAAGACCATAATCTGTATATTCTTTCGATACCAACGGTATCGAATAGAAACGGTCGTTCATATGGAAAGCCTGAGCAGCATTGAATGCTTTGTCCGAACCGCTGAGGCAGGTAGCTTCTCAGAAGCAGCGCGGCGCTTAGGCTTGACGGCAGCGGCCGTGGGCAAGAATGTCGCCAAGCTGGAAAGCAATTTGGGTGTGCGGCTGTTTCAGCGCAGCACGCGCAGCCTCAAGCTCACTGAAGCTGGTGAGCGATTTTTGCAGGAAGTCAGTAGCAGCCTCGCGACCATCCAAAGCGCAGTTGCCAATCTGGCTGATGCCGACGGGCAACCAGCAGGCACATTAAAGGTCAGCATGGGCAATGCCTTTGGCTGCGAGTACATCGTGCCGCTACTGAGCAATTTTCTTAGGCAATACCCGGCCATCATGCCGGACTGGCATTTCGATAATCGCCAGGTTGATTTGATCGCTGAGGGTTTTGATGCCGCCATTGGCGGCGGCTTTGAATTACCACCGGGCTTGGTCGCACGCGAACTGGCGCGCGCGCATATCGTGCTGGTGGCATCGAAAGACTACTTTGCCGACAAACCCGCGATCAAGCACCCAGATCAGCTTAAGGACCATGCTGGAATCTACATCCGCTCCCCACAGACGGGCCGCATTCGGCCGTGGGCACTGATTAACCACAGGGAAGCCACAAAGGGCGCTGGCAGCAAGGAACAGTTACCGATCAACATGCAAGTACGCATGACCATGAGCGACCCTACCGCCTCGCTGGACGCTGCCGAACAGGGTCTGGGCATTGCCGTGACCAGCATGCCCAATGCCCTGCCCTATCTCGAGAGTAATCGTCTGGTACGCGTACTGCCTGAGTGGTATGCGGATGCTGGCCCCCTATCGCTTTACTTCTCGGCGCAAAAACTTCTTCCTGCCAAGACGCGTGCGTTTGTGGACTTTGTCGTCGCCCACTTCCGTAAGCAAAAGCTGGCACAGCGATTCAACGCATACTGAGCAGGACTTACGACATAGAATCACTTGCATGTTGCCCAGCGACCTCCTCCACACCACTCTGCTTGATGAACACCTCTAATTTGATCCAGCGTCTGAAAACGCTGGAATATGCGATCCGCCAATCCATCCCTGTACGCGATGATCAGGAAGAGCCTGCTGATGTGGAGCATCTCGCTGAGGCTGCCGCGTGCGGCATTACTGTCGGCGAAGGTTTGAGCAAGGGAGACTTGTTGTCGCTGGTGCAAACGCGCATGCGCGCAAGAGATTGATTGCATCCACTGGGAAGCGCTCTCGCACGGGGTAAAATCCACACCCCATGCGCCTCGCTGAACTCGACCAACGCCTTACCGACCTAAAAGCCCTGCCCATCCATCGTGGGCGGGTGCTGCGTGCGTGGTTGAATGGCAAGGCGCTGGATGCCGGCACACGCCACCAGAAATCAGAAAACTTCCTCCCGCTGTCAGTACGCAACGGTTTGCCGGCACTGAGCGAGACACTGGAAGCCTTAGCGCATATCCATTCTGAACATCCGGGCGCTGATGATTCCGCCCGTCTGCTGGTGCAGCTAGCGGATGGGCAGATGGTGGAAAGCGTGCTGCTGCCGCGTGATGGCTTATGTGTGTCTACCCAAGTCGGCTGTGCCGTGGGTTGCCGCTTTTGCATGACGGGCAAGAGTGGATTGATCCGTCAGCTCAGCAGCTTGGAAATCGTCGCGCAAGTAGTGTTGGCGCGGCGCAAGCGGCCGGTAAAAAAGGTCGTTTTCATGGGCATGGGCGAACCCGCGCACAACCTTGAGAACGTGCTGGAAGCGATTGATCTGCTCGGCACCGAAGGCGGGATTGGCCACAAGAATTTGGTGTTCTCGACGGTGGGCGACCATCGGGTGTTTGAACAGCTGCCGCTGCAGCGCGTGCGCCCAGCGCTGGCATTGTCGCTACACACAACCAAAGCCGATCTACGCGCCCACCTGCTTCCGCGCGCACCAAAGATTGCCCCGGAAGCATTGATGGAATTAGGCGAGGCCTATGCGCGCGCCACGGGTTACCCGATCCAATACCAATGGACGCTGCTCAAGGGCATTAATGACGGGCAGGACGAGCTGGATGAAATCCTGCGACTCTTTAAAGGCAAGTACGCCCTGCTCAATGTGATCCCCTTCAACAGCATGGAGGGTACGGGGCTGGATGACCACTACGAGCGCCCGGACCCCGAACGTATCCGCGAGATCGTGAAATATCTGCACAGCCGCTATGTGCTGACCAAGGTGCGCAATAGCGCTGGGCAGGATGTGGATGGTGGCTGCGGCCAACTGCGCGCCCGCGCCGAGGGTGCTGCCACGCTGGTGGATATGCGCCGCAAGCGCAGCGATGTGGCGAAAGCCGACTGAGTATTTATCAGTGGGCGTGGCGCCGGCATAAACTGAAACCACCACAACGAATGCCGATTTACAGCGCAAAAAAACAGTGTCGCTGGGTGTTGATCAGTCATCCATCCGGCATATACACTAGCGTTACTGCTTTCTTCAGAGACACAAGACGATGCAAGCAAGCCACGACGACAACGGCTCACCGATGGTTGGTACATGGAAGCTGATTTCCTATGTAATCGAGGCACAGGAAAGCGGCAAGATTCTGAAGGTCATGGGCGAGCAGCCAACCGGTTATGTGGCCTTCCTGCCGACCGGGCGCGTGTTCTTCATGCTCACCGCTGAAGGCCGCGAGCCAGACCCTGAGCACACCGCCGAAGGTCACGCTCAGCTGCTCGACACGATGGTGGCCTATACCGGGCGCTATCGCATCGAAGGCGACAAATGGATCACCAAGGTGGAAGTCGCGTGGAACCCGGAATGGGTGGGCACCGAGCAGTCGCGCTTCTTCAAACTGGATGGCAATTCACTGCAAGTGCTCACGCCGTGGCGCCTGATGCCCAACTGGGCCGAGCACGGGATGACGCGAAGCATTATTAGCTTTGAGCGCGCCGAATAATCAGCAACTTGAATCAGGCATTACCACGCCAGCTGACGCTGGCTTTCAAAGCGACGGCATTCGCCCGATAGCGGGTCGGTAAATGTTACCGCCCGCGCTAGCAACTGCAAGGGTTGCGAGAAGTCTTCTTTATCCACGCTAACAAAGGGATACCAGGGGTCGTTCTGAATCGGCATACCAAGTGACAGCATATGCGCCCGCAGCTGATGCTTGCGGCCAGTGTGGGGCTCAAGCTGATACTTGGCGAGCTCGCCTCGTTGTTCCATCAAGCTCACACGTGTTTCACTATTCGGCTCGCCATCAACCTCACGCATGGTGAAGAACTGTTCACCGGTATGGCTACCCTCTTTGCCGCTCTCCACTAAACGACTGCGATGCACTAAGGGCAGCACAAGATCAGACCGATACGGCGCAATCGCTTCGTACACTTTGCTCACGCTGCGCTGCTCAAACAGCTGCTGATACGCCCCGCGGCTGGGTGGATGAATACAGAACAAGACTAAGCCCGCAGTCTCACGATCCAGCCGGTGAATCGGCGTTAGCTCAGGCAAATCGAGCTTGCTGCGTAGACGGGCTAACAGGGTTTCGCGCAGATAGCGCCCGCCGGGAATGGTGGCGAGGAAATGCGGCTTATCCACCACCAGCAGATGTTCATCGCGATGGAGGACGACTTCATCAAACGGCACCGGCGTTTCTTCCGGCACCTCGCGGTAATACCAGATGCGAGAACCGGCACGGTACGGCGTATCGGCCGCCATGATGCGCCCCGCTTCATCGACGATCTCGCCACGCGCCAGCCTATCCTTCAGTATCTCAACATCCAGATGTGGAAAGCGCGTCACCAGCCACGCCAGCAGATTAGGCCAGCTGCCCTCAGGCAACCAAGCGTAGCTGGGTGGAATGGTGTCTTTGACGGGTAATGGGGGTGGAAGCGGTTTGGTCACAGGTAGATTGAATCTCTGGCAGATCCAAGTCAATTTTGTCTTCTTGAACCAGTAGAAATAGACTGGATCAGTAATTGCCCAAGCTTGATCCCCGGGCGCTCAATAAACCGATATGAAATTGTTGCAATGCATATGGAGGCACCAAATGCACCCCATGCGTTGAATACATTCGGATTACTGCTGTACGTAAGCATTAGCCTGATGACAAATAAATGTATGAGATACACACTGAAACTGATTTCACCTAAAAAGACTAGGGGTTGCCACTGCAAGATGACGTTTAATGGCCCTGGTCGCATTGTCAGATAAATAATCCAGCAAACCGTTAAACCAAGAGCAAGAGATAACCATGGATCAATAAAATCAAGCTGCGACTCACGCATCAAAGCTCGATAGCTAACTGTCAGAAAAGCTAAAACAGTTAATGGGATAGCAAATAGATATTGGTCAACAGGGCGCTCTACGTCTGCCTTAAACCTAGTTGAGGTCGAAATTGCCAACAAGCTGCCCAATAAAAATGGCGTTGCCTTAGCCAACAAGCTCAGTGAGGTTGAAAAAACCTTCTCCGGAAATAAGTTGCCATAAAAAATTGCTAAATAAATGACAAGCAGCAGAAGTAAAAAGAATATGTGAAAGCGTAATCGCATAGCCGCATAAGCAATTAATGGGATCACAAGGTAATACTGGAACTCTACTGATATTGCCCATAACTCATCTTGACCCGCTTGCAAGCTAAGGTGATTAAGAAGAGTACTGAAATTCATATCCCCAATCAGAAGGTGAACGATAAGAACACATACAAAGAGTGGGTAGATTCGAAAGATACGATTCAGTGCGTATTGGTAAAGAGACTTTTCGAAAGACCTTCCTACCTCGATATCTTGGGAAAAATTCTTGGTGAGTAAAAAGCCGCTCAAAGTAAAAAATATCCAGACCCCAACCTTACCTACACCATCATGCGGGAACGGGATCAAGGACAATCCATTTAATCCAAGATGCGAAATCAGAACGTAGAGGACGGCTACTCCTCTTAACCCATGGAGTGCTGGGTAAATTTTTCGAGCCACCTTACTGATCCCATCGCATTCTAGTTAGTCATCCCAACGCAAAAAATCAACATCCAGATGTGGAAAGCGCGTCACCAGCCACGCCAGCAGATTAGGCCAGCTGCCCTCGGGCAACCAAGCGTAGCTGGGTGGGATTGTGTCTTTGACAGGTAAGGGCGAGGGTTGAGGGCGAGTCACTGAGCCAACATTTCTTACAAATAGGCATGCCATTGTAGTGAAACTAGGGACTATAGTTGTAGCGCGCTATACCTGATCAGGAGATGTCTATGAAAATCAACGCACTCACTACTGCCGGTATTTTGGCAATCACGCTTTCTGCCACACCTGTTTTTGCGAAGAAAGATAAGCTCGAAAAAGGACACGACCCCCACATGAGCAGCCAAGGCATTCAGAACACGAATAGCAGCCACTCCTTGGATAAAGATAAAGGCCAAGACCGTGCATCCGAGCGCATGAGTGATTCTGGAACCTCAAACTCACACTCTGGAACACCGCAAAAGGGCAAGGATAAAAAGGCCAAATAGCGGAAGCCTCTGACTCACCTAAAGAAAAAGGCCGCCCCAATACACTGAGGTGGCCTTTTTTATTTGCAAAGCTAAAAACTATTTGTTGGGTTGCGGCGTGATGCGTAGGTAAGGCTTGATGGCCTTGTAGCCCTTGGGAAATTTCTGCTTGATGATTTCGGGATCCTGCAACGAAGGCACGATCACCACATCGTCACCGTCTTGCCAGTTACCCGGTGTTGCCACGCTATGAGTATCTGTCAGCTGTAATGAGTCAATGACCCGCAAGACTTCGTTGAAATTACGTCCTGCGCTGGCTGGATACGTAATGATCAAACGAATTTTCTTGGCGGGGTCAATGATGAACAGCGAGCGTACCGTCAGTGTGGCATTGGCGTTCGGATGAATCATGTCGTACAGCTCGGACACCTTGCGATCGCCATCGGCAATGATCGGGAAATTAACGACGGTGTTTTGAGTTTCGTTGATGTCCTTGATCCACTGCTTGTGCGACTCGACGGGGTCAACTGACAGCGCGATGGCCTTGACGCCACGCTTTTCAAACTCGCCCTTGAGCTTGGCGGTCAGGCCCAGCTCGGTGGTGCAAACGGGGGTGAAGTCAGCCGGATGGGAAAACAGAATGCCCCAGCTGTTTCCTAGCCAGTCGTGAAATTTGATGCGACCTTCGCTGGACTCTTGTTCAAAGTCAGGTGCAATATCACCAAGATGGAGTGACATATTTTTCTCCTCGTTGTTGTTGGTCAGAATCAGAGTTGCGGACACACTACTTATGCAAAAGTAGCACGATGCAAACATCTGGATGAGATGTTTTTTGCATATGCATATGCGGTGACATCGCTCTTATGAGGCTTCAGCAGGTAGTGAATCAGCCCTATCACTGCTGCAGACTTGGTTACGTCCGCCGCGCTTCGCTTGGTAAAGCAAGCTATCTGCTGCCTCTAGCATCGCACTAAAACTCTTCACGCTTGTATCACTACAGAGGCCGATACTGATCGTCACCTTGAGCTCCGGGTGTACCTCTTCCCAGGGATAGGCTTCGATACGCTGGCGCAATGCCTCGCATGTCTCCTCCGCTTGCAGAAGAGAAGCCTCAGGGAAAGCAATCACAAACTCTTCCCCCCCATAACGGGCAACCAAATCCGTCGCTCGTGTTTTGCTCTTGAGAATCTCGCCAATTCTGCGGAGCACCTCATCACCCATGGCGTGTGACAAGGTGTCGTTGATCATCTTAAAGTGATCAATGTCAGCCAGCATCACGCTGAATGGTCGCTGATAGCGGACAGCATGCTGAAAGAGACGCGCACAGTTTTCATCAAAGTAGCGGCGGTTATACAGACCCGTCAGTGCATCGCGAATGCTGAGCTCGCGCAGCTGAATCGCCATCTTTTCGATGCGGTCCTTTGACTCTTGCAGCTCACGATACTGACGCTCAAGATCCTTGCTCATGCGATTAAAGGCCGTAGCGAGAATGCCAACCTCATCATTGGCTTCTACCGTAACCTGCTTACCTAGTTCGCCCTGCCCCATGGCTTTAACCGCTCGGGTGAGCTTGCGCAAGCGCCGGTTCAGATGCGCCGCCATGCCAATACCAAAGATCAAGGTGAGAAAAATCCCAGCAACGATACTGATCATGAGTGCCTCGCGCATGGCAGCGATGTAGCCAAGATCGAGCGCCGAATAATTCGGTTTCCCCTGTGGAAGAAAGTGCGCAACGATGCGGCCCTCTGACTCAATCGGACTAAGACGCTTCACATCCTCAGGACGAATTTTTTCGCCAACCTTGTACGGCGGCAGCGGTAGCAAGGCGTGAAAATCTTTATCAAATAAATAGAAACGGAAAGGAGGGCCCTGCATATCGGCAGGCGGCGGTGGCGGATGGTCTGGCGTTAAGGGGGCCATTGCCAGAGAATCGGGTGTCATTCCCGGCAGCACCGGCCCACGCGGTGGATCAAGACGGCCCATGCCGAGCTCGCCCGGCACATGCCCGAGCAACGCATGGCGGCGCTGGCTGAAGGTTCTGAAGCTTTCATGCTTCTGCGCAGCTTCCCAGCTACCGTAGGCGCGGAAATAGTCACTGACGTCAGCCCGGAAGCGACGGACTGCCTCCTGCATGACCAGATCATCAAATTTTTCGGTGAGGCGAACGTAGGCAATGCCGCCGACCAGCGCGGTCGACATCAAGGTGGTCCCCAGCAGGCAGATGATCAGCTTCGTTCGCAGTGAGAAATTGCGGATGGAGAAGGACATTCAGGCTTTTTCCTCTGTACACCTTTTGTACATCAATTTCTTATTATCCACCCCACTACGGAAGGTTATCAGTTTCCAGTCGCTAGTTGGGTGGTTGGTCCAGCGTGGGCACTGCCTCTTTAAGACTCTTATTCCGGTTGATAAGTGCCAGTAACAGCAATCCGCAACCAATCAGCGCTACTCCAATCAGTTCAACCATGGCCAACTGCTCATCCAACTGCAGACGTGACGACAATAAAGCGACTACGGGTACACCAAGGATTGATAAGCTAGCCTGCCAGGCGGGAAGGTGCTCAAGCACATACAACCACAGGAACCAGCAGATGGCATTGCTCACGATACCCAGTGCCGCGAGTATGAGCAGGTAATGCGCAGACCACTGCGTCGCAGACTCAGGCACGATCCAGGCGATACCGCACAGCAGGACCGCACCGAACATCATTTGCCAGGCCGTGAATACCAGCAAGTCACTATTCAGTTCACTTCGCCATTGCTTCACCAGCACGGTGCCCCATGCCCAGCTACCTGCCGCGAGAACACCCAGTGCAATGGCTAGCTTGCCGCCATGAAAATTCCAAGGCTCAATAATGCAGATCAAGCCCACCAAGGTGATGATGGCAGCAAGCCACTGCGGCTGAGCGATCCGCTCTCCCAGAATCAAGCGTCCAAGAAACAGCGTCCAGATTGGCATGGTGTAAATCAGTACTGCGGTCTTGCCCGGCCCCGCCTCAACCAGCGTCCATGTTTGCAGGATGAAAAACAGGGCGGTTTGAATGGCACCAATAATCAGGGTTTTGCGCCAGCCGCGCAGACGTAGCGAACGCCCCATCAGTGGCAAAGCAATGAAGAGGCACACAGCGCCAGCAAGCGAGCGTTGCGCCGCAAACGCAAAGGGGGCGACTTCACGCAAGGCGATCTTGGCAAGAATCCAAGTGTAGCCCCACGCAAGCGTAAGAAATAGCAGCGCCGCCATGGCGCGGGGGTTACGAGCAAAGGGCACGTCAGACTTTCGGGAAATTGAGGACAGCGCGGGTATTGGCTGTCGTTTGTGCAACTAGCGTGGCTACAGGGATGCCGCGCAGCTCTGCCAGCGCAGCTGCAATACGCGCCAGCTCGGCGGGCTCGTTGCGCCCATCGTTGCCCAGCCACTCAGGGGGTATATCGGGTGAGTCGGTTTCAAGCACGATGGCATCAAGTGGCAAGGTTGCCGCCAACTCACGGATGCGCAACGCACGTTGCCAGGTCATGGCACCGCCAAATCCAAGCTTAAAACCCAGCTTGATGAACTCATCTGCTTGCTGGCGACTGCCATTGAAAGCATGGGCAATCCCCCCTCGAACCTTGAATTTCCTGAGCTCGCGTAGCACTTCATCAATCGCCTTACGAACATGCAGGATCACTGGCAGATCAAACTCACGCGCAATTTTGAGCTGTTCCGTAAAGTAAAACGTTTGGCGCTCTACGTTACGTGTTGGCACAAAGTTATCCAGCCCGACCTCTCCAACCGCGACTGCATCCCCGCACTGCAATGTCTCGCGTAAGGCGATGAGATCGCCCTCCTCGGCCCTGTCCACATACATGGGATGAATGCCGTAGGCGGGGTAACAACCATCGTAATCACGGCAGAGTGCGGCCACTGCGCCAAAGTTGGCGCGCTCTACTGCAGGAATGACAATGCCCTGAACGCCAGCTGCCAACGCGCGCGTGTGTACGGCATCACGGTCGGGATCTAGCTCAGGTGCATCCAAATGGCAGTGGCTATCAATCATGTGAAAAGTGTACGTCACGCAACTGCAACAGTCATCCAGTATCTTCGACGACCATGCTGATGGAGACGGTCTTGGAAAGTCATTGGGTACTAGAGCGCACGGATATTGGGCAGGCCGAGATTGCGCATCGGGCCTTGAAACTGCCGATGACGGCGCGCGCAATATTGCTGATGGTCGATGGCAAGTCTGAAATCAAACAGTTGCAACGCAAGATGGCCGGCTTACCCGAAGCCATGAACATACTCGAATCTATGTTGAGTAATGGTTTGATCCGCCGTCGTCATTACAGCAGCGACACATCGATTCGTGACGCCAGCCATGGCTTGGCGGTTAGCCAGCAAGCAACGCAGCAGGCGCTCAAGCAGGCTGCGCTTCCCAGCGTAATGCAAGTCGTCAGCAAACCAACTGCGCCTACCCCTGTGGTCGGCAAGCAGCGCAAATCACTGGCACTGGCTCGCCTCTACTTGCTCGACCAAATGGAAAGAATGTTTGGCGACAGCAGTGACGCAGCGCGTAATCTGCTGCGTACCGCAACGACACGGGATGAGCTGCTCAGTGTATTTGCCGATTGCCGCGAGATTCTGCTTGAAACTACGGGTGCGGAACGCACGCAGCGGATTGAACAAGAGTTTCTCGCCATGCTGCCAGACCCAGTGGCCGGCTAGCCCTCTACGCGATCAGGAAACCTCTTCGATCCACGCGCCCTGGATGGCTTCTAGGATCTTCTCGCCACAACGACTCTTGTCATCATCAAAGCCGGGCAGTGCCATCACCCAGTTCATCAGATCAACAAAGTTGATTTTGGTAGGGTCCACATCCGGATGCGCTTCAGACAGCTCAATCGCGATATCCAGGGTATCGGTCCATTTCATAGTTACATCCTCATCCTTGTCAGTGAACTTCCCTTAGGCGCTTCGCGGAGGAGACCTAAGGGAAAAGCTTCACTTCTTGGTATGGCCTTCCTTGGCCATGTTGATGGTGTATTTCGGAATTTCGACAACCAGCGGCGTCTCGTTCAGGATGACCTGACAAGACAGACGTGAATTCGGCTCCAACCCCCATGCCTTGTCGAGCAAATCATCTTCCAGCTCTTCGCTGGGTTCCAGCGCATTGAAACCTTCGCGGACAACCACGTGGCAGGTGGTGCACGCGCAGGACTTTTCGCAGGCGTGCTCGATATCGATGCCGTTTTCTAGCAGCGCGTCACACAGGCTAATGCCGGCGGCGGCATCAATCACGGCGCCATCGGGGCACAGCTCAACGTGGGGAAGGATCACTATTTGGGTCATGGTGTTTTTCGATCAGAGATCAAGTTCTTCAAGTTTCTTGCCGGCCAGCGCGCGCTTGACGCCCTGGTCCATACGACGGGCGGCAAATTCTTCGGTGACATGGGATAGCGCATGCATCGCCTCATCGAGTACACGACGATCATCGCCCATGAGCACACTATTGAGTCGCGTCACGGCGGAGTCGATTTTCTGGCGTTCTTCTTCACTCAGCAAATGAGCATCTTCGCGCAATGCCGATGAGATAGCTTCGAGCAAACGCTGCGCTTCAACCTGTAGCTCGCGCAAGGCGCGGCGCTGAGCATCGCTGGCTGCATTGCTGAAGCTATCCTTGAGCATGGCGGCGATTTCATCGTCGGACAAACCATAGGATGGCTTGACCTCGATGCGTGCTTCCTTGCCCGTGGTCTGTTCAGTGGCGCTCACGGAGAGCATACCGTCAGCATCGACTTGGAAGGTCACGCGAATACGTGCTGCACCGGCCACCATGGGCGGCATATCGCGCAGCTCAAAGCGTGCCAACGAACGACAGTCACTCACCAGTTCGCGCTCGCCCTGCACCACATGAATCGCCATGGCTGTCTGGCCATCTTTGTAGGTGGTGAACTCCTGCGCCTTGGCCACAGGGATGGTGGAATTTCGCGGAATCACCTTTTCAACCAGCCCGCCCATGGTTTCCAGCCCTAGCGAGAGCGGAATCACATCAAGCAGCAGCCAGTCGTCGCCGGGGGCGCGATTACCAGCGAGCAGATTGGCTTGGGTCGCTGCGCCGAGTGCAACGACCTTATCTGGATCGAGATTATTCAGCGGCTCCTGATTGAAGAAGTCGCCGACTGCCTTTTGCACTTGCGGCATGCGCGTCGCGCCGCCGACCATGACCACGCCCTTGACCTCTTCCACCGTCAGGCCAGCATCACGCAAAGCCTTACGCGTTGGCGCAATGGTCTTCTGCACCAAGTTGCGGGTGATTTCGGTAAAGATTTCAGTCGTCAGGGTGACATCCACATACTCACCGCTGGACAGGCGTACGGTAATCGGTGCGGCACCGTGATAGGTAATGTATTCCTTGGCTTCACGTGCTTTGGTCAACAATAGACGGGCATCGTGAATGCTCAATGGCGCCAGCTTGGCCTCTTCGATGATCCAGCAGAACACGCGCTGATCAAAGTCATCGCCACCCAGCGCAGAGTCGCCGCCAGTAGCCAGCACTTCAAAGACCCCGCGCGACAAGCGCAGGATGGAGATATCAAAGGTGCCGCCACCCAGATCGTAGACGGCGTAAATGCCTTCAGAGGCATTATCTAGACCGTAAGCGATTGCAGCTGCTGTCGGCTCATTTAACAAGCGCAACACATTGATGCCTGCCAGCGTAGCCGCATCTTTCGTAGCTTGGCGCTGAGCATCGTCAAAATAAGCCGGAACGGTGATCACAGCACCAGTCAGTTCGCCAGCCAGCGATGCTTCGGCGCGCACACGCAGCGCCTTGAGAATATCCGCCGACACTTCGACGGGTGATTTAATACCCTGCGCAGTGCGCAATTTGACCATGCCATCGGCATCAACAAAGTCGTAAGGGCTCGATTCAATATGGGAAATATCTTTGTGGCCGCGCCCCATAAAGCGCTTCACAGACACAATCGTGTTCTTCGGATCGCGAGACTGCTCAGCCTGCGCTTCAAAGCCGACAATCGTTTGATCCGGCGTGTATCGCACCACGGACGGCAGCAGCGAACGACCCAGCTCGTCCTTGAGGACAACGCTCATCCCGCTGCGAACCGTCGCAACCAGTGAGTTGGTAGTCCCAAGATCGATACCAATCGCCAGACGGTGTTCGTGTGGCGCGGTGGATTCGCCGGGCTCGGAAATCTGGAGTAGTGCCATTCTTCTTTTTCTGCTCAGTTAGGCGAGCGTTTATGCCGCTTCAGCGGCTTCAATTGCATCTTCGATTTCGTTCAGCAACTTATCCTTGAACATCAAGCGGCGCACGGTTTGCGCTGCGGCCTGATCGTCGCGGTCTGTATCCAGCTCTTGCTGCAGCAGCAGGTAATCGGCTTTCATTTCACTGCGTAGCTCGCGCTGCAGTTTTTCCAGCGCATCAATATCACCTTCACTACGCGCATCCGCGACGGCCTCACGACACTCCAACTGCTGCACCAGAAACGCCATGGGCATGGCGGTATTGCGCTCAACTTGCGGATCAACACCGCGCAACTGCAGCAGGTATTGCGCACGCTTGATCGGCGCCTTGAGGGTTTGAAATGCCTCGTTCGCCTGCGTTGCCCACTGCATGGCCACACGCTGCTCGGCATCGCTCAAATGTGCATGCTTGTCTGGGTGTACGCGCGCCTGCAGATCGCGAAAACGCTGCTCAAGGGTCGCCATATCCAGCCCGAAGGCTGGTGCGATATCGAACAGCGCAAAATGATCGCGACTGATGTCAGGAGCGCCCATCACCACACTCAGACGTTGAAGCTCTCGCCACAGCCGCACTCATCCTTCACATTAGGATTGTTGAACTTGAAACCTTCGTTCAAACCTTCCTTGGTGTAGTCGAGCTCGGTGCCGTCGATGTAGGGCAGGCTCTTCGGATCGACCAGCACCTTCATGCCATGGCTCTCGAAGATGATGTCCTCTTCGTTTGCCATATCGGCAAACTCAAGCTTGTAGGCCATGCCGGAACAACCCGAGGTACGCACTGCCAGACGCAAGCCGAACCCCTTGCCGCGCTTGGCAATGAAGTTAGCAACGTGCTTGGCTGCGCTTTCCGAAAGGGTGACTGCCATGATGAACTCCTTAGCTGCCGTGCTTGGTCTTGTAGTCGGCTACTGCTGCCTTGATCGCGTCTTCGGCGAGGATGGAGCAGTGAATCTTGACCGGCGGCAATGCCAACTCTTCGGCGATGATGGTGTTCTTGATTTCCAAGGCTTGATCCAGCGTCTTGCCTTTGACCCACTCGGTGACGAGCGAGCTGGAAGCAATAGCCGAACCGCAGCCATAGGTCTTGAACTTGGCATCTTCGATGATGCCTTCCTTGTTCACCTTGATCTGCAGCTTCATTACGTCGCCGCAAGCCGGCGCACCCACCATGCCGGTGCCGACTTCGTCATCGTCCTTGGCAAAGCTGCCAACGTTGCGTGGATTCTCGTAGTGATCGAGTACTTTTTCGCTATAGGCCATTTTGTATCTCCTTCTGATCAACTCCCAGCCTGAAAGCTGGGACGGGGTATTGGTTATTTAGTGCGCAGCCCACTGGACAGTGCTGAGATCAATGCCGTCCTTGAACATTTCCCACAGCGGCGACAATTCACGCAACTTGTCGATCTTGCCTTGCAGGAGCTTAACGGCGTAGTCGACGTCTTCCTCAGTCGTGAAGCGGCCGATGGAGAAGCGGATCGAGCTGTGTGCCAGTTCGTCGGAGCGACCCAGCGCACGCAACACATAGGAAGGCTCAAGGCTGGCCGAGGTACAAGCCGAACCCGACGACACGGCCAGATCCTTGATTGCCATGATCAGCGACTCACCTTCAACGAAGTTGAAGCTGATGTTCAGGTTGTGCGGCACGCGCTGTTCCAGATCGCCATTGACGTAGGTTTCTTCAATGGTCTGCAAACCCTTGAGCAGGCGATCACGCAGCATGCGGATACGCTCGTTCTCAGTCGCCATTTCTTCCTTGGCGATGCGGAAAGCCTCGCCCATGCCGACGATCTGGTGCGTTGCCAGCGTGCCCGAACGCAGACCGCGCTCGTGACCGCCACCGTGCATCTGCGCTTCCAGACGGATACGCGGCTTGCGACGTACATACAGCGCGCCAATGCCCTTAGGACCATAGGTCTTGTGGGCGGAGAAGGACATCAGATCAACCTTCAATTGCTCAAGATCAATCGGCATCTTGCCGGTGGCTTGGGCGGCATCCACGTGGAAGATGATGCCCTTCTCACGGCAGAGTTCGCCAATTTCAGCAATCGGCTGAATCACGCCAATTTCATTGTTCACCGCCATCACGGAGACCAGTACGGTGTCCGGGCGAATCGCGGCCTTGAGTTGATCTAGGGTGATCAGGCCATTCGGCAGCGGGTCAAGATAGGTGGCTTCAAAACCTTCGCGTTCGAGTTCGCGGAAGGCATCCAGCACGGCCTTGTGCTCGGTCGAGACGGTAATGATGTGCTTGCCCTTGGTGCCGGCATAGAAATGCGCAGCGCCCTTGATGGCGAGGTTGTTAGATTCAGTAGCACCCGACGTAAAGATGATGTCCTTGGCGTCTGCACCGACGAGGGCGGCCACATGGCCACGCGCCTCTTCCACCGCACGCTCTGCATCCCAGCCAAAGGAATGCGAACGCGAGGCCGGATTGCCGAACATCTCGGTCAGGTAAGGAATCATCTTCTCGGCAACACGCGGATCAACCGGGGTTGTTGCAGAGTAGTCCAGGTAGATGGGTAGTCTCATTTTTTGTTCTCCTGTGGCTTCTCGCCAATCTTTCAATTTCAAATTCGATTCACGTCAAACGTTACGTAACCAAGGACGACAGCCCTTTCAATTGCCCAACCATCTCGCGCAATGCCACGAGAAAATCCTTGATCTGGTGCTGCGTATTGGCAGCCCCCAGACTGATGCGTACCGCCCCACGCGCCACGTCACCATCAACACCCATAGCCATCAGTACGTGCGATGGCTCAGGATGTGCACTGGAACATGCAGCCCCACTGGCCACAGCAAAACCCACACGGTCCAACTTGCCCACCAACGTTTCACCGTCGATGCCGGGAATGCTGAAGTACACGGTATTCGGCAGGCGAGAAATTGCAGCCTGGCCTGATGCTTGCCTTGATTCTTGGACAACAGAACCGAAAATTCGTGCGCCTTGCGCGACCAAGCCCTGCTCCAACTCGTCGCGCAGCGCGCGCAGGCGCAGCGGCTCGGTATCCAAACGCTGCAATGCGATCTCGCATGCTGCGCCAAAGCCAACAATAGCGGCCACATTCTCGGTACCCGAACGCAGACCGCGCTCGTGACCACCGCCTGAAATGAGCGGCGAAATTTCAACACGCTTATCGACCACCAGTGCAGCCGCCCCTTTCGGACCGCCGATTTTGTGTGCCGATACCGTTAGACCATGCACACCTAGGGCACGGAAATCGACGGGTACTTTGCCTAATGCCTGCACGGCATCGCTGTGGAACCATGCGCGGGGAGACTGTTGCTTGGCCTGGGCAGCCAATGCGGCGATGTCTTGCAATACGCCGGTTTCATTATTGGCCAGCATGATTGAGAGCAGATGCGGCTGCTGGGCAAGCACTGCCGCATAGTCATCAGCAGCAACACGCCCTGCTTCATCGACTGCAATTTCATGCATCTGCCAGCCTTGACGCTTAAGCGCCTTAGCTGGTTCACGGACGCAAGGATGCTCAATGGCAGAAACCGCGATTAAGCCCGGCTTCAAATTCGCCGCCGCACCCTTGATGAAAAGATTGTTGGCTTCAGAGCCGCCGCTGGTGAACACTACTTCTGTCGGATGGGCGCCAACGGCATAGGCAACCTGTTGCCGTGCTTCATCGATGGCCTTGCGCGCTGCGCGGCCATATTCGTGGCGGCTCGACGCATTGCCGAACTGCTGCTCAAGGTAAGGCAGCATGGCAGCCAGCACCGCAGGTTCGAGCGGTGTCGTGGCGTTGTAGTCGAGATAAGCCGGCGCAAACATGGGAAATTAGGCGGTGGTCGCCGCATCCGTTGAGCAGCCATGGCGCAGCCCGCGCTGATCGCGCAGCACAGAGGTGCACGGCACGTTGTTCTCTGGGTGCTTGCGCTGCTCAGCCACGAGATCGGCCAGACTGACCGAGCTCAGGTACTCATTCATGCGATCGGTCAAGTTAGTCCACAGGCTGTGGGTCATACAGGTACGATCTTCTTGGCAATTCTTTTTGCCACCGCATTGGGTGGCATCCAAGGGCTCATCCACCGCGTGGATGATGCTAGCCACTGAAATAAGGTCCATGCCCTTGGCAAGGCAGTAACCGCCGCCGGGGCCGCGAACGCTGGCGACCAGCTCATGCCGACGCAGCTTGCCAAACAGTTGCTCAAGGTAGGACAGAGAAATACGCTGGCGATCGCTGATACCGGCGAGCGTGACCGGACCCTCATGCTGACGCATGGCAAGGTCAATCATGGCGGTGACGGCAAAACGGCCTTTGGTGGTCAAACGCATTTCGTTACTCCTGTCGGGAGCGTCACTTATGGCGTGGCACTTGGCCAGCATAAGTCACGGACACGGTTGCTTTCTATGCCCATCAGCTTTGTTTTTCAATGACTTACGTATCTCAGCAGCAATGCCACGCGCTAAGACACGTTTATGAAAGCCTTGAACAAACTAATACCCGATGGTTTCAGTCAACTATACGGAGTCCGACAAAATCAGTCAACTATTTTGCCCAGATAATTCGGGTCAAACTTGTCGGCTGTCGCGAGGTCGTCTTCGACGGGAACCCCTGCCCGTTCAAGCTGGGCCAAGAGGTGTTCGATCCGTCGATCAGTCTCGACTGCATGGTCAAGCAGACCATGGATGGCTTTGGCCAGCGGGTCGTCCTCATTCTGCGTGACGGCATACGCGGAAAAACCCATGGCTTCAGCCTTTTCCTCTCGCACCTTGTCGCGCTCAGCCTCAATGATGCGGGCCGGAATGCCCACCGCCGTTGCACCTGCAGGAACATCCCGAACTACCACCGCGTTCGAGCCAACCTTAGCCCCCGCATGCAAGGTAATCGGGCCCAGCACCTTGGCACCGGCACCGATCACAACGCCTGGCATCAAGGTGGGGTGACGTTTTCCCTTATTCCACGAGGTACCGCCCAGCGTCACGCCGTGATACAGGGTGCAATCGTCACCAATTTCCGCAGTTTCACCAATCACCACACCCATGCCGTGATCGATAAACACGCGCCGGCCAATGGTCGCACCGGGGTGAATCTCAATCCCAGTCATCCAACGAGTCAAATGTGAGGTGAAACGGGCAAGCCAACGCAGGCGTTGGCGCCAAAACCAGTGCGCCAAACGATGCATTGTCAAGGCATGGAGACCCGGATAGCAGGTCAGGACTTCCCAGGTCGAACGCGCCGCAGGATCGCGGGCAAATACACTGGCAATATCCTCACGCAGTTGGCTAAACATGCAGGCACTCCACTCTCACAAAATCAGCTAAGTCGATAACCATATCACTACTTCTTCATTAGGGCCGCCAACATGCCGCGGAGAATATTGATCTCCTCTTTCTCTGGCATCGCTCGCGCAAACAAACGGCGCATGCGCGGCATCAGTCGCTTGGGCTGGGCGGGATCGAGAAAACCGCTATCTACAGCGGCAGCTTCGAGGTGGCTGATCAGACCTTCAATTTCCTCATGCGTGGCCGGCAAGCCCGCTTCGTTGGTGGGGGGCGGCGTCCCGATATCAAAACCGGCCAGACGTAACTCATAAGTTGCCACCTGCACCGCAGCAGCAAGGTTCAACGAGCTGTAGTCTGCATTGGCGGGGATCATGGCCAGACGTTGGCACAAGTCGGTTTCCTGATTGGTCAGCCCAGCGGTTTCATTGCCGAACACCAGTGCAACCTCACCCTGTACGGTTGCAGCCACGGCCTCAGCGGCGGCCTCACGGAGCCAGACAATCGGTGCCGACAGGTCGCGGCGCCGGGCTGTCATGGCTACTGCGAGCACAGTCCCTTGCAGCGCATCTTCCAAAGTCGGCACAACAATGGCTGACGCCAGCACGTCATCGGCACCCGATGCCATGGCGATTGCCTGCTCCTCTGGCAGGTGCTTTGGGGCTACCAAATACAGGCGCGCAAGCCCCATGGTTTTCATCGCACGTGCAGCCGCCCCGATATTGCCCGGATGGCTGGTGCGCGAAAGCACGATGCGGATGCGCGAGAGAGGAGCGTTCATGGGGCTTAATCAGTTAAAATAGAAATATCCGCGCGGCGTGGCATTTGTCACCACCCGATGCACCGTTCCTGAAAAAGTCCAGAATCCATGCACCCAACGCTCAATATCGCTATTAAGGCAGCGCGTCGCGCCGGCCAAATTATCAATCGTGCCAGCCTTGACCTTGGTCAGGTGCGGGTAACCACAAAACAGCACAGCGACTATGTCACCGAGGTGGACCGGGCTGCCGAAGCCGCCATTATCGAGGTGCTGCGCGACGCTTATCCGAAGTATGCGATTCTAGCAGAGGAGTCCGGCGCATCCACAGGCAGCGAGGGCGATTCGGACTATCAGTGGATCATTGATCCGCTCGACGGCACCACCAATTTCATCCACGGCTTCCCGCAATATGCGGTCTCCATCGGCCTCGCGTTGAATGGCGTCATGCAACAAGGCGTGGTGTACGACCCGAACCGTAACGAGCTCTTCACCGCAACCAAGGGCGGCGGCGCGTTCCTTAACGACAAGCGTATCCGCGTTGGCGGCCGTGCCAAGCTGAGCGAAGCCCTGATTGGGACTGGTTTTCCTTTTCGCGTATTTGACCGCATTGACGAATACCTCGCCATTTTCAAGGACTTGACTCAAAAGACAGCTGGTATGCGTCGGCCTGGTGCAGCATCGCTCGATCTAGCTTGGGTTGCCTGTGGTCGCATCGACGGCTTCTGGGAGTTTGGCTTGTCGCCTTGGGATATGGCAGCGGGCAGTCTGCTGATCACCGAAGCGGGCGGCCTCACCGGTGACAGTAAGGGGGAGCAAGACTTCCTCAACACTGGCGACATGGTTGCCGGGAATCCGAAGATCTTTGGGCAACTGTTGCAGTTTATTGCGCAACATCAACAACGATAAACAAAATTCCATCGGCATTCTCGCCAAGGAATAAAAATCACTTATGCTGACATTAGGATATCGGGTTGCTCAGAGCACCTGATAGCAGGGGAAGTCACGTGTTGGTTGTCAGAAAACGGAGCTGAATCATGCCCATCGCAAAAAAAATTGCCCTGATGGTAATCCTACCCATCCTCGCCCTGTTGATATTGGGTGCCATCACCATTCGTGGTCAGTACAACCTGAACTCCAAACTACAGGAACTAAATAACAATATCGTCCCCAGCCTGAAAGCCACCTCGGTTATTCAACGTGACGTTACGGTGATGCATGCCGTGGTGTACCGCCATGTACTTGCAAATGACGATAAGGACATGGACAAGCAAGCTGAGCGCATCCAAGACTTTAAAAAGTCGGTGTCGAGCGAGCTTGATCGTTACGAGAAAGAGTTGATTACTAATGATGCAGATCGTGCGGCCATCAAAGAAAGCAAAGTCGCTTTTGCTGCCTACTCTGAATTTGCTGACAAGGTCCTTGCCGCCTCTCGCTCCGGCGACAAAGCAAGCGCACAAGCACTCATGGCAAAAGAAGCCACGGCCAAGCGCAAGGCGCTAACAGACAGTCTTGGCGCAGTGATTAAGATCAATGAAGACGTTGCCACTCAGGTTGCGACAGAAAGCGACGCCGACTTCAAGACCACCACCCGTATCAGCATTGGTTTTGCCGTTGTGATGATGATTGCAGTGGCCGTGGCAGGTGTCCTGATTGGTCGCTCCATCACCACTCCTGTCATCGCAATGCGAGATTCACTGGTCGCGACCACCCGTGACTTGGACTTCACCCATCGCCTGAACCTGCAAAGCAATGATGAAATTGGCCAAGCGGTTCAAGCCTACGAAGGCCTGTTGAGTAAACTGCAACAGAGTTTCCGTGAAATTCAGGAACGCATCGATGGCGTCTACGCAGCCGCTGCTGGCATGTCGCGCTCAGCTAATGAGATCTCAACCAGTTCAATGACCCAAAGTGATTCTGCTTCGGGCATGGCCGCAAGCATTGAAGAGATGACCGTCAGCGTCAACCACATTGCCACCCGCGCAACCGAAGTCGGCAGCCATGCCAGCAACTCGGGCAAGGAAGCTGAAAAGGGTGCGGAAGTGATCTTGGCGACCGTGGATCGCATGAACCACATTGCGGAAACCGTTCGCACTTCTGCTGAAGCCATCACCAACCTGAAGACGCTGGGTGAGACGATCTCCTCAACCGTTACCGTCATCAAGGAAGTTGCCGACCAAACCAATCTGCTGGCCCTGAATGCTGCGATTGAAGCCGCCCGTGCCGGCGAACAAGGCCGAGGCTTTGCGGTTGTCGCAGACGAAGTGCGCAAGCTGGCCGAACGCACAGCCAAGTCGACCGAAGAAATCGCCACTCTGCTCAACCGTGTTCAAGATGGGGCGATCAACGCCTCACGCAGCATGGATGATGCCGTTGCCGCAGTGTCGGCTGGGGTCGAATCCGCTCACAGCGCTGGCGATGCCATTCACAAGATCCAGAATGGCGCACGTGATATGGTCGGCATGGTCAGCGAAATCACCGATGCGGTGAAGGAGCAAAGCGTGGCTTCCACACACATTGCGCAGGAAGTCGAACGCATTGCGCAGATGGCTGAGGAAAACTCCGCAGAATCTGCCAACACCGCCGATGGCGCCCGCCAACTCGACGAAATGGCCATGGCCATCAAGTCTGCGGTCAGCATTTATCGTGTTTAGACGATGAGTGACTCAAAAAAAGCCCCGGTTCGCCGGGGCTTCCTTGTTGATGAACTGCGTGTTGAGAAAGGAACATACACGACAGCAGGGACATGACAACACGATAAAATCCGTGGCTGCACTCCGCCCTCAATGCCAATGACGCAGCCAAGCCCATCGCACACCCCCATGATGCAGCAGTACTTGAAACTCAAGGCTGCGCATCCGAGTCTCCTGTTGTTTTATCGCATGGGAGACTTCTACGAGCTGTTTTTTGAAGATGCAGAGAAAGCAGCACGGCTGCTCGACATCACCCTGACCAAGCGTGGCCAGTCGGCCGGCCAGCCTATCCCCATGGCCGGCGTGCCCTACCATGCAGCAGAGCAGTATTTGGTGCGCTTGGTAAAGCTCGGCGAATCCGTTGCCATCTGCGAACAGATCGGTGACCCAGCTACGAGCAAGGGGCCGGTTGAACGTGCGGTCACACGCATCGTCACGCCCGGCACCGTCACGGATAGCGCCTTACTTGATGACAAGAGCGAAAGCATCCTACTGGCGCTGCATATTGAACGACAGCGTATTGGCTTGGCGTGGCTGAATCTGGCCAATGGTGGCTTCAGTCTGCTTGAAACACGGCTCGATAGCCTGCCCACCCACTTTGAACGCCTGCGCCCTGCCGAAATTCTGTTGGCTGACAGCGAAATATTGTCGTCATTCGATCTACGCGCCGCTGCTAGCCGCGAGCTGCCGCAGTGGCATTTTGATTTAGGTACCGCCCGGCAACTACTGACCACCCATTTCGGCACACAGGACCTAGCTGGCTTTGGCATTCCCGACAGCGGCCCGGATGAGCCCACACTGGCGCTTGCCGCTGCGGGCGCCCTGTTCCAATATGCGCAGGCCACACAGTTGCGCAGCTTGGCACACCTGACGGGCTTGCGGCTGGAATCAGAAAGTGAGTTCCTGCGTCTTGATGCCGCCACGCGACGTAACCTCGAACTGACAGAAACGCTGCGCGGCGAAGCCGCGCCAACGCTGCTATCGCTCCTGGACACCTGCGCCACCAGCATGGGCTCGCGTTGGTTGCGCCATGCCCTGCATCACCCGCTCGCCAGTCAAGCCGCTGCCAGCGCACGTCACGTTGCGGTCGCCGAACTGCTGGGCGACGAAGGCCGTGGCGTCGGTGCGGACATGCAACGCACCTTGCGCCCGGTGGCTGATATTGAACGGATCACCTCGCGTATTGCGCTCAAGTCGGCGCGGCCGCGCGATCTTTCTGCGCTACGCGACAGTCTGGCAGCACTGCCGGCAGTCCAGGCATTACTACAGGGCACGCAAGCCTCATTGCTGACAGATATCAGCAACGACATAGCCATTCCACATACCGCACTACAGTTACTGCAAGCCGCCATCACCGCCGAACCATCGAGTGTGCTGCGTGAAGGTGGCGTGATTGCGGATGGCTACTCGGCTGACCTTGACGAGCTACGCGGTATTCAGAGCAACTGTGGTGCCTTCCTGCTCGAGCTTGAGGCACGCGAGAAGGCACGTACCGGCATCAGCACGCTCAAGGTCGAATACAACCGTGTGCATGGCTTCTACATTGAAGTCACCCATGCCAATACAGAAAAGATTCCTGACGACTATCGCCGGCGCCAAACGCTGAAGAATGCCGAGCGTTACATCACGCCTGAGCTCAAGGCGTTTGAAGACAAAGCGCTCTCCGCCAATGATCGAGCGCTTGCACTGGAAAAGCAGCTGTACGAGGCGTTACTGGACATACTGGCTTCGCACATTCCGCAACTGCAGCGCATCGCCCGTGCCCTCGCCCTGTTGGACGGCCTGTGTGCCTTTGCGGCGATTGCACGCGAACGAAACTACTGTCGGCCGCAGTTGGTAGCGGAACCAGTCCTCGATATTGAAGCAGGCCGTCATCCAGTGGTTGAAGCTCAGCATGGGGTGCAGTTCATCGCGAACCCAGTTAAGTTCGCAGTCACTCGCCGCATGCTGCTCATCACCGGCCCGAACATGGGCGGTAAGTCGACCTATATGCGGCAGGTAGCACTGATTGTGCTGCTTGCCCACTGCGGCGCCTTTGTCCCAGCTGCGGCGGCAAAAATCGGCCCCTTTGATGCGATCTACACGCGCATTGGTGCTTCTGACGATCTGGCTTCTGGCCGCTCCACCTTCATGGTTGAGATGACCGAGGCGGCGGCTATCCTGAACGGTGCAACCGAGCGTTCGCTGGTATTGATGGATGAGATCGGTCGCGGCACCTCGACCTTTGACGGCATGGCGCTCGCCTTTTCGATTGCCCGACACCTCCTCGAGAAGAATCGCGCCTTCACCCTTTTCTCGACTCACTATTTCGAACTGACCCGTCTTGCCGAAGACTTTGTCGAATGCGCCAACGTGCATCTAGATGCCGTCGAGCATGGCCATAGCATTGTGTTTTTGCATGCTGTCGAAGAAGGCCCAGCCTCACAAAGTTACGGGATTCAGGTGGCTGCACTCGCGGGGATTCCCGGCAGCGTGGTGCGTGATGCCAAGCGCCGTCTAGTCGCGCTGGAAAATCGCGAACTACTTGCCTCACCTCAAGCCGATTTGTTTGCGGCACCACCACCGGTCGAGGCTGAACCCCATCCCTTGGTGAGCGCACTCGAAGCGCTTGACCCCGACAGTCTTTCGCCACGCGAAGCACTCGAACAACTCTACCGGCTGAAGCGACTGAATCAATAACATGTGGAAACGATTCGTCCTGCTCTGTGCGCTGTGCTTTCTTGCTGGCACGAGCCATGCCGCAGACAAACTAACGGATGAAGATGTTGGCGCGTATGTAGTGCTCGATCAGCACTTTCGGGCCACGGATGTGTATTACCGTCTGTCGCGCAGCGATGCGAAATGGCAACTTGAAGGTAAGCAGTTTGGTGGCGAGTGGATGAAAATCACCTGTCAGCGTGACTGTGATTATCAAGTCGCCAGCACGGAAGAAATCCGTCAATTCTTTCCGGAAGAATGGCATACGCAAGCGCGCATTGCCTGTATCCGCAACCGTCTGCAGGCTTTCTGCCGTTACACCGTAAAGCAGGAGCCTGACAAAGGCGGCTATCTGGTGATCTCGCTGGCCATGGGACAACCTGTGCCGTTATTCCTGCGTAAGGTTGCTGTGGACTGATGAGGCGAACCGCCTCCAGAACACTAAGGACAATAAAAAAGCCGGCACACAGCCGGCTTTTTTATTGCGCGATACGGCTTAGTGGTGGTGACCACCGGGGCCATGCACATGGCCGTGGCTCAGCTCTTCAGCAGAAGCCTTGCGCACGTCGGTCACGGTGCAGCTGAAAATCAGCGACTGACCTGCCAGCGGGTGATTGCCATCGACAATCACCTTATCGTCGGTAATGTCGGTGATGGTGAAGAGCATATCTTCATCATCTTCATCTTCGCTGCCACGCTCGAACTGCATGCCGATTTCAATGTTCTCAGGGAACAAATCGCGCGGTTCAATGGCGATCAGGGATTCGTCGTAGTCGCCGAAAGCCTCTTCTGGCTGCAGCTTAACGTCGAGCTTATCGCCCACCGCCTTGCCTTGCAGTTCAACTTCGATGCGATCGAAGATGCCGCCGTAGCCGCCGTGGAGATAGGTCAGGGGATGCTTGCCGTCGTCAACGAGGACGCCGTCGCTGTCGGTCACGCGATAGTCGAGCGTGACAACTGTGTCTTTGGTGATCTGCATGTGCGATCAAGTTCCTTCACGAGTTGAAAAACCTCAGCGGCATGCCCGCGAGGGTGTATGTCGTACAAAGCGTGCCGGACCACCCCGTGCATGTCGATGACGAAGGTAGAGCGTATCACACAGAGCTTTTTGATGCCGTCCACCTCCTTGAAGTGGCAAACCCCAAATTGCTTTGAAACCTTGGCGCCAACATCCGAAAGCAGGCGAATTGAGAGCCCATGCTTGTCGCGGAAATCGGCATGTTTGAGGCAATCATCACGGCTGACGCCGAGGATGACGCAGCGATGCTGGTTGAATTCGCTCTCGTGGTCGCTGAAATCGGCCGCTTCCATGGTGCACAGCGGCGTATCGTCACGCGGGTAGAAAAATAAGACGGCATGCGACTTGCCGCGCAGGGAGGCGGGATTGAACATTTCCATGTCTGCATCCGGCAATTCGAAAGACGGTACTGTCTGACCAACATGCAGCATGCTGCCTCCTGCTGAACAATGTTGTTTTCTCCCCTGAGGCTTTTTAACCTCTGGGTCGATTCTAGATCAAACTTTCTCGTACTGGCTTTTTCTATGCAGATATTTCAAGCAAGCGCTATTTAGGCTCGAGGCGGCGGCCGATGAGCCTGCGCATGATATTCCGCTGAACGCATTTCATTGAGACGGCTAACGGTGCGATGAAACTCATCGGCATGCACCCCATCCACATACAGTTCCTCAGCCGAACAGTCGGCGGCAATGACAATCTGTACGGCAGCGTCGTAGAGAATATCAACCAGCCAAGTAAAACGCCGTGCCTCAGCGCCCTGCCCCGGTAGCATACGTGGCACGCCCGTCAGGAAGAGCGTGTGGAAGCTCCGCGCCAGCTCTAGGTAATCTGCCTGACCACGCGGCTCGCCGCACAAGGCATGGAAGTCACACCAGATTGCCCCAGCGGCTCGCCTCACGACTAATAACTCACGCCCACCCAGCTCAAGCGGCATGTCATTGCCCACCCCGCCCGCAATGCGCGTGAAGGATTGCTGCATCTGAAACCAAACGCTTTCATCAGCATCAATAAAATAGGTGTCGCTCATGGCGAGCGTACGGCCGCGGTAATCCACGCCCGCATCCAATTCGACGATATCGAGCTTATCCTCTAGCAACTCTATCGCTGGTACAAATTGGTCTCGATGCAAACCATCCGGATACAGCTGACCAGGCGGGTAGTTTGAGGTGATACAGAACACCACACCCTCATCGAATAGCGCCTGCATCAAGCGCCCGAGGATCATTGCATCTGCAATATCGCTGACATGAAACTCGTCAAAACACATCAATCGAGTCTGTTCCGCAATATCACGAGCAATGGCGGCCAGCGGATCGGAACCGCTACCGTGGCTAGTAGCACGCCGCTGGTTTAGCGCAGCATGCACTTCCTGCATAAAGGCATGGAAATGTACGCGCCGCTTCTTGGTGTAGGGCACGGCTTCGAAGAGGCAGTTCATCAGAAAGCTCTTGCCACGCCCTACGCCGCCCCAGATCCAAACGCCTCGGGGCAATTCTGGATTCAGGAGCAAGCGACGCAGGGCAGTGCGCCGCGCTGCCTTGAAGGCAATCAGCTCATCATAGAACCGCTGCAAACGATCTGCCGCCGCTAGTTGAGCGGAGTCTGGCGTAATGCCACGTTCCTTTGCCACTTCGGCAAATCGTTCGAGCATGCCTTTTTGAGGCACGTTGAGAATCAGGTGCGGTTCCATCTATCCACGAACCCTAGCTGGATGTACCAGCCGGGAAATAAGCATCAGAAATGCAGCGCGCGCTTGTCGATCGCCAATGCCGCTTCATGCACGGCTTCCGACAATGTCGGATGTGCGTGGCAGATGCGCGCGATGTCTTCCGAAGAGGCACCAAACTCCATAGCAACGACCGCCTCAGCAATTAGCTCCGAAGCATTGTTGCCGAACACATGCATGCCGAGAATGCGGTCCGTCTGCGCACAGGCCAGCATTTTGACAAAGCCTGTAGTATCGCCCTGCCCCAAGGCACGGCCATTAGCGACAAAAGGAATCTGGCCAACCTTATAGTCAACGCCTTCATTCTTAAGCTGCTGCTCCGTTTTGCCGACCCAGGCAATCTCAGGGTGGGTGTAGATCACCCAGGGAATGGTGTTCATATTCACATGGCCTGCTTGACCCGCAATCAGCTCGGCCACCATCACGCCCTCTTCCATGCCCTTGTGTGCAAGCATAGGACCACGCACCACATCGCCAACTGCCCAGACATTCTCAAGGTTGGTACGACACTCGGCATCGACATCGACACGACCACGATCATCCAATTGCAAGCCGACCACATCGGCACCCAGCCCTGCGGTATTGGCGAGTCGACCCACCGAAACAATCAGGCGATCCACTTCCAGCACAATGCTCTCGTCTGCCGATTCGTATTCAATGCGCACGCCGTTCTCATGCGGCAGCACTGCATTAATCTTCACGCCCAGCTGAATCTTCAGGCCCTGACCTGCGGTGAATACTTTCCATGCTTCTTTGGTGACAGCCTGATCAGCAGCCGCCAGAAAGTCCGGCATGGCTTCCAAAATCGTCACATCGGCACCCAGACGCTTCCAAACTGAGCCGAGCTCAAGCCCAATCACCCCTGCACCGATAATACCCAGCCGCTGCGGAACACTTTCAAAATTCAGCGCGCCAATGTTGTCGCAGACGATGCGGTTATCGACGGGCACGCCTTCCAGATGCCGCGCACTTGAACCCGTGGCCACAACAACATGGGTCGCAGCCACCAGTTCTTCACCATCCTTGCCTTTGATCTCGACAATCCAACGATCCCCTTCGCGACCGACAAAGCGACCGTGACCAGAAAGCTGCGTCACCTTGTTCTTCTTAAACAGGCTGCGGATGCCATTTGTCAGCTGAGTGACGATATTGTCCTTGCGACGCAACATGGTCGGTACATCCATGCGCACGCCATCCACGCCAATGCCGTGCATCACGAACGCATGATTGGCTTGGGCATACAACTCTGACGATTGCAGCAAAGCCTTAGAAGGAATACAGCCCACGTTGAGACAGGTACCCCCAAGGCGAACTTGTCCTTTTGGGTCGGCATACGACTCCGACTCGATACACGCAACCTGCTTGCCCAGCTGGGCCGCACGAATCGCCGCCACATAGCCCGCAGGGCCCGCACCAATCACAACAACATCAAACTCTTTCATCGCTGTACTCCGGCTCAGAGATCAAGCAACAGACGGGCCGGATCTTCCAGCGCCTCTTTAATCGTCACCAAACCCAAGACGGCCTCACGGCCATCAATGATGCGATGGTCATAGGACATCGCCAGATAGTTGATCGGACGAATCACGATCTGTCCGTTCTCAACCACTGGGCGATCCTTGGTGGCATGGATGCCGAGGATGGCTGACTGTGGTGGGTTGATGATGGGGGTCGACAGCATGGAGCCGAATACCCCACCATTTGAAATCGAGAAGGTGCCGCCGGTCAGGTCTTCCATCGACAACTTGCCGTCCTGCGCTTTCTTGCCGAACTCGGCAATCTTCTTTTCGATCTGCGCAAGGCTCATTTGATCGGCATCGCGGAGGATCGGAACCACTAGGCCACGCGGGCTGCCCACCGCAATGCCAATATCAAAGTAGCCGTGATAGACAATGTCATTGCCATCTACCGAGGCATTGATCACCGGGTACTTCTTGAGCGCGGCGACGACGGCCTTAACGAAGAAAGACATGAAGCCAAGCTTCACGCCATGCTCCTTCTCGAACTTATCCTTGTACTTGGCGCGGAGCTCCATCACTGGGCCCATATTGACCTCGTTGAAGGTCGTCAGGATTGCATTCTGCTGTTGCGACTGCAGCAGACGCTCGGCCACACGGGCGCGAAGGCGCGACATCGGCACACGCTGCTCAGGCCGGCCAGCGAGCAAGGCGTCCACATTCACGGCGGATGGCTGGGCCAGCGCGGGGCGTGGTGCGGCAGCAGGGCTGGCAACCGATGCTGACTGGGCGGCAAGAGGCGCTGCGGGTGCTGCCGGCGCTGCTGGTTTAGTCGTGCTCAGTACATCAGCTTTAGTAATGCGCCCGCCGCGACCGCTGCCTTCAATCTGGCTAGCATCCAAGCCTGACTCGGCTAGCAACTTGCGTGCAGCCGGCATGACCACTGGCTCTGATGCAGTAGCTTGCGCTATAGCAGGAGCGGAAGAAGCGGCTTGGGGCGCGGGTGAAGCCGCCTTGCTGGCAGAGGCCTTTGCAGCAGGCGCTGCCGATGCCTTGGCTTCAGTATCCAGATGCGCAATGACTTCGCCCGATACCACGGTGGCGCCATTAGCCTTGAGCACCTTGATCAGCACCCCGTCTCCCGGCGCGGGTAATTCAAGGACAACCTTATCGGTTTCGATATCGATCAGGTTCTCGTCACGTGCGACGGCCTCGCCCGGCTGTTTATGCCAGGACACCAGCGTGGCTTCAGCCACTGACTCGGACAACTGCGGCACTTTCACTTCGATCAGCATTTATTCTCTCCGTATACCCGTTGCTTTTTGCCGTTCAAATAGTCTTGTCGAGTGGGCCAAATGCCCCCTCGATCACTGCTTTTTGCTGCGCATGGTGCTTGGCGTAATAACCGACTGCTGGCGAGGCCGATGCCGGCCGACTGACCAGGAAGAGCTCCTGCCCTGAGGCGACGCGCTTGGCAATGTGATATCGCGATGCCAGCCAGTACCACGCGCCCTGATTGCGCGGCTCTTCCTGACACCAGACGATTTCCTTCGCCTTCGGCCACTTCAGCAGCTCGGCTTGAATCTCGTCATTCGGAAAGGGATACAGTTGCTCGATTCGACATACCGCCGTGTTGGTGATGTTCTGCTCGCGCCGGTGCGCCATCAGCTCGTAGTAAATCTTGCCTGCGCAGAAGACCACACGTTCCACCTTCTTCGGATCTAATGCCTCGGTCTCACCAATCACAGTGCGGAACTGACCATTCGCTAGCTCATCGAGCGTGGAAACTGCATCTTTGTGACGCAAGAGCGACTTGGGCGTGATGATGACCAACGGCTTACGCAGCTTTCTGAGCATCTGACGACGCAACAGATGGAAGATTTGCGAGGGTGTCGATGGCACACATACCTGCCAGTTCATTTCTGCAGACAAGCTCATGTAGCGCTCAATGCGTGCTGAGGAGTGCTCTGGGCCTTGCCCTTCATAGCCATGCGGCAGCATCAGCGTTAGCCCGGAGAGGCGCCCCCACTTAGCTTCGCCAGAGGAAATGAACTGGTCAATCACCACCTGAGCGCCATTGGCAAAGTCGCCAAACTGCGCTTCCCAGACCACCAGCTCATTCGGTGCGGCGGTTGAGTAGCCGTACTCAAACGCCAGTACGGCCTCTTCGGAGAGGACCGAGTCAATCACGATAAAAGGTGACTGCTTAGGATCAATGTTCTGCAGTGGAATATAGGTTCCGATGTCCCACTTTTCACGGTTCTGATCATGCAAGGTCGCGTGACGGTGGAAGAATGTGCCTCGGCCGACATCCTCACCCGACACACGCACGCCATAGCCCTGCATCAGCAGCGTGGCATAGGCAAGGTTCTCACCCATGCCCCAATCCAAAGGAAGCTTCCCCTCACCCATCAAACGGCGATCATCAATCACCTTCTGCACACGCGGATGCAGCGTGAAGGCCTCGGGAATCGTGGTGAGTGCCTGCGCCATTCGCTGCAATTCAGGGATCGGTACAGCTGTCTTGCATTCGTCGGTGTACTGCTGACCAGCGAAGGGGGTCCAGTCGATGGCCAATGTCATTGGATGATTGGTCAACACCGGGTTGTAGAGCAGCTCACCGCGATCCAGCGCCGCACGGTAATCCTTGATGAACTGTTCGGGTTCGCCCTCGGCACACACCCCTTGCGCAACCAAGCGATCGGCATACAGTTGACGTGCGCCCGGGTGTGCCTGAATGCGCTTATACATCAGGGGTTGCGTGACCATCGGCTCATCTTGCTCATTGTGGCCAAGCTTGCGGAAGCAAACCAGATCAATCACGACGTCGGTATTGAACTCCTGACGGAACTCCATCGCCACCTGTGTCACATAGGCCACCGCTTCTGGGTCATCACCATTGACGTGGAAAATTGGCGCTTCGATCATCTTGAAGATGTCGGTGCAGTAGGTGGACGAACGATAGTCGCGCGGATCGGAGGTGGTAAAGCCGATTTGATTATTGACGATGATATGCACCGTCCCGCCCACACCGTAGCCACGCGTCTTCGAGAAATTGAGCATTTCCTGATTGACGCCCTGCCCGGCCACGGCAGAGTCACCATGCAAGATCACAGGCAGCACGCCATCACCGCTCTTGTCGCCACGACGCCGCTGGCGCGCATAGACAGAGCCTTCAACCACCGGATTGACGATTTCAAGGTGCGATGGATTGAACGCCAGCGACAGGTGGACAGGTCCACCCTCAGTCGAAATATTCGACGAAAAGCCCATGTGGTACTTCACGTCACCAGAGGTCAGCTCCTCTGCCTGCTTGCCTTCGAATTCCGAGAACAAGTCTTTGGGTGACTTACCCAGCGTATTCACCAGCACATTCAAGCGGCCACGGTGCGCCATGCCGACCACAATTTCCTGCACGCCCGTCCGACCTGCGACTTGAATCAGCTCGTCCAGCGCAAGGATGGTGGCCTCACTGCCCTCTAAGGAAAAGCGCTTTTGGCCAACGTATTTGGTATGGAGATAACGTTCAAGCGTCTCGGCAGCAGTGAGACGCTCCAAGAAATGGCGCTTACGCTCAGGGCTATAGGACGGCGTGGCACGGATAGGCTCAAAGCGCGCTTGGAGCCAGCGCTTCTGAGTCACATCCGAGATATACATGTATTCAAGACCGATGCTGCCGCAATACGTCTGACGTAAGCCATCGATGATTTCGCCGAGCGTGGCGTTCTCAGACACCCCAGAGAAGGAGCCGGCACTGAAGGTGTGGCTGAGATCAGCCTCGGTAAAACCGTAGAAAGCCGGTTCTAGCTCGGCGATGTTGGGCCGCTCGGCGCGCTTAAGCGGGTCGATCTGTGCCCATCGGTTGCCTAGGAAACGGTAAGCAGAGACAAGACGGAATACCCCATGCTGTTTACCATCCTCGGCAATCGCAGGGCGACTATTGGTGCGCAGTTCCCCTTCTTTGGCACGTTGGGCAAAGGAGGCAACGATGGGCGCATGCGGCACATCAGGCCCGGTGTAATTACCCGCGCCCGGCAAACTAACGAGCTTATCGAAGTATTCACGCCAAACAGGATCGATCGCCGCTGGATTGACCAGATAGGCTTCGTAGAGCTCTTCGATAAAGGGCGCATTGGCGCCGAATAGATACGAGTTGGAAAGCATTTGCAACATGGCGTCACCTCATCATTACCGACAACAACGCTACGACAACTTAAGCTTTTATCTTGCTCGCCCCATAAACCTTTCGGGACAAACAACAAGGGGCGATCACTCGCCCCTTGCCTGCTACCTGTTTAGCGCTTATCCATCGACAGCACATCGCGACGGGCGGCGCCAATGTAAAGCTGGCGCGGACGACCAATTTTGTATTCCGGATCGGTCAGCATCTCCTCCCACTGCGTCATCCAGCCCACTGTACGGGCCAGAGAGAAGATGCAAGTGAACATTGAGGTTGGGATGCCTAGCGCACGTTGCACAATACCGGAGTAGAAATCAACATTCGGATACAGCTTGCGCTCGACGAAATAATCATCTTCCAGTGCAATGCGCTCCAGCTCCATAGCCAACTTGAACAGTGGATCATCGCGCAAACCAAGCTCGGTAAGCACATCGGCGCAGACCTTACGCATGAGCTTTGCACGAGGATCAAAATTCTTGTAAACGCGATGGCCGAAGCCCATCAGGCGGAAAGGATCATCCTTATCCTTAGCGCGCTTGATGTATTCGCCAACCCGTGACACATCGCCAATCTGCTCAAGCATGTTGAGGCAGGCTTCATTTGCTCCTCCATGAGCGGGACCCCACAGACAGGCAATCCCTGCCGAGATACAGGCATAGGGGTTAGCGCCAGACGAACCGGCCAAACGCACCGTAGATGTCGAGGCGTTCTGTTCGTGATCCGCATGCAAGGTAAAAATGATATCGAGCGCACGAACCAGAACTGGATTCGGCTTGTACTGTTCACAGGGGGTACCAAACATCATGTGCATGAAGTTGGCGGTGTAATCCAGGTCGTTGCGTGGGTACATGAAAGGCTGACCAATCGTGTACTTGTAGGCCATAGCTACGATGGTTGGCATCTTGGCCACAATACGATTGAAACTGATGCTGCGATGCTCGGCATCGGAGCTATCCATCGCCTCGTGATAGAAGGCCGACAGTGCGCCAACAACGCCAACCATCACAGCCATTGGGTGTGCGTCACGGCGGAAGCCTTGGAAAAATTTGACCAGTTGCTCATGCACCATCGTGTGGCTCTTGATGGTGTTTTCAAAATCAGCTTTCTGTTTCGCATTTGGCAACTCGCCATTTCTCAACAGCCAAGCGGTTTCTAAGAAAGAGCACTGCTCAGCAAGCTGCTCAATTGGATAGCCGCGGTACAGCAGTTCGCCCTTGTCACCATCGATATAAGTGATCTTCGATTGGCAACTGGCGGTAGAAAGGAAACCCGAGTCATACGTATATACGCCAGCCTTGCTACCCAGGCTACGAATGTCAATGACATCGTTGCCATGCGTACCTTGCATGACGGGGAATTCAAATTCCTTCCCGTCCAGCGTCAGCGTGGTGGTTCGGTTTGTTGTCATTACCGCTTCCTTTCAGTGTCGATCTCTTAATTCCTGCCCGGCTGCCATACATAAGCAGCGCGGAAAATGCTTTTGATTCTAAAGCCTGCGTAGCAGCTCCAGCAGCTTTTTATCTGCTGCAGGGATAAATTCATTTTTGCCGCTGACCAAATCCCACAGTGGGTAGTCTTCAAGCGCCAGCAAGCGCGCTAAGCTGGCAGCCTCCTCGTCGTCCAAGGGCTGTCTTTGGCGCTCGGCCCAGTAACGCGTGAAGACGATATCCAGCTCAAGCAAGGCACGACGGCAATGCCAACGCAGCCGTTCGTCACGGGCATGCCGGGTATCCGCAGCCAGCGTGCTCAAACTGCACGCCTCATCATCATGTCTTTGATCTTACCAATTGCCTTGGTCGGATTCAGCCCTTTAGGACAGACATCGACACAGTTCATAATGGTGTGGCAGCGGAATAGACGGTACGGATCTTCTAGATTATCGAGACGCTCACTGGTGGTTTGATCGCGCGTATCCGCAATAAAGCGATAGGCCGCTAGCAAACCCGCAGGGCCGACAAACTTGTCCGGATTCCACCAGAAGCTTGGGCAAGCGGTCGAGCAGCAAGCGCACAAAATGCACTCATATAAGCCATCGAGCTCGTCCCGATCTTCCGGTGATTGCAAACGCTCTCGCTCTGGCAATGGGTCATGGTTAACCAGATACGGCTTGATGGAGTGATACTGGTTGAAGAACTGCGTCATATCCACAATTAAGTCGCGGATCACTGGCAACCCAGGAAGTGGACGCAACACAATGGGCTGCTTCAGATCGTCTACATCGGTCAGGCAGGCCAAACCATTCTTGCCATTAATATTCATGGCATCGGATCCACACACCCCTTCACGGCAAGAGCGGCGGAACGCAATACTGTCATCCTTGGCCTTGAGCTTGACGATGGCATCAAGCAGCTTGCGATCAGTCTCTTCGAGTTCCAGCGAGATGTCCTGCATCCAAGGCTTGGCATCCTTATCGGGATCGTAGCGATAAATGCGGAACTGAACATTACGAGCAGTCATGATGCGGTCCTCAATAACTACGCTTCTTCGGCGGGAATGAGTCCACCGTCAGCGGATCCAAATGCACCGGCTTGTAGTCAAGGCGATTACCCTCGCTATACCAAAGCGTGTGCTTGATCCAATTGTCATCATCACGTCCATCTGGATGCTCCGGTGTGTCCGGCGCATCGTCGCGAACGTGTGCGCCACGGGACTCTTTGCGCGCCTCAGCCGAAATCATGGTGGCCTTCGCCACCTCGATCAGGTTGTCCAGCTCGAGCGCCTCAATACGTGCCGTATTAAAGACACGTGACTTATCCCCAATTTGCGTCATCTTGACCTGATCAGCGACCTTCATGATCTCGGCCACCCCCTCTTCGAGCAAATCCTTAAAGCGGAATACCCCGGCATGCTTTTGCATGACACGCTGCATCGCTAACCGTGTCTCATGGACATCAGCACCGTCCTTCTGATTTTCGAGACGGTTTAGGCGTTCTAAAGTGCGATCAATGGCATCCTTGGGCAAGGGTTTGTGCTCACGCCGCCCCATCCGCAGATCGTTGATGGCGGTTTCTCCAGCCGATTTTCCGAAAACCAGAAGTTCAAGCAAGGAGTTTGTACCGAGACGATTGGCCCCATGCACAGAGGAGCATGAACACTCTCCAGCCGCATAAAAGCCGGGGACAACGACTTCAGGCATGTTGTTCTTTGGCACAACCACCTGCCCACGATAATTAATCGGGATACCACCCATCTGAAAGTGACAGGTTGGCACGACAGGAATCGGGGCACGAATTGGATCAACACCAGCAAAGCGTAAGGAGATTTCATGAATCCCGGGCAAACGCTTCATGATGGTCTCAGGCTTCAGATGCGTAATGTCGAGCAGGACATAGTCTTTATTCGGGCCACACCCACGCCCCTCATTGATTTCAGTGACCATGGCCCGCGAGACCACATCACGCGAGGCCAGATCCTTTGCATTCGGGGCATAGCGCTCCATGAAGCGCTCACCTTGAGCATTGCGCAGAATGCCGCCTTCGCCACGAACGCCCTCGGTAATTAGCACACCGGCACCGGCCACACCGGTCGGATGGAATTGCCAGAACTCCATATCCTCAAGCGGAATCCCCGCACGTGCTGCCATGCCAAGGCCATCGCCCGTATTAATGAAGGCATTGGTGGAGGAATGATAGATACGACCGGCACCGCCAGTAGCAAAAATAGTGGCACGTGCATGGAAGGCCACCACCTCTCCGGTTTCCATTTCCAGGGCAGTCACACCCAGCACATCGCCATCTTCATCGCGGATTAGATCCAGCGCCATCCACTCGGTGAAGAAGTGTGTGTTCGCCTTGATATTGCGCTGGTAGAGGGCATGCAACATGGCATGACCAGTGCGGTCAGCGGCGGCACAGGAACGAGCGACAGGCTTCTCGCCAAAATTCGACATATGCCCACCGAATGGGCGCTGATAGATGCGGCCGTTATCGAGGCGGTCGAAAGGCATGCCGTAGTGTTCAAGTTCAATCACCACCTCGTTGGCCTTGCGACACATAAACTCGATAGCGTCTTGATCACCCAGCCAATCCGAGCCCTTGACGGTATCGTACATATGCCAGTGCCAGTGATCTTCCTCTGAGTTGCCCAATGAGGCGGCAACCCCACCCTGCGCGGCAACGGTGTGCGAGCGTGTGGGGAAAACTTTGGAGATAACGGCCGTGCGCAAGCCGGCTTCCGACAATTGGATAGCGGCGCGCAAACCCGCACCACCGGCCCCCACAATGACTGCATCGAACTTGCGGACTGCAACAGCCATGGTCAAAGTCTCCAGAGGATTTCAATGCACCAGCCGGCATAGCCGAACAGTGCCAACAGGGTGAGGGAATGCAGCGTCAGACGAATCCACACCGGCTTGATGTAGTCCATCCAGATGTCGCGAATACCAATCCATGCGTGGTAGCACAGGCTCATGGCAAACAGGAAAGACAGGAAACGCATCGGGCCAAAACCGAAAAATGCCCGCCAGCGCTCAGCTGACTCGGCCACCCCTGTGAACAAAGCTACGATCACAACCACTGTGAAAACGGCCATGAAGACAGCAGTAATACGCTGCGCAATCCAGTCACGCAATCCGTAGTGAGCACCAGTCGTGGTACGCATCAGAACACTCCCAAGAGCTTCAGGGCCAGCAGACTGGTCAGTGCCAAACTCACCACTAGGACACCGACGGCTGAGCGGCGCGCGCCTTCCTTATCAAGCCCGATATGCATATCGAGTAGTAGGAAGCGGAGACCTGCGCAGAAATGATGAATGTAAGCCCATGCCAAACCGAATAAGGGGATCCCAATCATTGGCTGCCGAACAAGCTGCCCCGCCCGCTCAAACCCTACGGGCGACTCCAGTGACAAGCCAAAGAGCCCGATCAATGCGGGCAAGGCCAAAAACAAGATGGAACCGCTGATGCGGTGAAGAATCGAGACAACGCCAGCCAATGGCAGGCGTATCGCTGTCAGCGTCAGAAATTTAGGACGCTGTTTGTTGGGTGACTGAATGCTACGCGGCGCGGCCATGCACTTTCCCCACAGATTAGTTAATGCTGATGGTCGCCAGACCACCCCTGCTGCACCGCACAATGACGGTTGGATTATATGACGCAAGCTTGTGGCTGTAAGGCCTAGAAAGTTTGCGCGTGATCATATTTAGTTCAACTCGTTGAGATAACAGTGATCAACGGTGGAATACAAGCCTCGCCGCCATTCCATCGGCCGATCTCCATAGGTGTAGCTGATACGTTCCACCGAGAGCAGCGGACTTCCTTCTTCGACACCGAGTAATTCGGAACCCTCACGATCAGCGAGCACGGCACGAACACGCTCCTGGGCACGAATCATGTGCACGCCAAATTTCGCCTCGAACAAACTGTACAGCGATCCTTCATGGGCTTTGAGCATGTCCATGTCGAGACCGCGAAATGGCTCAGCCGGCAAATAGATTTCGTCGCCCACCACGTTGCGCTTATTGAACTGCAACACGCGGCGCACCACGATCAGCGGCGCGCCATGGGGCACATCGAGCATGCGCGCCGGCTCAGGACCTGCCTTTGCCTGCCAGCACTCAAGCGGCACGCTGCGCGCAGGCGTTACCTCGCCATTCAGCGGAACGAGGCGTAGAAAGCGAAAAAATTGACGAGGGTCGTTATGGGTGGCAACAAAAGTGCCCTTACCCTGCTTGCGAATCAGCAGTTTTTCAGTTGCCAACTCATCGATGGCTTTGCGGACGGTGCCTTGACTGACGCTGTAACGCACGGCCAGTTCTGACTCGCTTGGGATCGCGGCACCTGGACGCCATTCGCCACTATCCAAAGCCTGCAATAGCAACGCCTTGATCTGGCGATACAACGGGCTGAAGGTCGGAGAGCCGCTCATGGGAACTAGCCATTAACTGAATGTAGTTTGAGTAAAACACAATTTTTTGCCATCGTCTATACCCTAATTCATGTCTTATATAAGACATATGATGTATATTTACAAAACAGACAGGGCAACCTACACTGAAATTGACATCAAAATCAACGTAATTAGTACGGAGAGTAAGTCTCTCGCACGGTGGCCATCCGTTTAGAATGATGGCCAGTTAAATCTGAAAGTAGATTCGCAGGAGGCATCATGAGCAAAGCCCCTATCCGCATTGCCGTCACTGGCGCAGCCGGTCAAATTGGTTATGCCTTGCTATTCCGTATTGCCGGCGGAGATATGCTGGGCAAGGACCAGCCCATCATCCTGCAACTGCTTGAAACCACCCCCTCACTGCCCGCCCTGAACGGGGTTGTACTTGAGCTTGAAGATGGCGCATTTCCGCTGCTCATCGACCTCATTCACACCGACGACCCACTTGTCGCTTTTAAAGATGCAGATATTGCAATTTTGGTCGGCGCACGTCCTCGTAGTAAAGGGATGGAAAACAAAGACCTGCTTGTCGCCAATGCAGCAATTTTCACGCAGCAAGGGAAAGCGCTCAATGCAGTGGCCTCAAGGGATGTGAAGGTCATGGTGGTGGGCAATCCTGCCAACACCAATGCATTAATCGCAATGAGCTGCGCTCCCGATTTGCCACGTGAAAACTTCACAGCAATGTTGCGCTTGGATCACAACCGCGCAGTGACACAACTAGCCTTCCATTTGAAAAAACCAATTGCGTCGATTGATCGTGTTTGTGTGTGGGGCACGCACTCCCCAGAAATGTATGTAGATCTGCGCTATGCCACTGCTGACGGAAAGCCCGTTATCGAGCAACTCGACAAGAACTGGTTTCACGGAGAGTACATCCCAACGATCGTTAAACGGGGCAGCCAGGTGATTGAAGCGCGTGGCCTCGCAGCTGCCGCCTCAGCCGCGAATGCAGCTCTCAACCACATGCGTGACTGGATATTGGGTAGCGATGGGCGCTGGCTCAGCATGGGCATCTGCTCGGATGGCGCCTACGACATCCCGGCTGGATTGATCTATGGCATGCCTGTCACTACCGAGAATGGCAAATGGCGCATTGTGCAAAACCTCAGCCTTGATGCATTTAGTCGCAGCAAACTCAACGCCGATGCAAGAGCACTCCAAGAAGAACGAGACACTATTAAACATCTACTGAAGTGATTCATGAGTACACAACACCCCAATGAAGTTCTCTACGGCGATGGCAGCAAACGCTTCCCCGCTCTCTCAGCCTGTGAACACTATGCTGGCAATGAAAAACTGATCATCAAGGCACTCGCGCTCCAAGTTGAAATGAGCACCCAAGCAGGTCCGGTGTTTGACCTTACCTGTGACTGCGAAGATGGAGCCGCGACGGGCCGCGAACGTGAGCACGCCGAAATGGTGGCCTCACTTATCAATTCCGATGCGAACAAATTTGATCGAGTCGGCGTGCGGATACACGACCTGAGTCATCCACACTGGCGTCAGGACCTCGATATCCTAATCAGCCGCGCCGGCGAGCGCATTGCCTACATCGTCCTCCCCAAACCGGAGCGCGCGGCCGATGTTCTGACGCAAATCGGCATCATTGATGCCACCCGCGCCCGCTACGGAGTCCGTCGAGAAATTCCCGTTCATGTGCTTATCGAAACGCACGGTGCGCTACGCGATGCCTGGCAAATCGCGGCGTTGCCTCACGTTGAGAGTATCGACTTCGGCATTATGGATTTCGTCAGCAGCCATCACGGTGCTGTCCCGGGCAGCGCCATGGTTTCCCCCGGGCAGTTTTCGCACCCCTTGATGGCGCGTGCCAAGACCGAGATTTCAGCAGCCGCGTTGGCGAATCATGTCGTCCCGGCGCACAATGTCACCACCGAGATTCGCGACCCGCAGGTTGTTGCTAACGACGCTGCACGAGCCCGTAAGGAATTCGGCTTCCTGCGCATGTGGAGCATTCACCCCAACCAAATTCGCCCCATCGTGGAAGCCATGCAACCGGATTATTCCGAGGTCGACATGGCCAACGCCATCATCTGCGCTGCACAAGATGCCGACTGGGGCCCCATCCAGCATGCCGGCAAATTACATGACCGAGCCTCTTTCCGTTACTACTGGGAACTACTCCAGCGCGCCCATGCCACCGGCATGACTCTGCCCGAGCAGACTCAGCAACGTTTTTTCAGCATTTAGCCATCAGGAGCCACCATGATTGAAGCCTATCGCCAACACGTCGCCGAGCGCGCCGCCCAAGGCATCCCCCCTCTCCCGCTGACTAAGCAGCAAACGGCGGCACTGATCGAGCTTTTACGCGCTCCCGCCGGCCAAGATGCTGCCGAGCTACTGAATCTGATCACCTACCGCATTCCTGCAGGCGTCGATGATGCCGCAGAGATCAAAGCTAAATTTCTCGCTGCGGTCGCCAAAGGCGAAGAAAAAAATAGCTTGATCTCCCGCACGCGTGCGACCGAACTACTCGGCACCATGCTTGGTGGCTACAACGTTAAGCCATTGATCGACCTGCTTGCAGACGCTGAGGTGGGTGCCACTGCAGCCAATGCCCTCAAGCACACACTGCTGATGTTCGACTATTTCCATGACGTGGCTGAGCTTGCCAAGTCTGGTAACAATAGTGCCAAGGCCGTTATGCAGTCATGGGCAGATGCGGAGTGGTTCACCTCCCGCCCAAATGTGCCGGAAAAAATCACGGTCGCCGTATTCAAGGTCACGGGCGAAACGAATACCGATGATCTATCCCCCGCGCCCGATGCCTGGAGTCGCCCGGATATTCCACTGCACGCACTGGCCATGCTGAAAAACCCACGCGATGGCATCACCCCCGACAAGCCAGGCGAACTGGGCCCCATCAAGTTCCTGCAGGAACTTAAGGCCAAAGGCGTGCCGATTGCTTATGTCGGCGATGTGGTGGGAACCGGCTCTTCACGCAAGTCCGCAACCAACTCCGTACTGTGGTGGACCGGCGATGACATCCCCTATGTACCCAACAAACGCTTCGGCGGCTACTGTCTCGGCGGCAAGATTGCGCCTATCTTCTTCAACACCCAAGAAGATGCTGGCGCCCTCCCTATTGAGTGCGATGTTTCGCAGCTCCACATGGGTGACGTAATCGATATCTACCCACTCGCAGGTAAGGTCGAAAAGAATGGCACCGTGGTATCAACCTTCAGCTACAAATCAGAAGTGCTGCTCGACGAAGTCCGTGCAGGTGGCCGCATCAACCTGATCATCGGCCGCGGTCTGACCACGCGTGCGCGTGAAGCGCTTGGCTTGCCTGCTTCCACGCTGTTCCGTTTGCCCAAGCCGCCGGTCGATACCGGCAAGGGCTTCACGTTGGCACAAAAGATGGTCGGTCGCGCCTGCGGCCTGCCAACGGTCAATGGCAATCAGCAAGGTATTCGCCCGGGCACCTACTGCGAACCACGCATGGCATCTGTTGGCTCCCAAGACACAACTGGCCCAATGACTCGTGATGAGCTGAAGGACCTCGCCTGTCTGGGCTTCTCGGCTGACTTGGTGATGCAGTCGTTCTGCCACACCGCGGCCTACCCCAAGCTGGTGGACATCAAGACCCATCGCACCCTGCCCTCCTTCATTACGGCACGTGGCGGCGTCTCCCTGCGTCCGGGTGATGGCGTGATTCACTCGTGGCTCAATCGCTTCCTGTTGCCTGATACCGTAGGCACCGGTGGTGACTCGCACACCCGCTTCCCGATTGGCATTTCCTTCCCTGCCGGATCTGGCCTTGTGGCATTTGCCGCCGCCACCGGCGTCATGCCCCTAGACATGCCCGAGTCAGTGCTTGTTCGCTTCAAGGGTGAAATGCAACCTGGCATCACCCTCCGTGACTTGGTCAATGCCATCCCCTACTACGCCATCAAGCAAGGCTTGCTGACCGTCGCCAAGCAGGGCAAGAAAAACGTGTTCTCTGGCCGCATCCTTGAAATCGAAGGCATGCCAAAACTCAAGGTAGAGCAAGCGTTTGAGTTCTCTGACGCATCCGCAGAACGCTCTGCCGCCGGCTGCACGGTCAAGCTCGACAAAGAACCGATCATCGAATACCTGAACTCGAATATCACGCTGATGAAGTGGATGATCGCTGAAGGCTACGAAGACAAGCGGACACTCACGCGGCGCATTCAGGCGATGCAAGCCTGGATTGCCAATCCGCAACTGCTTGAGTCGGACAAGGATGCTGAATACGCAGCTGTGATCGAAATTGACCTGGCCGAGATTCATGAGCCCCTGCTCGCTTGTCCAAATGACCCGGACGACATCAAGCCGCTGTCGGAAGTCGCTGGCGACAAGATCGATGAAGTCTTTATCGGCAGCTGTATGACCAACATTGGCCATTTCCGCGCTGCAGGTAAGGTGCTGGACGGCAAAACGGACATCCCTACCCGTCTATGGATCGCCCCTCCCACAAAGATGGACGCCATGATCCTTAACGAGGAAGGCTATTACGCCATCCTCGGAAAATCCGGCGCCCGTATGGAAATGCCTGGCTGCTCGCTGTGCATGGGCAATCAAGCGCAAATCAAGAAAGGAAGTACCGCGGTTTCCACCTCGACCCGCAACTTCCCCAACCGACTTGGCATTGATACCCGTGTTTATCTAAGCTCGGCCGAGCTGGCGGCAGTATGCGCACTGCTAGGCCGGATCCCGAGCAAAGAGGAATATCTGACACAGGTCAATATCGTGAATGAGAAAGCAGGTGATATTTACCGTTATATGAATTTCGACCAAATTGCAGAATTCCGCGAACTGGCCGATACAATTTCTGTATAACCCCTTGACCTGACTGGCCCCTCAGTATTCACTTTTTTTCATATCCAGCGCGACTTTAAGTGAAAATACCGCTAGAATGAATACTGAAATGAAATAAACGAACCTAATCGCTCTTCTGGCAGCAAGGGCGATTAGGCGGGCCTAAAACCTCACTAGGCAAATACGCTGAATGGAACAGCTCGCGGCCGCTGCACAACAATAAGCAATAAATGGAGAAATCCCCATGCAAGCATTATTCGCCCCTGCCCGCAAATTGCTCGACTCCCTGAGCCTTGGCCAGAAATTCTTATTTCTCGTTGTTCTGCTTGGATTCCCTTTCACTGCGCTGGCGGCGATGGCGTATGTGGACTTTATGGACATCATCACCCTCCCGGACTGGGTGCGTTACACCCTATGGGTGTGCATGTTTATCGCAGCTTCAGGTGCTTACCTATTCATTGGGCTGTATTTATCTTTGATGAATAGCACCAAAATTCTGGGAAGCGCGATCGCTCGCTTTGCCAAGGGAGATCTATCCTCACGGGCTCAGCTACAGACAAAAGACGAATTTGGTGCAACAGCCAGTGCCTTTAACAGTATGGGCAAAGCCATCAAACGCATGATTGCGGATGTGTCCAGCCAAGCGAACTCGGTGTCTGACGCTGTTGCTAAACTTTCGGTGCAGACGAGCCACATCGCTCGCAGCTCTCAGCAACAAAGTGATGCTGCCGCCAGCGTAGCAGCCGCGGTTGAACAGGTCACCACCAGTATTAACCACGTCTCCAACCAAGCAAGCGACACTGAAGCCGTGTCACGCAAGGCCTCAACACTCTCTGAAGAAGGCGCCGCAGTCGTGCGTGAAGCCTCATCGGAAATGACCCGCATCGCTGAGTCTTTCAAAAATTCATCGGCTCAGGTCACCGAGCTTGGACAACGTACGCAAGAAATCAGCAGTATCGTCCAGGTCATTAAGGACATTGCCGACCAAACCAATCTACTGGCCCTGAATGCAGCAATTGAAGCCGCCCGTGCTGGCGAGCAAGGCCGTGGATTTGCTGTCGTAGCCGACGAAGTACGGAAACTCGCCGAGCGTACGGCTGGTGCTACCAATGAGATCAGCGGCATGATCTCAACCATCCAAAGCAACATGCATGCAGCGGTCGATGGTATGGCTGCAGGGGCTGAACAAGTTCTCCAAGGCGTTGCGCTGGCTCAGAAGGCAGGTACCGCTCTCGATGACATCAATCATGGCGCCCAAGAAGCAGTTCACATGGTGCATGAAATTGCCAATGCCGTCAGCGAACAAAGCACGGCCAGTATCGATATTGCGAACAATGTTGAGCGCATCTCTGTGATGACACAGGAAAACAGCGCCAGCCTGGATCAGATTTCAGCAGAAGCAACCCACTTGGATAAAACCGCCTCTGCACTCAAGCAAGCCATCAGCGCGTTTTCTGGCGGTACGGCCAACGATGCCAAGAATCTGGTGGATAAAGCGGCCCTCATGGTCGAATCCAGTGGTCGCCAGACATCGTTCTCCAAGATTAATGATCCGCTTGGCGAGTTTGTCATCCGCGATTTGTACATTTTTGTTTATGGCATGGATGGCACTGTCCTCGCGCACGGTGGCAACCCCACCTTGATCGGCAAGAACATGGCGAACGCTACAGACGCTCATGGAAAGCACTTTATCCAAGAGCGCATTGAAATTGCACGCAAGGATGGCAGTGGTTGGCAGGACTACATGTTCCTCAACCCGGAAACCAAGGAAGTCGAGAGCAAAACGTCTTACATCCGCAGAGTGGGCGACATGATCATCGGTTGCGGTGTTTACAAGTAAGCCGCCCCCCTCAAAAAGCCCGCCTTTGGCGGGCTTTTTTATTTCCATGCACCGACACCTTACCTGACGGGCACCTGACGCACCACTTTCGTGCATTTGCTTCAAGATTGCGCATACAATCTCTACGCTAGTGATGACAGCTTTTGTAAATAGCCACAAAGACAGGTTTTTTTACTAACGCCCTTCGTGCAAGCACTACAGTGAAGAGCTTTCACAAGCTGCTGCAATGCAACATAAAAGAGTAGAAACCTTGCACGGAACTTTCAAAAACGGCAAAGGTCTGATCTGCCATTCCCTGAACCGTGAACTAAAATTCGCGGATGGTCTGTTTTTTGCTCAATGTGAGACATGAACCCAAAATGCACGCGCTTTGCCACTCCTCTCCTTGCCATGCTAATGATCGCTACCGCGACATCAGCTGCAGAACCGCCAAGTTTCACCCGCGAGCAACTTGAAAAGCTTGCTCACGTATCTGGCCGAAATATTCAAGCAGCACGCAACCAGATCGAAGTAGCAACCTCAGCCGTAACGACGGCCCGTGCTTTTCCTAACCCGGAGATTGAGTTCCAAAAAGGACAAAGCACGGCCCGCCAGGCCACTGGCGTTCCCGGTGACGTTCGCCAATATACGATTACCCAGCCTATCGATCTGCCTTGGACACGCAGCGCCCGTATTGGCGCTGCAGAGGCTGGCTTGGAATCAGTCTCCGCGTTGGGCCGTGGCTTGGAAGCAGACATCATTGCGCGTATTCGTCAGCGCTACTTTGATGTGTTGCGTCGCCAAGCAGAGCTGAAAGCCGCGTTAGAAGATCAGACGCAGATGGAAGGCGTGCGTGACCGTATCGCCCTGCGGGTTGAAACGGGTGAAGCGCCACGCTTCGAGTTGGTCAAAGCAGATGCTGAAATGCTCAATTCGCAGAAAAATGCCTATTCGGCAGAGCTGCGCGTCACGCAGGCGCGTGCCTCACTGCGTGCCTTGATTGGCCCTGCCCTCCCTGAAAATTTTGTGCTCAAAGGACGGCTCCAAGACCCCTTGGAAATCAGCGACATTGATAGCTTACGCAAAGAAATCAGTGCAACCAATCCAGATTTGCTACGTGCCCGAGCCGAGCAGCAACGAGCAACTAAGCAACTGGATCTTGAGCGCGCGAAACGGCTTCCAACGCTGGCTATTCGCGGCAGCCGTGAAACCGACCCAGAATTGCAGACATCACGCATTGGCGTGGTCATGACCATCCCGCTGTGGGATTGGCGTACCGGTCCGATTGGTGAGGCGCGGGCCAATTTGTCACGTGCGAACAACGAACTTGCCCATTACGAGTTCTCGCTTGATCGCAGTGTTGAAGTGGCCTACGAACAATATCAAATCGCCCAGGCTCAAGTGAATGCACTGGAATCAGGGATCGTGCGCCAAGCCGAGAACGCGGTACGGATAGCTGAGCACGCCTATCGCTTTGGCGAGCGCGGTATTCTGGAAGTGCTTGATGCGCAACGGGTGTACCGAGCTGCGCGTAACGAACTGATCAATGCACGCTACGAAGCTGCCACGATCTGGGCCGAAATCGAGCGTCTGCGCGCCAAGTTGCCGACGGAACAATGAACGCCATCAACCCCCAAACCTCAACCACCGATAAGTCCATGACTGCACACCGGCTGCCACACAAAACCTTCGCACGACTGCTACCACTCATGTTGATCGCCGCATTGGGCGCCTGCAACAAAAAGGATGCGGCCCCGGAAGATGCTGAGAAGCCCGACCCCATGGTCGTGAAGGCTGAGGGTCCCCTGTTAGAACGGATCAAAGTTGAGCCCGCCACTACAACGGCGGTGAGTGACATTCTGCGGGTTGCAGGTCGTATCGATTTTGACGAACAACGTATTGCGCGGATCGGCTCTAGCGTTAATGGTCGCGTCACCGACATCTACGCGCCATTAGGCAAGGAAGTGCAAAAGGGTGAGGTGCTAGCCCGCCTGCACAGTAATGAGCTCTCGAGCGCACAACTCGCCTACCTCAAGGCACGCTCGCAGATGGAACTACATCGTCGTAACGTCGAACGTGCTCAGTCGCTATTTGCAACCGACGTGATCAGCGATGCAGAACTGCAACGTCGCACCAATGAATTTGAAATCACCAGTGCCGAAACCCGTGCAGCCAGTGATCAGCTACGCGTCTTGGGTCTCCCACAAGGCAGTATTGATCATCTGAGCAAAACTGGCGCCATCGACTCTGTCGCCCCCGTGATCTCATCGATCAAGGGTGTCGTAGTTGAGCGCAAAGTTGCGGCAGGACAAGTGGTGCAACCCGCAGATAGCCTGTTTGTCATTGCCGAACTGTCGCGCGTCTGGGCGATTGCGCAAGTGCCGGAACAACAGGTGAGTCAGGTGAAAGAAGGTCAGACGGTACGGATCGAAGTTCCGGCCCTCAATAACGAAAAGCTGCTGGGAAAACTGATCTTTGTGGGACAGACGATCAACCCAGAAACGCGTACCGTCCTGGTCCGCACCGAGCTCGACAACAGCGCTGGCCGTCTCAAGCCCGCCATGCTGGCCTCGATGTTGATTGAGTCAGCCCCATCGGATCGACTCGTTGTACCGCTGACGGCGGTTGTGCGTGAGGATGATACCGATCACGTATTTGTTGCCCTATCCGAGAATCAATTCCGCCTCACACGCGTCAAGCTGGGTCCAGAATCGAATGGGCATCGTGTCGTGCTTGAAGGCATTAAGGCAGGCGACAAGATTGTGACTGAAGGCAGCTTCCATCTAAACAACGAACGCAACCGCAAGGAAGCGGAGTAATGATCGAGTCTCTCATTCGCGGGGCGCTCCAACAGCGCCTGATTGTTGTCGTGCTCGCCGTTGCTGGCCTCTTTATCGGCCTGTTTGCAACGCGAAGCCTCTCTGTTGACGCCTTCCCGGATGTCACCAATATCCAGGTGCAGATTGCGACAGAAGCACCGGGGCGCTCACCAGAGGAAATTGAGCGCTTCGCTACGGTGCCGCTGGAAATCGCCATGACCGGCCTGCCCGGTTTGACGGAAATGCGCTCACTTAACCGGCCTGGTCTGTCGCTGATCACGCTGGTATTCACCGACAAAACCAATGTGTACTTCGCCCGTCAGCTGGTCATGGAGCGCCTGCTCGAAGTCACGCCACGCCTACCACCGGGCATTATTCCGGTGCTGGGGCCCGTCTCTACGGGCCTTGGCGAGGTCTATCAATACACCTTGGAGCGCGCCGATGACGGCAAGCGGGAACTAACGCCAGAGGAGCTCACACAACGTCGCATTGTGCAGGACTGGGTCTTGCGCCCGATGTTGCGTTCGATTTCTGGCGTTGCCGAAATCAACTCAATGGGTGGTTATGAAAAGCAGTATCAGGTACTTGTCGATCCTGATCGTCTGCGCCACTACAAGATCGCATTGCACGATGTGTATCTGGCCGTAGCACGCAACAATGCCAACTCCAGCGGTGGCATCTTGCCGCAGTTTGCCGAGCAATACCTGATTCGCGGGATTGGCTTAGTGCATGACGTGAATGATCTGCAGCAAATCGTGGTCCGCGAAAAGGACGGCACCCCCGTTTATTTACGTGATGTAGCGACCGTCAGCATCGGGAGCGCGGTTCGTTCAGGCGCCATGATGAAAGACGGCCAGACCGAAGCAGTTGGCGGGATCGTGATGATGCTGGCAGGCGGGAATGCCAAGGAAATTGTCGGACGCATCAAAAAGAAGGTCGATGAGATCAACAAGAAAGGCATTTTGCCCGGTGGCCTAAAAGTCGTTTCGTTCTATGACCGTTCTGAACTAGTCGATGCTGCGCTCTGGACGGTGACGAAGGTACTGCTAGAAGGTGTGTTCTTCGTGGTCGTCGTGTTGTTCCTATTCCTAGGGGATGTGCGCTCATCGCTTATCGTCGTGGCGACACTCATCCTGACGCCATTGCTCACCTTCTTCTGTATGAACAAGTTGGGTATTTCAGCTAACCTGATGTCATTGGGCGGCCTCGCCATCGCGATCGGCTTGATGGTTGATGGCTCCGTGGTGATGGTTGAAAACGCCTATGCACAATTAGGTAATCCGGAGAATGCCGGGGAACGCCCCAACCGGATCATCCTGCGCGCGGTTACCGAGGTAGCAACGCCGGTGGTCTTTGGCGTCGGCATCATTATTCTGGTGTTCCTACCGCTGATGACCCTCCAAGGCATGGAAGGCAAGATGTTTGCGCCACTCGCTTACACCATTGCGATTGCGCTGGCGATTTCCCTGATTCTGTCGCTGGTCCTGTCTCCTGTCTTGTCTTCGTATCTGCTAAAGCCGCCGGCACATGACGGTGATCACGACACGCCGTTGATTCGTGCAATGAAGCGCCGCTTCATGCCGCTGCTGCATCAGGCAGTGAACAATGAGCGCAAGACCGTTGGCATTACGTTGACCGTCTTTGTTGCGGTGCTGGCCATCATCCCCTTCTTAGGTACTGCTTTTATTCCGGAAATGAAGGAAGGCTCCATCGTGCCGGGTATCACGCGCGTGCCGAACATTTCACTTGATGAATCCATCAAGATGGAAATGCAGGCATCCAAGCTCACCATGGAAGTGCCGGGCGTGAAATCAATTGTGGCTACCGTGGGTCGGGGTGAGTCCCCCGCTGACCCGCAAGGCACCAACGAGTCATCACCGATTGTGAGCCTAAAGCCACGCAGTGAATGGCCGGATGGCTGGAATCAGGACGATATCGCCGATGCGATTCGTCAAAAACTCTCGGTACTACCCGGCATTCAGATCGCCATGGCGCAACCGATTTCCGCACGTGTTGCGGAAATGGTAACGGGGGTTCGCTCCGATATCGCGGTTAAGGTGTTCGGTGATGATCTTGATGAGCTACGCAATGTGGCCGGACAAATTGCTAAGGTCGCCATGTCCTTGCAAGGTGCTCAGGATTTGCGTGTCGAAAAGGTCTCGGGACAGCAATATCTGGAAATCGAGATTGATCGGCAAGCTATTGCACGCCTTGGTTTGAATGTCGCCGATGTAAATGACGTGATTGAAACCGCAGTAGGTGGCAAGGAGGCAACTGAAATTTTTGAAGGTGAACGACGCTTCTCTGCCGTAGTTCGCCTGCCCGAAAAATTCCGTAATAACGTCGAAGCGATCTCGAACATCCTGCTTGAGTCCCGTACAGGCGCACAAGCACGCCTTGCAGACGTTGCCAGCATTCATGTGGCCGATGGTCCAGCTCAGATCGCACGTGAGCTCGGCAAGCGTCGTATTGTTGTTGGCGTCAATGTGAAAAATCGAGATCTGGGTGGCTTCGTCAAGGAGCTTCAGGAAAAAGTCGATCGCAAGGTGAAACTGCCGGATGGCTACTACCTCGAATGGGGCGGCCAGTTCCAGAACATGGAGCGCGCACTTGGCCACTTGATGATCATCGTGCCAATCACCGTTGGCGCCATCTTCTTCCTGCTCTTCCTGTTGTTCAACTCGGTACGCATGGCTTCACTGATCATTCTGGTGCTGCCGTTTGCATCGATGGGTGGCATCATTGGCCTATTCGTTGCAGGTGAGTATCTGTCTGTCCCAGCATCGGTGGGTTTCATTGCGCTCTGGGGTATTGCAGTGCTGAATGGGGTGGTACTGGTATCCTATATTCGCAAACTGCGTACGGATGGGATGAATGTACGAGAAGCCATCATCGAAGGCGTCACACAACGTTTCCGCCCTGTGATGATGACGGCAACTGTGGCCATGCTGGGCCTGATTCCCTTCCTGTTCTCGGATGGTCCGGGATCGGAAGTTCAACGCCCGCTGGCAATCGTGGTGATCGGCGGTTTGATCACCTCCACGCTGCTTACCCTGGTAGTGCTACCCACCCTGTATCGCTGGTTCGATGAGAAGGAAGCTGAAGCATGAAAGAGATCAAAGCCATCATTCGCCCCAACAAGCTCATCACCCTGCGTGACAAGCTGATGCAGGTGCCGGGCTTTCCCGGCATGACGGTTGCCAAGGTCGACGGGTGTAGCGCACCATCGCGCAATTACCCGGGCAATCTTAAGGAAGAACTGATCGACTTTACGCCCAAGGTGAAAATCGAAATCGTAGCGCCTGATGAGGTCGTTGACGCCATCGTCGACTGCATCACTGCGGTCAGCCAGACCGGGCAGATCGGTGATGGTCTGGTTTGGGTAGCAGATATTGATCGTGCTTGGTTCCTTTTCAAGACCACCCAAGGAAAACCAGCAACCTGAGTATCCTTGCCAGTAATTGCAGTCAAAAAAATGCCCACCAAATTGGTGGGCATTTTTATTCGGGCGATTGTAAAACCAATCAGCCTTTTTCCAGTAAGGAGCGCAGCATCCATGCATTCTTTTCATGGATTTCCATGCGTTGCGTGAGCAGATCCGCCGTAGGCTGATCATCAGCTGCATCGGCAATCTTGAAGGCTGCGCGCGCCGTACGTGCCACTGCTTCCTGACCAGCAATCAACTGCTTGATCATCTCGGTGGCTGAAGGCGTACCTTCCTCTTCCTTAATCGACGACAGTTCGACAAATTTCTTGTACGAACCGGGGGCTGGATAACCCAGCGAGCGAATGCGCTCAGCAATCGGATCGAGTGCGTTCCACAGCTCGGTGTACTGGCCCATGAACATCACATGCAGGGAATTGAACATCGGCCCCGTCACATTCCAGTGGAAGTTGTGCGTCTTCAGATACAGGATGTAGCTGTCGGCGAGCATCTTGGAAAGGCCGGCCACAATCTTCTTGCGGTCTTTGTCTGCAATACCGATATCAATAGCCATATGTGTTCTCCTTGTGTTGAATACAAATTAACCCAGCGCAGTATCTAAGGTCATCATCACCGCGAATCCGATCATGAGACCGATGGTGGCTGCTGTCTGATGGCCGTTACGGTGGGTTTCAGGAATCACTTCGTGCGACACCACGAACAGCATAGCACCGGCTGCTAAGCCAAGGCCAACCGGGTATGCAATTGCCATACCGGATGACAGCCCAATACCCAATAGTGCCCCCAGCGGCTCCAGCAGTCCCGTTGCGGCAGCTATGAGCACTGCTCGACCATTGCTTAAACCAGCGGTGCGCAGCGCTAATGCGACTGCCAAGCCTTCCGGAATATCTTGCAAGGCTATCGCCGTCGTGAGCGGCAGGCCGACTTTGAGATCGCCTTGGGCAAAGCTCACGCCAATCGCCATGCCTTCCGGTAGGTTGTGCAAAGCAATTGCGAGTACAAACAGCCACACGCGGCTGCAGCGTTCATGGCCCGCCCCGCATGGCCCCGTTTCTGGGTGCTCATGCGGGATGAACTGATCTAACCCCAGCATCAGCACGACACCAAGCGCCATCCCAAATACCACCACGGCCGCTGCACCACCGCCACTGCCCATGAGTTGCTCGCCGGCCTCAAGACCGGGTAGGATCAATGAGAAAGCACTCGCGGCCAGCATCATCCCTGCGGCCATGCCGAGCATGCTGTCTTCCAGCTTTTGCGGAATACTGCGCAACACCAATGCCGGCAATGCCCCAGCTGCGGTTGTCACAAACCCGGCCAAGCCACCCAACAGGGCATAGCGCACGACCGCCCCAACCTCACCGTTCAGGATGCGCTGCAGGCTTTGCAGCAGCAATGCCATAACTGCAAGCACCGCCAGTGCCAACCCTGCTGTGGTGAATGGCGCTGCACGCGCCTGCTGGCGTGCAGCCAGCAGCCAACCACCGCCCATGAAGGTGCGCACTGCGTCAATCATTAAAAACTCCCTATCAGGCATTGAGCGCCACCGGAACACATCTCCCCAGTGGCGCTCGCAGGTCATGCCATCTTGCAATAGCCAGTCAGGACAACTCCGTCAGGCAAGATCAAAGCGATCTAGATTCATCACCTTGGTCCAGGCTGCAACAAAGTCCTTAACGAACTTTTCCTTACCATCAGCACTCGCATATACCTCGGCATAGGCACGCAAAACGGAGTTAGAGCCGAAGATCAGGTCGTTGCGTGTGCCGGTGTACTTCACTTGGCCACTCTTGCGGTCCTTGCCTTCAAACACCTCAGCCTCGGCATCCGCTGCCTTCCATTCAACGCCCATATCAAGCAAATTGACGAAGAAGTCATTCGACAGCGTTCCTACCTTGTCAGTGAAGACACCGTGCTTGCTGCCATCTGCATTCGCGCCGAGCACGCGTAGGCCACCGATCAGTACCGTCAGCTCCGGCGCCGTCAAAGTCAGCAACTGTGCCTTGTCGATCAACAATGCTTCGGTCGGTGCACCAATACGCCCCTTCTTGTAATTGCGGAAGCCATCGGCCAGCAGTTCCAACACTGCGAATGACTCAACATCAGTCTGTGCTTGCGTGGCATCGACACGACCTGCAGCGAATGGCACATCCACGGTAACACCGGCTGCTTTAGCTGCCAGCTCAACACCCACATTGCCGGCCAACACAATCACATCAGCCAGCGACACATTGCCCGAGACCTGCTGAATCTCCACCAGCTTCGGCAGCACTTGCACTGCGCCCTTGTTCACCGCCCAATCCTTCTGCGGTGCGAGCGCCAGACGTGCGCCATTAGCACCGCCGCGCTTGTCGCTGCCGCGGAAGGTTGAGGCCGACGCCCACGCTACGGACACCAACTGGCTCACAGACAAACCCGATGCAGCAAGCTTTGCTTTGACATCGGCAATGTCAGCCGCGGTCGGGGTGTGAGTTGCAGCGGGCAGCGGGTCTTGCCAAATCAATTCTTCCTTTGGCACTTCTGGGCCGATATAACGGGCCTTCGGGCCGAGGTCGCGGTGCGTCAGCTTGAACCAAGCTCGGGCAAAGGCCTCAGCAAACGCTTGTGGATCTTCATAGAAGCGCTTGGAGATCTTGCCGAACTCAGGGTCGAAGCGCAGCGTCAAATCGGTGGTCAGCATCTTCGGCTTGTGGAACTTGCCCGGCACATGCGCATCCGGAATGTTCTCCGGCGCATCTTTGGCCACCCACTGCTTGGCACCGGCGGGGCTGAGCTCTTGCACCCACTCGTACTTGAACAGGTTTTCGAAGAAGTTGTTGCTCCACAGTGCGGGCGTCTTGGTCCACGTCACTTCAAGGCCGCTGGATACAGTGTCCTTGCCATGACCGCTACCGTAGTTGCTGATCCAACCAAGGCCTTGCGCCTCAATCGGTGCAGCCTCAGGCTCCGGTCCCTTGTGGTGTTCGGGTGCTGCACCGTGCGTCTTACCGAAGGTGTGGCCGCCGGCGATGAGGGCGACGATTTCTTCATCGTTCATCGCCATACGGCTGAACGTAGCGCGGATGTCATGCGCGGCAGCCAGATAATCACCGCTGGCGTTCGGGCCTTCTGGATTCACATAGATCAAGCCCATGTGGGTTGCGGCAAGGTTGTTGTCGAGCTCGCGTTCGCCATGGAAGCGCTTATCGTCAGCCAGCCACTTGGTCTCAGCACCCCAGTTCACATCTTGATCGGGTTCCCACACATCCTCACGTCCACCAGCAAAGCCGAAGGTACGGAAGCCCATCGATTCGAGCGCCACATTGCCAGCGAGGATGAACAGGTCAGCCCACGAAATCTTCTGGCCATACTTCTGCTTGATCGGCCACAACAGCCGGCGCGACTTGTCGATATTAACGTTGTCCGGCCAAGAATTAAGCGGTGCAAACCGTTGCTGCCCACGACCGCCACCACCGCGACCATCCAGCGTGCGATAGGTGCCAGCCGAGTGCCAGGCCATACGAATGAATTGCGGACCATAGTGGCCGAAATCTGCCGGCCACCAATCCTGCGAGTCGGTCATGAGCTTGACCAGGTCTGCCTTGAGCGCCTTGTAATCCAGCTTCTTGAATTCTTCTGCGTAGTTAAAAGTCTCACCGAGTGGGTCAGACTTGTTCGAATGCTGGTTCAGCAGATCCACGCGCAACTGATTGGGCCACCAGTCTTTGTTGGTTGTACCGGTACCGGCAGCATGATGGAAAGGGCACTTTTGCTCGCTCATGGTCTTGCTCCTTATGTTTAACAACAGATGGATCAGGGATGAGTTGAGTATAGGGAGACATGCTCGGCAGATAAAATTGCCTTTTCGCATTCACCGCATAGCCAATCGCTATTGGATATCAAACCTAGAAAAGAGAATGTTTATCGCCTTCTTGATACATCCAAAACAACGAGCTTAAGTACCAGACGTGTCAGGGTTGTGACGTCAGCCGCCCCGCGTGTGTCAAATTTTTTCAGACGCTACTGCCCTGCCGCTTCTGTGTCCAAAAAGATATCGACGGTCTCCTGAGCCCCAATTCGACTGGCAGGAATTTCCACGCCGGCTTTCCAATCCCGAACAGCATCTGCCTTGCCTGCGCCCGTCACAATAAAGAGTAAGGCATGGGTTGCACTTAAACGTTCCGGGCTCAGGCTCACGCGATCGGCGGGCGGCTTGGGGGCATCATGTACAGGCAGCACAGACGGCCATGCGAAGGCACGCTCCCATTCCTGCATGGGGAACAGGCTGGCGGTGTGTCCATCTTCGCCCAGCCCCAGCAACACCAAATCAAACAGAGGGACCTGGTGGAGCAATTCAGCGTACTCCTGAGCAGCCGTCTCAGCGCCCTTCTCAGCTGGAATCACATGTATCTGAGAATAAGGGATCGAGACATGGGCCAGCCACGACGTCATTACCATCCGGCTATTACGATCGGGGTGGGAGGACGATAAGCAACGCTCATCGCCAAACCAAAGATGCCAGTGTTTCCAGTCCGCGGCCTCGCTGCGAAGCGCTTCATAAATATGCCGGGGAGTCGTACCACCGGCCAGCACCAGATGAAATGCACCGCGCGCCGCGATAGCTTCAGTCGCAGCAGTGAGTATGCGTTCGACAGCAGCCTCCTCAAGCGCCACAAGGTTTTCAAAAACATGCCATCGGGATTGCTGTGCCGCAGCATTTGGCTTTAAAGTAGTCATGTATTTCCTCAGCGGGCGCCGCCCGCAAAATTGATCCGGAGACGAACCATGCGCATGGCAATGATAGGACTGGGCAAGATGGGCGGCAATATGGTTCGCCGTCTTCGTCGCAATGGGATTGAAGTCGTCGGCTTTGACCGCGCCACTGACGTTGTAACAGGTTTAGGCCAAGAAGCCGGCATGCTCGCTGCCAGCTCGGTTGCCGATGCGGTGAAACAACTCCCTCAACCGCGCATCATCTGGATCATGCTGCCTAGCGGCGACATCACCGAAAACCAGATTCGCGAACTTGCCCCGCAGCTCGCCAAAGGCGACATCATCATCGATGGCGGCAACTCCAACTACAAAGACAGTCAGCGCCGTGGTGCCTGGCTGGCCGAGCAAGGCCTTGGCTTCATGGATGCCGGCACTTCCGGTGGCGTGTGGGGCTTGGAAAACGGCTATTGCCTGATGGTGGGTGCCACACCCGAAACCGCCAAAGCGGTTGAACCCATTCTGAAAGCACTCGCACCAGCCGATGATCGTGGTTGGGCGCATGTCGGCCCGATCGGTGCAGGTCACTACAGCAAGATGATTCACAACGGCATTGAGTACGGCATGATGCAGGCGCTTGCCGAAGGGCTGGATCTGCTCAAGGGCAAGGAAGAGTTCAATCTCGATCTGGCCCAGCTCACGGAGCTGTGGCGTCACAGCTCAGTCGTGCGTAGCTGGCTACTCGACCTCACCGCTGAAGGCTTGGCACAGGATCAAAAGCTCGAACACATTGCCCCTTACGTGCCCGACTCAGGCGAAGGCCGCTGGACCGTGATCGACTCCATCGAACAAGGCATTCCCGCCCCCGTGCTCACCCTTGCATTGCAAATGCGCTTCGCCAGCCAAGATGAAAAGGGCTACAGCTATCGTCTGCTCTCGCTGATGCGCAACGCCTTTGGCGGCCACAGCATGAAGACCAAGTAACGCGCTCATTCGTCCAGCCACAGCCCTCCACCGCACCCTTGCATAAAGGAAACATCATGGATGTCATCGATCCCTGCACGCTTGTCATCTTTGGGGCTGGCGGCAATCTGTCACGGCGCAAGCTGATCCCTGCCCTCTTCCAGCTCGAGCTGGCGGGTCGCTTGCCCGAGCGCATGGTGATTCTGGCATCGGGGCTCGATGACTGGACGCGTGATCAGTGGATCGTGAAGGTGCAGGACTTCCTTAAGGAAAAATATCCGCAGGGTGTAGATAAGGTTGCGCTTGAACGCTTCGTTGCACGCCAGTACTACCACGCCAATGCGATTGGTGACGTCAATGCCTATCCCCACTTGAAGTCGCTGATCGAAGACGACAAGACCTTCCCGCCTAACGTGCTGTACTACATGGCGGTACGGCCCGCGGAGTTTCCATCCATCATCGAAAAACTTGGCGAGATTGGTCTGCTGCAACAAAAGAGTGGTTGGCGCCGCGTGGTGATTGAAAAGCCCTTTGGCTACGATCTCATCAGCTCGCAAACCCTGCAGCGTGGGCTGGAACGCTACCTCGAAGAAAAACAGATCTTCCGTATCGACCACTATCTGGGCAAGGGCACCGTGCAGAACGTGATGGTGTTCCGCTTTGCCAACATCTTGCTTGAGCCGCTGTGGAACCGTCATTACATCGACCACGTGCAGATCACGCACTCCGAAACGCTGGGCATCGAAGGCCGCGCCGATTACTACGATGGCGCGGGTGCACTGCGTGACATGATCCAGAGCCATTTGCTGCAACTCCTCACACTGGTCGCGATGGAGCCGCCTGTGAGCATGGCCGCCGAGCACCTGCGCGACGAAAAGGTGAAGGTCCTTAAGTCGATTCGCCCAATCACCCAAAATGCAGTGCACGCGCATGCCTTCCGCGGGCAATATGCCAGCGGCACTGTCAATGGACAGCCAGTACCCGGCTATCTGGAAGAAAAAGGTATCCCGCAGGACAGTACCACTGAGACCTACGCCGCACTCAAGCTCTTTATCGACAACTGGCGCTGGAGTGGCGTGCCTTTTTACGTCCGCACTGGCAAGCGCATGGCCGAAAGTGCTTCTGCCATCAGCATCCGCTTCAAGCATCCGCCCCAAAACATCCTGCGCAACATCAAGGGTGAATTCAGCCGCCCTAACTGGCTGATGCTCGGCATTCAACCCAATGAATGTCTGAAACTTGAACTGCAGGTGAAGGAACCGGGGTTAGATTTGCAAGCACGTACGCTGAGCCTCGATGCCACCTACCGCAAGGATGGCGATGGCGATTTCGACGCTTACGAAAGCCTGTTGCTGGACGCCATGGAAGGCGACCATTCCCTGTTCCTGCGCATCGACGAAGTCGAAAACGCCTGGCGTGTGGTCGACCCCATCCTGAAGGTGTGGGCCATGGAGCGTGAGTTCATCAATACCTATCCGGCTGGCAGCTGGGGCCCGCGCGGCACCTATCGCCTGTTCGACCGTGATGATCAGTTCTGGCGTCACTCGCTCGAACTGGATGGCGGCAAACTTGAAGCCTACTAATTGAATGAGCACAGTGACTAACGACCTCGGCAAACCCCTCGACGGTTGGCGACTCAAGCTATACACCATCATCTTCGAGGCCGATACCGAGGCCGGTCGGCGTTTTGATCAATGGCTGCTGATCGCCATTTTGGTCAGCATTGCAGTCGTGATGATCGACAGTGTGGAAGGCGTACACAGCGCCCTGCGCCTGCCACTGAATATCCTTGAATGGGCATTCACGTTGTTGTTCACCGCAGAATACGTGGCGCGCCTATCCTGCGTGCGCAAGCCACTACGCTATGCCTTGAGCTTCTATGGCATTGTCGATTTTCTCGCCATCCTGCCCACTTATCTGGCGATCTTCTTCCCGGAAACACATGCGCTGATTGATGTGCGCATCCTGCGGCTGCTGCGCGTCTTCCGTATTCTCAAGCTATCCGCGTTTATGTGGGAATACCAAGCGCTAGGTCAGGCGCTATACGCCAGTCGTCGCAAGGTGATGGTGTTCCTGTCCGTGGTCATGATGATCGTCGTCATTCTCGGCACGCTGATGTATGTAGTTGAAGGCCCGCAACATGGCTTCACCAGTGTGCCGACCAGCATTTACTGGGCGATTACGACGGTCACTACGGTTGGCTTTGGTGACATCACCCCCAAAACCGACTTAGGTAGATTCATTGCATCGTTGATGATGCTGTTGGGCTGGGGCACCCTGGCCGTGCCCACCGGGATCGTCACATCAGAACTGACGGCTCAGCGCTTCACCAACAAACCCACCACTCGCACCTGCCACGAGTGCCTGACCGAAGGACATGGCGTCGATGCTGTCTTCTGCATGCACTGCGGCGTCAAACTTCCGCCTTACTCGGTCGACAAACCGGCGAGCTGAAGCACATTCAGCGCGCCGCTGGGTCAACCGGCACAGCGTTCCAGATTTTCTCGGCGTACTGCGCAATCGTACGATCGCTGGAGAACTTGCCCATATTCGCCACATTGATAATGGCCTTGCGCACCCAGCTTGTTTGATCGCGATACGCTTGATCCACCGCATCCTGCGCGGCCACATACGAGGCATAGTCGGCCAGTAGCAGGTAATGATCGCTACCCAGCAGCATGTCGACAATTGGCTGATATCGGTCAGCCTCGTGCGGCGAAAAGTAGCCACCCGCGATCATGTCGATCACCTCGCGCAGCTCGCTATTGCTCTCGTAAAAATCACGCGACCGATAACCCTGTGCTCGCAGCTGATCCACACCATCGGTAGTCAGGCCGAAGATAAAGATGTTGTCATTACCGACCTCTTCCTTGATCTCGACATTGGCACCATCCAGCGTGCCGATGGTCAGCGCGCCGTTCAGCGCCAGCTTCATATTGCCCGTGCCTGAGGCCTCGGTACCTGCGGTAGAAATCTGCTCCGACAAATCCGCGGCGGGAATGATGACTTCAGCCGTCGAGACATCATAGTTCGGCACGAACACCACTTTGAGACGATCACCAATGCGCGGGTCGTTGTTCACAATGTCCGCCACATCGTTAATCAGGCGGATGATGCGTTTAGCCATCACATAGCCGGGCGCAGCCTTGCCGCCAAACAAAATCACACGCGGCACCGTATCGGCACCATGACGGATGCGGTTATAGAGCGTGATCACATGCAGCACATTGAGCAGCTGCCGCTTGTATTCGTGGATGCGCTTGATCTGCACATCAAACAGCGCATCGGTACTGATCTTCAGGCCTAGACGCTGCTGCACCAAAGCCGCCAAACGCTCCTTATTGGCCCGCTTGACCTTCACAAACTCGGCATGGAAGGCCTTGTCATCGACATACGCTTCCAGCTTCTTCAGCTCCGTCAGCTTTTTGGTCCACTCAGGGCCAATCTTGCTGCTAATCAGCGCCGACAAACCACGATTAGCCTGATTCAGCCAACGGCGCGGCGTAATGCCGTTGGTCATATTGACGATACGGTCCGGGTACAGCTTGTGGAAGTCAGCAAAGATCGTCTGTTTCATCAGCTCAGTGTGAATCGCAGCAACGCCATTGACCTTGTGCGAACCCACCATCGCCAGATGCGCCATGCGCACGCGCTTTTCGCCATCCTCGCCAATGATGGACACACGACGCAGCAGCTCGTTGTCACCCGGATACTGGTGCATCACTTCAAGGAGGAACTTGTGGTTGATCTCGTAAATGATCTGTAGATGGCGCGGCAGAACGCTCTCGAACAAGCTCACCGGCCAGGTTTCCAGGGCCTCGGGCATCAGCGTGTGGTTGGTATAGGCAAACACACGGCGCGTAATGCCCCAAGCCTTGTCCCACGGCAGATGATGGATATCCACCAGAATACGCATCAGCTCAGCAACAGCGATAGACGGGTGCGTATCGTTGAGCTGGATCGCCACCTTGTCAGGCAGTGAATCAAAGTTCTTGTGATATTTGCTGTAGCGATAGAGGATGTCCTGCAGCGACGCGCACACAAAGAAATACTGCTGCTTCAGGCGCAGCTCGCGGCCCATGCGCGTGGTGTCGTCGGGGTACAGCACCTTGGACAGATTCTCGGACTGGTTCTTGTCCTCCACCGCGCGGATGTAGTTGCCCTCGTTGAAATAACCCAAGTCAAAATCACGTGTCGCCTTGGCGGCCCACAAACGCATGTTGTTGGCAGTTCGATTGGCGTAGCCGGGAATCGGCGTGTCATAGGCCATGGCCATCACATCATCGCTATCCACCCAGCTGTGGCGTAGCTCGCCATGTTCATCGGTGTACTGAATCACCTGCCCGTGAAACTTGACCTGATAAATTACTTCGGGTCGCGCAAACTCCCAAGGGTTGCCGTAACGCAGCCAGTTGTCCGGATGCTCGACCTGCTGGCCGTTCTCGATCTCTTGCGAGAACATGCCGTATTCATAGCGAATGCCATAGCCATAGCCGGGGATTTGCAGCGTTGCCATGGAATCAAGGAAGCAGGCTGCCAAGCGGCCCAAGCCACCGTTACCCAAGGCGGCATCGGGCTCCACTTCGCGGATCTTGTCCAGCTCAACGCCTTGCGCGGCCAACGCCTCACGGCACTCCGGCTCAATGCCCAGATTGAGCATGCCGTTCATCAACGTGCGGCCCATCAGGAATTCCATGGACAGGTAATACACGCGCTTTGCATCACTCTCGTAATAGCTGCGCATGGTTTCCATCCAGCGCCCGATCAGATGATCGCGCGTGGCATACGCCGTTGCACTGAACCAATCGCGCGGGGTTGCGGTGATCGCATCCTTGCCAACGGTATAGGTCAGGTGACTCCCCAGAGAAGGCCGGTAGGTCGCACCTCCAATGTCTTCACTTGCGTTGACAGAGCTGGCTTGTGGGCGCTTGGACATCAAACTCTCCTGTGAGGAATGACCGTGCCTGCGATCCATAAATTGCGACCGACAGGTCAACTAATCTGCATTGCAAGTAGAGCCTATGTGCAGGGAGCATGTCAAGCAGCAGCCTGGTGCTTATTCACCGCCCTGTGTTTCATTCACCTCGGTGTTTTCAGGAGGTGGTGGCAAATAGTAGCTAAGCGGATGCCGCAGGAAATCCACCAGCACAAGTCCACCTAAGCGAATGAGTTGCGCCGTCCCTAAGCGTCGCGAACGCATGGCTACGTATAACGCCAGCGAAAAGCTCACCAACAAGTTCACCATGGCAATGCCGATCACACCGGCCACTGTCCAAGCCAAAACCGAGAATGGCACCACAAATTGCTCTAGGACTAGCGCTGTCCCCAAATTGGCACTCGAGAACGCCACATGTCGAATATCGACCGGCAACCCTGTCAGCACACTCACACTGCCCATCAGCCCCAAATACATACCGAAGAACAGGTTGCCGAGAATGGCGCCATGATGCTCATCGAAATACTCGCCTAGGGCATGAGCCCGCTTCGGCCCAATCACAGCACACAACAGAGGATGTGCGGCAATACGATCCGCCAGCCGCATATAGCGGGCGCGGTTATCAAAATAGCCGGACACAATGCCGGACAAAAACAAGCCCACCCCGGCTACTGCGGCAAACAGCAAGGCACCACTGGCAAACGGGTGCACCTCAGCCAACATCTTCTCGGCCTTGCCTAGCGGTGCCATTGCATGATCAAACACTAAGGGCCACGACAGGGCAATCAACATCGCCATCGGCAGCGCCAAAGACACATTGCCAATAATCGCGATGAACTGTGTACGTGCCACATTGCGCGTCACATCCACCATGCGCTGCAAATCGCGTGGGCGACTATCCTCCAGCGTTGCCGCCAACACGGCAGCCGTCATTGCAGGCTGCTTGGTCGCGACGGTGCAACCCAGCATATGGATCAGCACAAAACCCAGCGCATAGTTAAGCCCAAATAACAGCCCCTCAGTCAGCGGTGGCAAATGCAGCAACGACAGCTGCACCTTAATCATCGCCATACAGGCAATGATGATGCCGCCACCCGCCGCTGAGCGCAGCATGGCCACCCACTCTGCGCGGCTGCCGGCGATGTAGTGCTCGCCATGCCGACTGGCGTGGTCGGTCACATTGCGCGCAAGCAAACTCAGGTTGTCGCCGATGAATGGCCCAATCTGATTACGCGTTTTTTCACCCACCACCAGCACCTTAAACAGGCGCACACCCGGCAGGCTCCGTTCATCTGCAGATAGAAAATCGAGCAGCAGCACCAGCCGCTGGGTGAGCTGCTCCAGCCGCGCTAGCAAATACGTCAGGCGCACGCTGATGCCTCGCGTGGTGGCGCGGCGGCGCACCCGCTCCAGCACATCGAAGCATTGATCGAGTAACACCTTGAGCT
>CAZCLF010000006.1:0-81040 GCA_964499485.1 uncultured Rhodocyclaceae bacterium | reverse complement strand
CAGCGAGGTCTTGCCGTGGTCGACGTGGCCCATGACGGTGACAACTGGGGCACGTGGCAGCAATTCAGCATCTTTATGATCATCGTGCGCTTCATCGAGGAAAGCATCCGGATCATCCAGCTTGGCGGCAAAAGCCTTGTGGCCCATTTCTTCCACAACGATCATCGCGGTTTCTTGGTCGATCACTTGATTGATCGTCACCATCGAGCCCATTTTCATCATGGCCTTGATGACTTCCGCAGCTTTCACCGACATCTTGTGAGCAAGGTCCGCAACCGTAATGGTTTCCGGAATGTGCACATCGCGGATGACTGCCTCTACTGGCTGTTGTGGTGCGCTATCCTGGCCATGGCCTCGGCCATGGCGACCGCCACCTTTGCCACCTGTACGCCAGCCACTGCCAGTATCTCCACCGCGAGTCTTGAGACCACCACGACGCTTGGCAGCATCATCACTCCAGTTCGATCCTGGCTTCTTAGCGCCCGGCTTTTCGGTCTTAGCTTCAGGCTTTTTAGCATCAGCGGCCTTGGCCGGCTTGTGCAGAGTGCCAGTGGGTGCTGGCGGCGGTGCAGCGGCTGCCTTACGTGCAGCTTCTTCACGTTCGCGGGCAGCCAGCTCACGCTCCTGCTTGGCTTTCTTTTCTGCTGCTTGAATAGCAGCCAATTCAGAGTGACGCTTAGCTTCTGCATCACGCAAAGCCTGCTGCTCGGCATCAATCACAGAACGGCGGACGACAACTGGCTCTGAGGGGCGAGCCTTGGCCGGCTTCTTCACTGGCTCCGGTTCAGGCTCAGGTACGGCCTCAACCACGGGCTCCGGCACCACTTCAATAACCGGTTCAGGTACCACTTCAACCACTGGCTCTGGCACCACTTCGACAACCGGTTCAGGGATGACGATGGGCGCCTGTTCGACAACCGGTGCAACTGGAGCTTCCGCGACAACTTCCGCAGGATTTTCCGGGGTATCACGACGCACCAGGACGCGCTTCTTGCGTACCTCAACCTGAATCGTGCGGGCCTTACCCGTTGAATCGGCAGCCTTGATTTCACTGGTCTGCTTGCGCGTCAGTGTGATCTTAGACTTAGCATCGGTTTCGCCATGCGACTTACGCAAATACTCGAGCAGGCGAGCCTTGTCAGCTTCGCTAACACTGTCTTCTGGCGCCTGCTTGCTAACACCCGCCTTCTGCAATTGCTCCAGCAATACAGCAGCGGGCATCTTCAGTTCGGTGGCAAATTGGGCAACACTCATTTGAGCCATGTAATAACTTCTCCCGGGCTTACGCCTCTCCCGCAAACCAGTGCGCGCGCGCCTTGGTAATCAGCGCCTTGGCGCGTTCGTCGTCGATGCCCGTGATGTCGGTCAGCTCGTCCACAGCCAGATCGGCCAGATCGTCGCGGTTCTTGATACCGCCACGCGCCAGCTTTGCAGCCAGGCTCTTGTCCATGCCATCCAGATTTAGCATGGCTTCTTCAACACCTTCCAACTGCTCTTCATCAACAATTGCTTCGGTCAGCAGCACATTGCGAGCGCGATCACGCAGCTCAGTCACGGTTGCCTCGTCAAACGCTTCGATTTCAAGCATTTCAGCCAGCGGCACATAAGCTACTTCTTCTAGCGTCGAGAAACCTTCCTCGATGAGAATGTCAGCCACCTCTTCGTCCACATCCAGCTTTTCCATAAACACTTGGCGAATACCGCTGGCTTCCTTCTCTTGACGTTCAGCCGATTGCTCGACAGTCATCAGGTTGATTTGCCAGCCGGTCAGTTCTGAAGCAAGACGTACGTTTTGACCACTACGGCCAATGGCGATGGCCAGATTAGCTTCATCCACCACCACATCCATCGCGTGCTTTTCTTCATCCACAACGATAGAGGACACTTCAGCCGGGGCCAAGGCACCGATCACGAACTGGGCGGGCTCTGGCGACCAGAGAATGATGTCAACACGCTCACCCGCAAGCTCGTTGGTCACGGCAGTGACGCGCGAACCGCGCATGCCAACACAAGTGCCAATCGGGTCGATACGCTGATCATTAGACTTGACAGCAATCTTGGCGCGAACGCCAGGATCACGCGCTGCCGACTTAATTTCGAGCAGTTCATCTTCGATTTCCGGCACTTCAAGGCGGAACAGCTCAATGATGAATTCAGGTGCGGTGCGCGAGAGGATGAGTTGTGGACCACGCGCTTGACGATCCACCTTCATCAACCAAGCACGGACGCGGTCGCCTGGACGCAGATTTTCCTTGGGAATCATCTGATCACGCGGCAGTAGTGCTTCGATACGGCCGGCTTCAACAATAGCGTTACCGCGCTCCATACGCTTGACCGTACCCGTCACCAACTTCTCTTCGCGTTGCAGGAAATCGTTCAACACCTGCTCACGCTCTGCATCGCGAATCTTTTGCAGAATGACTTGCTTAGCAGCCTGTGCACCAATACGACCGAAGTCGATGGGCTCTAGGCTTTCTTCGATGTAGTCGTCGACCTGTACATCCGGCAGTTGTTCCTTGGCATCGATCAAACCGATTTGGCTTTCGTCATTTTCGACATCCGCATCCAACAGGACATGCCAACGACGATAGGCATCGTAAGCACCTGTCTCACGATCGATTTCCACGCGGATGTCCGCATCTTCATGGATACGCTTCTTGGTTGCCGACGCAAGCGCCATCTCAAGTGCAATGAATACAACTTCCTTCTGCACATTCTTTTCACGGGCCAGTGCATCAACCAGCAGCAGCAATTCGCGACTCATTCAGTATTCCTCCGAACTTTTTAATTCGCTCAATTCAAAACTTGGGAACCAGACGTGCCTTGTCGAGCTCCTCAAGGGCAACCACAAGCTCGCCCTTTTCGGTCTCCAGACACACACGTCCATCACGAACCCCTAATAGGGTCCCGGTAAAATTTCTCTGATTCTCGACTGCCACACGTAGGCGGATATTTGCTTGCTCACCAGCGAAGCGCTCAAAATCACTCAATTTCTTGAGTGGGCGATCTAGCCCAGGAGAAGACACCTCTAGACGGTCGAAATCAATGTTCTCGACAGTGAATACGCGCGTCAGCTGATTGCTGACCGTTGCGCAATCATCCACATTGATGCCTTCAGGCTTGTCGATAAACACGGTAAGCAGACGCGCACGCGGACTCGTCTCGAAATCCACGAGTTCGTAACCGAGACCACACACCGTCTGTTCAATTATTTCAACCAGTTGCATGAATACCTAGCTCGCACTACACAAAACCGTTTGCACAAATAAAAAATGGGCGCGATGCCCATTTTTTATTAATTCTGAGGCCACCTTACGCAATGCGTCGCGTCAGATGCGGCATTGGTAAGCAGCAATGCCTTGGAAAGTGCAAGATTATAGCAGAGCCGCCCCTGGTTTCACAATGAGGAATCTGAAGATTCCGGCTTTTTGCGCGGCCCGAAACGACGCGGACGACGATTACGGGGCTTTGCACCCGGCGGACGCCCTCCTTCGTTACCCTCGGGACCACCAGCAGCGCTGGCTGTCACTTCACTACCCGCCCCCTCCGTACTCGCAGCCGGCTGGGAACGCGGCGGACGCTGTGGGCGTGGCGGACGTTTACCCTGGCCTTGACCAGGCTGACCTTGGCCTTCCTGACGTGGGCGTTGCCCTTGCCCCCTAGGCTGACCATTACCACCGGCATTCCCACCCTGTTGCGGACGGCGCGGCTTGTTGCCACGCGGACGGGCCTGACTACGATCGCCAGACGACTCACGGCGCTGGCGAGGCAAGTCGATCAAATTGCCGTTGATGTCACCCTCTTCGTGCTCATCGTCGCTGGTTTCCAGCAGATCTGACAAGTCGGTATCGTCGATCTCATGTGGTTCAGGCTCAGGTAGGCTGCGTGCCCATGCCATTAGCTGCGTCAATTCTTGTGGCTCTAGGTCGCGACATTGACCGCGCTTCAAGCGGGGTGGCAGACTGATCGGGCCATAGCGCACTCGCATCAGACGGCTAACCACCAGTCCAATCGCTTCAAACATGCGGCGGACTTCACGATTACGACCCTCATTCAAGGTCACGTGATACCAATGATTACTGCCCTCACCGCCCTTGTCGACCAGTGTCGTAAAGCGGGCTGGGCCATCCTCAAGCATCACCCCATCCAACAACTGCTGTTTAGTTTCCTCAGTCAGTTCGCCTAGGACACGAACTGCGTATTCGCGCTCAAGTTCGTAGCGCGGATGCATCATGCGGTTGGCTAAGTCACCGTTATTGGTGACAACCAGCAAACCACAGGAGTTGAAATCAAGGCGGCCGACGGTAATCCAGCGCCCGGCCTTGAGGCGTGGCAGCTTGTCGAAAATGCTGGGGCGACCTTCAGGATCATCGCGCGAGACAATTTCACCTTCAGGCTTGTGATAAATCAGCACGCGCGGCAGGCGGCCTTGCGCAAAGCGCAGTTGTACCAACTTGCCATTCACACGAATTTTGTCTTCGGGGCCAATCCGCTGACCTACATGGGCAGGCATGCCATTCACGCTGACGCGGCCAGCAATAATCCACTCTTCGAGTTCACGGCGCGAGCCCAACCCAGCATCTGCCAAAGCCTTGTGCAGCTTTGGTTCGGGATCGGTAACAACCAGATTGCGGGCTTGACCGCCGCCACCGCCGGGATTGAAACGCCCAGCGCCACGACGCCCTTGTGGACGATCGGATTGCGGAGGACGCTCGGAGGGCTGGCGCAGATCACCATCACGAGACTGTGATGAGTGGAAAGAGGGGCTTCTATTGCTCGGTTTGCGACGCGGATTCGGCAAGATCCATCATCCCTTCAATTTCAGTAAGCGGTGGTAACTCGGCAAGGCTACGTAGGCCAAGATCATCCAGGAAGGTACGGGTGGTTGCATACAGGGCCGGACGGCCTGGCGCATCACGATGCCCCACGGTGTCAATCCAGCCACGTCCTTCAAGGGTTTTTAAAATATTCGGCGACACGGCAACACCACGAATATCTTCGATGTCGCCACGGGTCACCGGCTGTCGGTAGGCAATGATTGCCAAGGTTTCCATGACTGCCCGCGAATAACGCGGTGACTTCTCGGTCTTGAGCCGGTCAATGTAGGACTGATATTCAGGCCGTGTCTGGAAACGCCATCCGGTCGCCAACTGTACCAGTTCTACGCCTCGTTGTGACCAATCGCGGCGCAAATCATCCAGCAAGGTACGCCAAGTGTCGTCATCAAACTGCTCATCGAAGAGCTTTTTGAGATCAGCCAGCGTCATCGGTTCGCTGGTGGCGAGCAGCGCGGCCTCAAGCACGCGCTTGTAGTCTTCAGGCTTGTACAGTTGCAGCATCGGGCAATCTTACATAGATGGGCGCGAGGGCCTCGTTCTGCGTGATTTCGATCAGCGACTCGCGTGCCAATTCAAGCACGGCAAGAAAACTGACCACCAGTTGCGGCGCACCAGCGCTCACATCAAACAAACTTTCAAACACCACATAGCCTTTACCTGTGAGCTTACGCAGGATCTGGCCCATATACTCGCGCACCGAAAGCTCTTCGCGTTGGATGCGGTGATGCTGGGTGACCTTGGCCTGTTTCATCAATGCTAACCACGCCACCTGTAAGTCATACAAATTGACATCCGGCTGCTTCTCGATCACCTCATCAGTGACCCAAACAGACACCCATTCAAAATCTCGGCCCGCATGCGGCAATCCGTCGATCTTGGCAGCTGCAGCCTTCATCTTCTCGTATTCAACGAGACGACGCACCAGCTCAGCGCGCGGATCCTCAACTTCGCCCTCCTCATTCTTGGGCAGACGAGGCAGCAGCATGCGCGACTTAATTTCAATCAGCATGGCGGCCATCAGCAAGTACTCGGCGGCCAATTCAAGGTTGCGCTTGCGCATGGCCTCGACGTAAGTCAGATACTGCTTAGTCAGCGGGGCCATCGGAATGTCGAGCACATTCACATTCGCTTTGCGAATCAGATACAGCAGCAGGTCCAGCGGGCCTTCGAAACTTTCAAGAATGACTTCCAACGCGTCCGGCGGGATATACAGATCCCGTGGCATGGTCTCGAGCCGCTCGCCGTAGACCATGACCAGATGAGGCAATGTTGCTTCATCCGGAACTAGCGCTTCCGAAGGGTCGGTATCGGCGAGAACAGTTTCCATGCGGGTATTTAACCGTAACTCAGGCCAATGGCCTCGCGCACATCGCGCATGGTTTCTTGCGCCAGCTTGCGCGCACGTTCGCAGCCATCAGCCACGATATTACGTACCAATGCGGGGTCATCCTCATACATGCGGGCACGCTCACGCATCGGCTCTTGCTCCTTCAACATCCCTTCAATGACTGGCTGCTTACATTCGATACAACCAATCCCCGCACTGCGGCAACCGGCCTGCACCCAGGTTTTGACGTCGGTATTGGAGTAAACCTGATGCAGTTGCCATACTGGGCACTTGTCTGGATCGCCTGGATCAGTGCGACGGACGCGCTGCGGATCGGTCTGCATGGTGCGGATTTTCTTGGTGATCGAGTCCGCATCTTCGCGCAGGAAAATCGTGTTGCCGTAGGACTTGGACATCTTCTGCCCATCCAGCCCTGGCATCTTGGATGCCTCAGTCAGCAATGCGCCGGGCTCCGCAAGAATCATCTTGCTGCTGCCTTCCAAGTAACCAAACAGACGTTCACGATCGGCATGCGACAGGCTCTGGGCTTCATCAATCAGCGCATGGCCCTGCTCGATGGCCTCCTGCTCGCCGCGCTCCTGATAACGGGTGCGCAGCTCCTCATAAAGCTTGGCGCGCTTACTGCCGAGCTTCTTGACCGCTTCTTTGGCCTTGTCCTCAAAGCCAGGCTCGCGACCATACAAGTGATTGAAGCGGCGTGCGATTTCACGCGTGAATTCGATGTGTGGAATCTGATCCTCGCCTACCGGCACCTTATCTGCGCGGTAAATCAGGATATCTGCAGCTTGCAACAAGGGATAACCGAGGAAACCGTAGGTGGTCAGATCCTTGTGCGTCAGCTTTTCCTGCTGGTCTTTGTAGGTCGGTACGCGTTCCAGCCAGCCTAATGGAGTCATCATCGACAGCAGAAGGTGCAGCTCAGCATGCTCTGGCACCTTGGACTGGATGAAGATTGTGGCTTGCGCCGGATCAACACCGGCTGCTAACCAGTCCACGACCATGTCCCACGTGCTTTGCTCAATAGTGCCTGGCTCGTCATAGCTCGTGGTCAGCGCATGCCAGTCGGCCACGAAGAACAGACAGGGATGTTCGTGCTGCAGCTTGACCCAGTTTTGGAGCACACCATGATAGTGGCCGAGATGCAAACGCCCGGTTGGGCGCATGCCAGAAAGAACACGTTCTGCGTACATTAGAAGTTGAATAGCAATTGAATCAAGGTCAGGAATAACCGTAAGAGCGGCAAGAGTATCGCATTCAGCAGCCCCGTAAACAACAGAACCAGCAGAATGATGAATCCGTAGCGCTCGATTTGTGCAAAACGCCACGCCCAAGGATTGGGCAATAGGCTGGTCATGATGCGGCCACCATCTAGCGGCGGCAAGGGCAATAAATTCAATAACATAAGGCTTGCATTAATCAAGATACCTGCCTGCCCCATTGCCCGTGCAGCCTCACCGTAGGTGCTTTCCGGGCTGCTCACGCCATATTTGTAAAGGCATGACCAAGCCAAAAGCATTGCCAAATTGGCAGCAGGCCCTGCGGCAGCGACCCAGAGCATGTCGCGCTTGGGGTGGCGCAATCGCCCGAAATCCACAGGAACTGGCTTGGCCCAGCCAAACAGAAAGCCTCCACCGGAAAACAATAAAATCAATCCGGGGACCAGAATCGTACCGATAGGATCAATATGCTTTAGCGGATTGGCACTGATACGGCCGAGCTGCCAAGCAGTGGGATCACCGAAATGCTTGGCAGCATATCCATGTGCAGCCTCATGCAGCGTTATCGCAAATATCACCGGCAGGGCATAAATTGCCAGTGCTTGAATCATATTGTCCATTACCACCGATTATACCTGTCGAACCCCTCGTCCAAGGCTCGCCCCTATAATTCATAGTGCTAAATATGCGCATTCTGTGACATCCGACTTATATAATCGTTAAAAAATCAATAAACAACGTTCTGTATTTAGGGAGACTCCATGGGCAAGAACCTTTATGACATTTTGGAACTCAGCCAGGACGCCACACCCACCAGTATTAAAAGTGCCTACCTGCGACTCAAGCAGCAGTACGAACGGGCGCTGCCAGTGGACAATCCGTTGCATATCGGCCAACTTCAATATCTAGCGATCAGCGACGCCTATGCGATATTGTCCAGCCCGTCACGCCGAGAGTTATACGACCAAAAACTTATCGCCGACCTACAAGCGGACTATCTGAGCGAGTCCGCAAGTAACTCAGGATCACTAAAGAAAATACTCTTAGGAGTACTCATTCTCGGCCTAGCTTGGCTGGGCTTTCATAACTATCAGCTTCACCAGGCGCAAAAAGATCGTGAACTCCTCAGGATCAAGCTCGAAAAGGAGCAACTGATCCTCAAGCAAGAAGAGGCACGACTTGCCGCCGAGAATTTGCGGATGCAAAGCGAAGCGTTGAGTTCAGAGCGATACGCCACTTTCGAACGACAGCGCTTAATTGAGCAATCGCGCGCGGAATCACGACGTTATGCGGAAGAGGTCGCACAGCTTGAAGAAAAGCAGCGATATCAGGCTGAACGTGATCGGCAAGAACAACAACGAGAGCAACTCCGTGCAGAAGCTGAACGCGCGCGCCGTGAGCGTGCCAACCCGATCGGGCCAACCTTTATTCGCTAGTCAGCCCTATCTAGAAACCAAAGGGGGACAGCTCCCCCTTGCCTGCACGAACCAACTCAGGCGCACCATCAGCCAGGTTGATCACCGTGGTCATCTCGGCACCACAGTGTCCGGCTTCGATAACCAGATCGACTTGATGTTCAAGCCTGTCCCGAATCTCCTCAGCATCAGTCAAGGGATACTCCTCGTCCGGTAGGATCAAGGTTGAGCTCAAGAGCGGCTCATCCAATTCAGCCAGAAGTGCACGCACAACCACATGATCAGGCACACGCAAACCAATGGTCTTGCGCTTTGGGTGCAATACACGCCGTGGCAATTCCTTGGTTCCCTCGAGAATGAAGGTGTAACTGCCCGGGGTTGCTGACTTCAGCAAGCGGTATTGGGTGTTATCAACGCGTGCGTAATTAGCAATTTCAGACAAATCGCGACACAGCAGCGTGAAATGATGACGCTCATCCACCCCGCGGATGCGGCGAATACGATCCAACAGCTTAGCGTCTCCAGTATGTCCGCATAAGGCATAGGCTGAATCTGTCGGCAGCGCAATCAGCCCTCCTTTTCGAACAACATCAGCCGCCTGCTCAATCAAACGCGCTTGTGGATGGGTGGGATGCAGGGAGAAAAACAGGGACATGATATCGGTGAGTGACTGCAGCAAAGGCAGTGTTGAACGACTGTTAATAAACTTAACGAGGCAGCCTTCAAAACGAAGGTACTGCTGAATTGCAATCTCAGCCCAATGGCTGAAGGGCTTATAGCAATGCGGTCCAGACAGGCTGTAGGCCGTCCGGTAGATCAGGCAGCTTGCCTAAATCCGTCCAACTTTCACCAGGTGCATGAAAGTCTGAGGCACGAGATGCGAGGAATCCAAATCTCCGGGCATAATCGGCAAATATTTCAACTTTCTCGGGACGATGTGAGCTCGACAGCACCTCAATCCCCTGCCCGCCGAGTTCCTTGAACTCACCCAGAAAAGACTCCATCACCTTGGGCTCCATCCAATAGCGCCCCGGATGTGCGACCACAGCAATCCCGCCGGCCCCGGTGATCCAGCCTACGCACTGCTCCAACGTAGCCCATTGATGCGGGAAATACCCAGGGTGGCCACGACCCAGCCAGTCATTGAAAACTGATTTCACATCCTTGGCGAGGCCACATTCGACAATGTAACGAGCAAAGTGCGACCGGCTTATCAGTGCAGGATTTCGTGCATGGCGCATAGCGCCCTCATAAGCGCCAACAATACCAACCTTGGCCAGCTCATCACCGATGCGCATTGCTCTAGCATCACGCCCCCCGCGAACAGCCTCGAGCCCCTCACTCAGCGCCTGGTTGTATATATCGATGCCCAGACCGATGATGTGTATCGTCTGATCGTCACCCCAGGTAACCGAAACCTCTACGCCACTGACAAAGCGCATCCCAAGCTCAAGGGCCATGTCGTGTGCCTCAGGCACCCCGGCCGTCTCGTCGTGATCACTTAGTGTAGCGAGTTCGACGCCATGAGCATGGGCACGGCGCATCACCTCAGACGGACTCAGGAGTCCATCGGAGTAATACGAGTGGCAGTGCAGATCAGCATTCATTGGCAGTGCTTAGCTTGAAGCCGGCGTGAAGAATTCATCAATCAGGGCAGCCACATGCTCAGGATATTCATGATGCATATTGTGGCCACAGTCATTCAATACTACCTCACGCAGGCTGCGGAAACAGGCCTTGCGGGCAGCATATTCTTCTTCCTTGCCATCAAATCGCTTCATGACGAAAGAGTCGCGGGCAGCCACCCACAGCACAGGTGCAGTGACTTCACGCCAGCAGGCTTTTGCTTCATCGAGACGGTAACGGAATGGACTGCGCCAACGATGGCAAGGATCAATCGCCATACCAACACGCCCATCGCCCCGCTTTTGCCCTAAGTGGCTGGCCATAAATGAAGCCCGTTCCGCGGTGAGTCGGGGATTATCTTTCTGAAGCCGCGCGGCTAGCTCGGCAAAGTCTGCATAGTCACGAAAACGGGTGACGTCCTTAACCTCGTCTAACCAGTCCGCGTAATGTTTAGCGCTGTCGTCAGGCGGACTTTCTGGCAGTCCAAAGCCTTCGAGGGTGGCAATGCGCTTAAAGCGCTGGGGGCGAACACCCGCATAAATACACAGGACATTACCGCCGAGACTGTGACCGACCGCATCAACAGGCTGCTCTGGCGAGTAGTGATCAAGAACGCCCTCCAGGTCGACCAGATATTCTGGATACCAGTAAGGGGAGCCATTCCATTGACTGAGACCGAATCCACGCCAATCAGGTGCAATGATCTGGAAATCGCCCTTCAGGGCATCGACCACAAACTGAAATGTTGCACTGACGTCGCCCCAGCCGTGGAGCATAAAGAGCTTGGGGGCATTCGGACTCCCCCAGAGCCGGACATGGATGCGGCGTTTATTTTCGAAACCGCCGACTTCAATGAATTCGCTGCGATAGGGCTTCATGCCCTGATTTTAACGATTTCCCAGGTAGTACTGGCGAATCCAGCCATCAATACTCAAGCGCCCTGGGCCATAAAAAACTAATGGCGTCAGCATCACCAACAAAATGAGCGGCAACTTGAAATTGCCAAAGCCCTCGTCGGTCAGCACATAGCCCTGAGCCAGCTCGGCTAATGTATTCCACTCCGCCGGCCAATGGGCACTGAGGATGGCCACTACCGTCAACACAATCAGCGATACAGAGAAGAACCGTGTTGCCAAGCCAACGATGAGCGCAATGCCACCGAGCAGCTCAAACCACGTTGCCATCTGCCAGCTGATTTCAGGGGGCACAACACTTAACGGATAAGGAAATTGATCCTGAATATCGGCAAACCAATTATCTCCGTGTAGCTTGGTCCAGCCAGCCTCAAGGAACTCCCAACCAACCAAAGCCCGCAGCAGTAACAGTCCGATCCATTCACCGACGCCATCCAGCAGGGCAAGAGCACGTATAGCTAAGGGTTTAAGCACGGACACCATAAATCACTCCCCAATCTCGCAAATCATTAAGCATTGCAGCCCCGCCCGCCACAACAGCATCAGGGTTTGGATGCTGCAGCTCGGCAGCCACCTGCAAACATGCGGCCTCTCCTGTTAACTGTCCATCTGCCAACAAAGCGATCAAGCGGGCCGTCACTGCATTGATGGATGCAAACTGAACCGCATCATCACGATCTCGAAACACCACCAGCTGAACTGAATCAGGTTTACGCGGCCGATAGTCGGTGCTGATGCGCTGTACCGGCCACTGATAGGCAAGGAGCATGTGCGCAGGTGCAACCAGCACCCTACCCTGCATCAAGTCGCCACTGTCAATGCATGCCGGCATCACATCGGTCTGCATGATGTCCACCGCCAGCTCCGCCCATTCATAGTGCGCCAGCTCCAACAAATACGGCGGCACCGCAACGGGTAAGGCAGCTCGTTCGGCTGCATCTGCCAACCAGCGCAAAAACTCGCGAGACAGTTCGCAAAATAAAGGGGTCTGGCTACGCCACTCCGCAAAGAACGCGAACTGAAGTCGTTGCCAGCGGCGGGCGCCCAGTACTGCACGGCTGACCGGGAAACAGGCATCCACAACGCCACAGACGTTGTTGAACAATAATTCTCGGTAGGCCCGAGCGCGACGCGCCGGAACACCCGCAGGACGTGGAGTCTCGCGCGGATTGCGTAAGTAGCTGCCAAACGCCTGCTGAAACTCTTGAAAAGCCGGCAAGCTCATGCAGCGGCCTCTGATGCCTCAATGAAACATGCGGCTGATTGAATGGCACGAATCTGCGCCACCTCCGTCAGCAAATCAGCGAGTGGTGGAATATTGAAATCACGCTCAAGGCACGTTGGCACAAGCCCGGTGCGCTGATAGGCCTGAGCTAAAAGGGTCCATACCGGATCGATCACCGCCGCCCCATGGGTATCGATGAGCAAGCCATCGGGCTCGGTGTAGTGCCCGGCAACGTGGATGTAACAGGTGCGCTCCAGTGGCAAGGCCTGCAGATAAGCCTGCGCATCAAATCCGAAGTTGCAACTGTTCACGTAGATATTATTCACGTCGAGATGCAGATAACAGTCTGCCGCTTCGACAATTGCCCTGATGAACGTGGGTTCATCCATCTCGGCGCCAGGCGGCGCCACATAGTAGGAGGCATTTTCAATGCCTATGCGTCGCCCGAGAATATCTTGGGTTCGCTTGATGCGATCCGCTACCCAGTGCACCGCATCTTCAGTCAGCGGGATTGGCAACAGATCATAAAGGTGCCCGTCATCCCCACACCATGACAAATGCTCGGTGTACAAGCCGATATCATGAATCTGCATGAAGTCGCGAATACGCCGTAACAGGGTTTCGTCCAACGGTCTTGGGCCACCAATATCCAGCGACAAGCCATGACACACCAATGGGTAACGCTCAGCAATGGCATGCAATTGGCGCGCAGACCTCCCGCCCATGGCGAGCCAGTTTTCAGGCGCCAGTTCTAGAAATGACAGCGCAGCAGGTGTCCCTTCACTTAAAGCTGTCAGCAGTTCACGGCGCAAGCCCAGACCGACACAGTGGCCTTGAGCATCCGGATAAAGTCGTGCGACAGTGGCTGAATCGAGCATAGCGGTCAGACTCAAGAACAGTTGAGAAAATGCGGGTACGCCACCTGACGCACCCGCATCGTTACGGCTTTACTTCTTAGCGCCGCACTTACCCTCACCACACTTGCCTTCCTTCTTCTTGTCGCCACCACACTTGGCTTCCGACTTCTTGTCACCACCACACTTGCCTTCGCCGCATTTACCTTCCTTCTTCTTGTCGCCGCCACATTTGGCTTCCGACTTCTTGTCGCCGCCACACTTGGCCTCGCCACATTTGCCTTCCTTGGCCTTGGTGTCAGCTTGTGCCAGTTGATAACCGGCATCAAGCTTAGCGCCAGCGAAAGGATTGTCAGCAGCATGCGCAGGGGCCAGCGCAGCGGAAGCAACAAAAGCAGAACCAACGGCGAGGGATACGAAGCTCTTCTTCATGGTGAATCTCCTTGATGGATAAAACGAAAGGACAACTGAGGAACTACAAAAGTACAACATGCACTGCAAATACTATGACTTTTCGTGACCGCCAAGCTGACGTGCAGCTGTCCGTAAAAAACCGATCTGTTTTTTAGCCCGGCGACAACCAATACACATCATCAGATGTACTCGCAAACTGAGGCTCTGCTTCCAACGTAATGGTTGCTCCATTTCTAGGGACATCAGCTCACTGGCACGTCGACAACTTCTGGTCACAATTCATCTCCGCCGCATGTTGTCGAATAGACGTTCGCCAATGCGGATTTATTACAGTGGTTATGAAAATATTTTTGTTTTTGCGTCCAATTCAGGGGAAATCTCTAGAAACCCCCTCACTACTAATCGGTCTTTTCCCTCAAGTGTTGTAACGTATCATTACTCAGCCCAATTGATATAGCGACTCGCATGACAAGCGATAACCAATTTGCCACCGAGCTTGAACCTCTTCGCCGCGATATGCTGCGCTTTGCCCGTTTGCAACTACGTGATGACGCAGCGGCTGAAGATGCTGTACAGGAGGCCTTCATCTCAGCAGTTGAAAAGCGCGACAGTTTTAGTGGCCGTGCCAGTTTGCGTACGTGGGTCTTTGCAATTCTTCGCAACAAGATCATTGATGCGCTACGCGCCCGTAACAGCGGTATTCAGTTTGTTGCCAGTGATGCAGCCACTGATGCGCATTTCGAGGCGGACGGACACTGGACGGAAGAATCGTGGCCTTCTGCTTGGGGTGACCCCGAACAGTCCTTGGAAGCACAGCAGTTCTGGTCAGTGTTTGAAGCCTGCCTAGAACGCTTACAGGAAGCTGCAGCGCGCGCGTTCATGCTGCGCGAGATGATGGGCTTCGAGACCGATGAAATCTGTAAAACTCTTCAGATAACCACCAGCAATTGCGGTGTCTTGCTGCATCGCGCGCGTATTGCTTTGCGTGCCTGCCTAGAACATCAATGGTTTTTGCCTGCAGCTGAGGCAAAATAATGCTTTCTTGCTGCTACTGAAATTGACACCATGAACCTGCCTACCGAACTTCGCTACGCCGCCACCCACGAATGGTCTCGCCAAGAGGCTGATGGTAGCCTCACTGTTGGCATTACCGATCACGCTCAGAGTACGCTTGGCGATGTGGTTTTTATTCAGCTGCCTGAAGTTGGCCGCCAAGTGAAAGCCGGCGAAGAAATCGCCGCCATCGAATCGGTCAAGGCTGCATCGGGCATTCACGCCCCGGTCAGCGGTAGCATCATCGCTATCAATCAGCCTGTTGCTGACGCACCTGAAAGCGTTAACGACGATGCCTATGCTGCATGGCTGTTCCGCATTCAGCCCACCGACAGCAGTGCCTTTGACGCCCTGCTGGATGCGCAAGGCTACGAACAAGTCGCCGAATAGTTTTATGTCGTAAGCTGGCGACACGCTTTTTCTTTTGCAAAGAGCCACTTGCCACCACTACCAGCAAACGTGTCGCCTCATGGCGACACGTCCAGCCTAGGCGATAGTTTCAAACGACTGATAACAAAGGACTTCACGCATGGCACAGGCCTTGCGATAGGGAGAGGGTTACATCCACCCTAAAGGAGTCTCCCATGTTGAAGTCCTCGTCCCCCATGTTTGGCAAGCGTGAAGAAAATGTGCCGCATTCCATCCTGATGAATGCGAACACCGGGCAGCCCACCGCCCAAGCACGCCCTAGCGCACCGCCGCCATCACCTCAGTCAGCATCTGCACAAGCTGCAGCCACAGACAAACAGGATCTGGGGGCAGGTAATCGGCTCATCGTCGGGCCTGATGTTCGACTCAAGGGTGCAGAAATTCTCGATTGCGACACCCTGGTGGTCGAAGGTCATGTCGAAGCAACGATGGACAGTCGCATCATCCGTATTGCCGAAAAGGGCGAATTCAATGGCAAGGTCGGCATCGACATTGCTGAGATTCGCGGCACTTTTACTGGTGAACTGAATGTGCGTGACCAACTTATCATCCACTCGACAGGCAAAGTCAGTGGCATCGTCCGCTATGGCAAGGTGCTGATTGAAGAAGGTGGCCAACTCTGTGGCGACATTCAAATGATGAGCACTACTGACCAGAAAGCAATTCAACCGGCTATCAAGACGGCTATCAATAGTTAGCTGTCATTGATTGACAAATGCATGAGGCGGCCTCGCCCCTCATGCCGTAACGACGATGCAGCCAAGTCGTCACGCGTTTGCAATCCCTTACACAACCTCAGTCTACTCAGATAGCGCTTGCCGCGTTAAACAAGCAGCACTAGCTGAGGAGGTCGAATGAAAAAGCTAATTTCACTTCTTGCGTTTCTGACGTTAACGCCGATCACCACTCAAAGCATCGCTCAGATTTCCGTGAGTATGGGACAACCTGGGTTTTATGGCCGCATTGATATTGGCGGCTATCCTCAGCCAGCACTCATCTATGGAAAACCTATTCGGGGACATGCTGGTATCTATTCGGGGCCACCCGTGTACATGCACGTGCCCCCCGGCCATGCGCGTCGCTGGAATCACTATTGCAGCTATTACAACGCCTGCAATCTTATGGTGTATTTCGTGCAGCCGAGTTGGTACAACAATGTTTATGTTGGTCACACGGCTGCGCATCATGCTTACATACCAGCGCCGATTTACGCCTCCCCTCCGCATTACTCACCGCATCGACACAAACACCACCATCATGGCCATCACTTTCACGAAGGACATCATCATTACGACGGGCACGGGCGCCAGCATAAGGGGCACCATCACAAACATAAACATGGGGGACATGGCCGTCACGGCCATGACCGGCATTAAATAACACGCTAACTGTTTAGACGAAATGGATTGAAGTTCGTTTGACGATCAAAAAAATCCTCTTGCTCAACTCGCTTGAGGAAACCAACAATCCGATATGTCATGGGTGTCATCACGATTTCCCACCCAGTCTTGAAAGCATATTGAGCCAGTGAGACTGCAACAATTTGTTCAGTAGGCCAAGTGCCATAGAAGGCAATGACATAAAAGAGACCTGAATCTACAAACTCACCGACTAATGTCGAACCAATGGTTCGGGACCACAACCAACGTCCCGCTGTAAGGACTTTCATCTTGGCCAGTACAAAACTATTGGAAAAACTACCGCACCAAAAGGCAATCATGGAACCCAAGGCAATCCGCGGCGTATCGCCAAATACACCCACTAGGTGAGTCTGATACGTGCGTGCGTAATCGCTATCCGCGGGCGGTAGGCTCACCACCACGAAGGCCATGAAACTGGCAAAGGCCAGTGCTGCAAACCCTGCCCAAACCACACGACGGTCACGGCCATAGCCGTAAACTTCGGTCAGGATGTCTCCGAAGATGTAGGAAATCGGAAAGAACAAGACACCTGCGCTAAAGGTCACAGGCCCAAGCAAAGGTAATGTAACTTGCGCCGCCTTGCCGGCCCCGATGAGGTTAGAACACAGCAGGACGCACACAAATGCAGCCATGACAAAGTCGTAGTATTTGTACTGTCGATGGCCGCTCATGACTGGTTCCTATTCGCCGCTTTTGACGCAGTTACGACCAGCACGCTTCGCTGCGTACAAGGCGTGATCAGCGCGATTCAACAAACTGTCCTGCGTGTCGTCAGTACGCAGTAAGGCAATCCCAATACTGACAGTGACTGATAATGTTTCACTGCCATACGACTCTCGCGTTTGCTCAATGGCTTCACGAATTTTCTCGGCCACGGTGGTTGCCGCCTGCAGATCGGTACGTTTCAGCGTGAGCAAAAACTCCTCTCCGCCCCAACGACCCAGCAGATCGCTATCCCGCAACTGAGAACGAATCACTGACCCTACGTGACGCAGCACAGCATCACCGGCCAAATGGCCATATTTATCGTTAATGTTTTTGAAACTATCGAGATCCAGCAGGAGAATTGCCAAGCCCATATCAGTGCGCCGATGCTCGGCCATGTCTCGCTGAATCATCATATCCAGCGCCTGACGGTTGGCAAGGCCAGTCAGTTTGTCAGTCAAGGCCATGGCCTCTATACGATCTTGATAGCGCTTAATGGCAATACTCACCAGCAGCAATACCAAACCTGTCACCGCCACACTGATCAGCAGATTTAGATAGAGCGTGCGACGAATGCCTCCCAAGGCCTCGTCTTCTTGCTTCTCAACAAATAGATACCAATGCAACTCAGGGATATAGCGGACATTCAGCAACTGTGTCGTGTTGCCCTTTGCCTTGTACTCGTGAGCCCCTTCTTTGCCTTCAAGAATCGAATCCGCTAACTTATCAAGGCCCTTGACGTCACGGATATTAGTGCCAGGTGGATGCGGCCCTGCGAACAACACTAACTGGCCTTTTTGATCTACGAAGTAAATCATGCGTCGATAGCGCTGTTGGTACTCGTTTATCAGACGACGCACCGAATCAACGGACAACCCAACACCCGTGGCGCCTAGAAAACGTCCTTGGAAGTCCAGCACACGGTAATTCACGAAAATCGTCAGTGCATCCATGTTCGCCATATCCGGATCGACATTGATCTCGTAAGGCGTTTTCATGTCACGTACACGGTAGTACCAGACATCGCGGTCTGAATCGCTGCTCACCTGCTTCAGCAAACCATCGGATTGATAATAGTTGCGTGTCTGATCAGAGACTAGAAAACTGGTGTGCGCGCCGTAACGTTGTTTGACCTCGCCCAAATAGCGGGAAATTTTGCTGATGTCTTTTTCACCGCCCAGCATCCAATCGCGCAAAAACGTATCACCTGCCATCATTGAGGAGATGAAAATCGGCCGGACCAAATCTTTCTGAATTTCAGAATAGATATTGTCGGAGGTGAGAGGCAACTCGCTATCCACAATGGACTGACGAATCAAGTTGCGTGCGGCGACATAATTCGCAACCGCAGTAACCATAAACCCCAAACACAACAAAATCGTCAGCATGGAAACCAGCTGCCGGCGCCCTAAGGCCATACTCATCTCCCCACGGTCAATTCCTAATTATCCCGTGAAATCAGCATCAAACGTTAATAAGGAAAGATTGAGAAACAAAACGCTGGCCTAACTAGCAAGTCCGTCGTGGAGTCGGGTAAGCTTGCGGCCTGTTTTAACTCAGAAAACACACTCACACCATGGCCCAATATGTAATGTCGATGCTCCGCGTGAGCAAAATCGTCCCGCCTAAGCGTCAGATCATCAAGGATATTTCCTTGTCCTTCTTTCCCGGCGCCAAGATTGGCCTGCTTGGCCTAAACGGCTCCGGCAAATCTACCGTACTGAAAATCATGGCGGGCGCGGATAAGGAGTTTGACGGTGAAGTCCAGCATCTGGCCGGTGTGAAGATTGGATATCTGCCCCAAGAACCAGAACTCGACCCCGCTAAGACCGTGCGCCAGGAAGTCGAAGCCGGCATGGGCGAAGTCATGGAAGCCCAAGCCAAGCTAGAAGCGGTGTATGCCGCCTACGCTGAGGAGGATGCCGACTTCGACAAACTCGCCGAAGAGCAAGCCCGGCTTGAAGCGATTATTGCCACCTCCGGTTCAGACTCCGAACGCCAGCTGGAAATCGCCGCTGATGCCCTGCGCCTGCCGGCATGGGATGCCACGATCGAGCATCTGTCCGGTGGTGAAAAGCGCCGGGTTGCTCTGTGCAAATTGCTGTTATCGAACCCAGACATGCTGCTGCTCGATGAACCGACCAACCACTTGGATGCAGAATCAGTGGAATGGCTGGAGCAGTTCCTCACCCGCTTCCCCGGTACTGTCGTCGCCGTGACCCACGATCGCTACTTCCTTGACAACGCCGCTGAGTGGATTCTTGAACTCGACCGCGGCCATGGCATTCCATGGAAGGGCAATTACTCCAGCTGGCTGGAGCAGAAGGAAGCCCGTCTGGAAACCGAAGCCAAGCAGGAACAGGCCCGCATGAAGGCCATGAAGACCGAACTTGAATGGGCTCGTCAGAACCCCAAGGCGCGTCAAGCCAAGAGCAAAGCACGCCTAGCCCGATTCGAGGAAATGAGCAGCTACGAATACCAAAAGCGCAACGAAACGCAGGAAATCTTCATTCCTGTAGGCGAGCGCCTCGGCGACAAGGTCATCGAGTTCAATGGTGTCTCCAAGGCATTTGGCGACCGATTGTTGATCGATAACCTTAGCTTCACCGTACCGCCGGGTGCCATCGTTGGCGTGATCGGTCCGAACGGTGCTGGTAAATCCACCCTGTTCCGCATGATCATGGGCAAGGAGCAGCCGGATAGCGGCGAAATCGTGGTCGGCCCGACCGTTAAGCTGGCTGCTGTCGATCAAAGCCGTGAAGGTTTGGACAATGACCGCACGGTATTTGATGTTGTCGCTGATGGTGCCGACATTCTGACGGTTGGCAAGTTTGAAATGCCATCTCGCGCCTACCTTGGCCGCTTTAACTTCAAGGGCGGGGATCAAGGCAAGCTGGTTGGTAGCCTCTCCGGCGGTGAGCGCGGACGCCTTCACCTAGCCAAAACGCTGATTTCCGGTGGCAATGTGCTGCTATTGGATGAGCCGTCGAATGACCTTGACGTGGAAACCCTGCGTTCGTTGGAAGATGCGCTGCTTGAGTTCCCTGGCTGCGTGCTCGTAACGTCGCATGATCGCTGGTTCCTTGACCGTATCGCCACCCACATTCTGTCGTGTGAGGGTGACTCGCAATGGACGTTCTTTAACGGGAACTATCACGAGTACGAAGAGGACAAAAAGAAGCGTCTGGGTGAAGAAGGTGCCAAGCCCAAGCGTATTCGCTACAAGCCAATCAGCCGCTGATCACTGGATATATGCCGACCCGAGCCCTGCTGCCTATTCTGTTGCTCACAGCCACCCTGCTGGGTGGTTGTGCAGCAATGGCACCGCCAGCTTTCATCTTGGGCAGCAGCACGCAGGGGGAAGTCATCGCGCAACGTGGTGCACCCGCCATGCATTGGGAAGAGCCGCAAGGAGTGACCCGCATGGTGTGGCCGACCGGCCCCTACGGCACCTCGACCCTGATAGCGCGCTTTGATGCACAGCAGCGGCTACTGAGTTATGAAGAAGTCCTCAATGAGGAACACTTTGCTGCGATTCAGCCGGGCATGAGCCAAGATGAGGTTCTGCGCCTGATCGGGCCATCCTACGCCCCTTGGACCAACTATTATGCAGCCCGCGATGAGCTGGCCTTGGAGTGGCGATACTGCGCCAATGGCAGCATTGCCTCGCGTTTCAATGTGCTTTTTGATGCCACCACGCGCCGCGTACGTTCGGTATTTAGTCAGCCGGAAAGCTTTTTCCAGCCACCACCTTGTGGGCATACCTACCTGCGTGTTGGGCCGGTGTCGGCCACCCCAAAGTAGCCTGATGTGGTGACAGACAATAAAAAACCCGCTCAATGGCGGGTTTTTTATTGTGCCAACAGTGTGGCTTAGTGGTGTGGCTTCAGCACTGCGGTCAGCGAAGCCTGCGTTGGCTCTGGGAAATCAAAGCGCGCCAAGGTATTGCGGATGGCCGTGTCGTCAGCGTTGCGGTTCTCAAAACGGATACCCAGGGAGCGACCGTTGTTGGCCAGCGTGGCGAAGGCGTAGCGCCAGCGGCGTGCCTCGGCAAGGCGCTCACGCAGCTCAAATTCGTTGCTGATGACAATGCCGAGACGCTTCAGCGAGCTCAGAAATTCGTCAAACGATTCAGTGCTAAACCTGCCCATGTGTTTCTCCGTCGATCAGCGGACATGCCGCCCATGAGTTCAATAACGCATGTGCTAAAGCTTCGGTTGACAGGAATTTCACTAATTTATATCTAACCCGCGTGCGACAATGCTTGCCCTCCGCACCTGTGCCACTCCATGCTGACCGACCACTTGTCGACCGCGCTTGAAAACAGAAAACCTCTAATACATCAATTACTTGAAGAAGACACCCAATGCTACCGGCTGTTTCACGGTAGCGTTGAAGGCGCACCCGGCCTGACCATTGATCGCTATGGCGATCTGATTCTTGCCCAAGGCTTTCACCAATTTCTTTCGCCAGAACATCGTCGAGAAGTCGCCGACTTCTACGCCGCCGCCCTGCCCGGCCTCGACTTGATTTATAACGACCGCAGCCAAGCCAACTCGCGCGTCAATAACCCTTTACCTGCAGAAGTGCTCGAGCCAGCCCAACGCCAACGCATCGTTAGCGAGCTGGGCGTGAAGTATCTGATCCAGGCCCGGCATGCTGGGCAAGATCCATGGTTATTCCTCGATGCCCGTGCGGCGAGACGCCGCGTGATGGCAGAAGCCACTCAAAAATCGGTACTCAACCTGTTTGCCTACACCTGCGGGACAGGGCTGGTCGCCGGTATGGGCGGCGCCACGCACGTTGTGAATGTAGACTTCGCGGACACCAGCCTGTCTATCGGTAAAGAAAACGCACGCCTCAACGAGCTGCCTTTCCGACCACGTTTTGTGAAAAGCGACGCCTTTGCCGCCATGCGCCAATACGCTGGCCTCGGCCAGCCAACGCGGGTACGCGGCAAGGCGATGCCCCCCTTCCCCAAGATCGAGGCACGCCAGTTTGATATCGTTTATCTCGACCCACCCCGCTACGCAAAAAGCCCATTTGGCGTAGTCGACCTCATCAATGACTATGCGGGGGTATTCAAACCCGCACTACTCTGCACTGCCGAGGGCGGCACCTTAATCTGCTGCAACAATGTGGCGCAGGTCGATCGTGAAAGTTGGCTAGGCCAGCTCGAACGAAGCGCAGTCAAGGCTGGGCGGCCGATTCGGGAAGTCGAATGGATTACCCCGGAAGCGGACTTCCCTAGCCCGGATGGCAAGCACCCGTTGAAGATTGCCCTACTGCGGGTCTAAGTTTGAACGTTAAACGGGCGTAAAGAAGCGGTCAGCGAGCTCTTCACGTAGCCCCAACTCATCCAGCAACACATGCAGACGTTCGGCCGCCTTGCGGCTGGGCTTCTGTGTGCGGCTCGCAATGATCAGCTCATTCTTCATGGAATGTTCCCAGCCCACCAGCTCCGTGACATTGAGCTGGTAGCCGTGCGCTTCCAGCTGCAGGCAGCGCATCACATTTGTCATGTGGCTACCAAACTCGCGCGTATGTATCGGGTGACGCCAGATTTCAGCCAGCGGATTGGCGAGTGCTTTGGCTTTGTTTTTACGCAATGCCGCTGCAATCTCTGCTTGGCAACAGGGCACCAACACAATATGCCGTGCCTGCTTGGCCAAGGCAAAGCGGATGGCATCGTCAGTCGCAGTGTTGCAGGCATGCAGTGCTGTGACGATATCTACCTGGGCGGGCAGCGCGTGTGACTCAATCGATGCTGCCACACTCAGGTTGAGGAAGGACATGCCCGCAAAACCAAGCCGAGCGGCTAGCGCTGTTGAGCTCGCAACCAGTTCGTCGCGTGTCTCGATGCCGTAGATATGCCCTTGCTTGGCGTGCTCTTTGAAGAAGAGGTCGTAGAGGATGAAGCCAAGGTAAGACTTACCTGCCCCATGATCGACCAAGGTTAGGTCCGGCTTATGGTTCAGCACATCTTTGAGCAAGGGCTCGATGAACTGGAACAGATGATAGACCTGCTTGAGTTTGCGCCGGCTGTCTTGATTGAGCTTGCCATCGCGCGTGAGGATATGCAGCTCTTTGAGCAGCTCAATCGACTGCCCCGGACGAATGTCGTACTTTTCAACCATCAGCGATTCATCAATAATGCGGTGGAAGCTCATCTCGCAGACTTAGTGCCTCGCCGGGCATGCTTGTCTGCACCTGTTGCTGCAAGCTGCGCAATTGTGCCTGCAGAAGATCGATCTGCTCCTGCTGGCGAAACACCGTGGTATTTACGCTGTCGAGCAAATCCTCTGCATATGCCAGCTTGATTTCAAGCTCGGCAATCCGCTCTGCCACATCGCTGTCATTGGCCATGCGCAACAACCTTGATTGAGATGTCCTGACAGGTCACCACTTGGCCTGCTCGAATCTTTGCGGTCTTGCGGCTTTCTGGCTGCCCATCCACCTTGACCAGCCCCTCAGCCACCATCTGTTTACCACGCCCACCGCTATCTGCCAGCCCAACCAGCTTGAGTAGATTGCACAGTTCGACGTACTCGTCCTTTAACTCGAAATCGACAGTACTCATCTTAGTAGGCCGCACCTAGTGTGGCGAAAGCAATGGTCAACAGACCCAGCAGCAGATTGATGCCGACCAGACGGCGAATGCTATTCATGGCGGCGGCACCTGCTGGCCAATCAGCCGCAGCGACGGCACGCGTCAAGCGGCGATAACCTGCACCATAGATATGACCAAAGATCAGCATCATGACAATGCCGCTGGTCATCATCCAATGCCAGCCCTTGGGTGCATTGGCAAAGCCCACATGCAACATCATCACGACACCGGTGATCAACACCACGGCGACAATCAGTGCAACCCAACGGAAAAAGTGGCCGAGTACCGCATGCAGGAGAGGCAGGCGAACCTGCGGCTCCAGACTGGCGGCTGCCGGGCGCAGACAAACGTGTGCGAAGAACATGCCACCCACCCAAATAGTGACACCGAGAATATGCAAAAAAACTAGAAAGATATGCAGGCTCATTGCGCAGAACTCCAGTGGAGATAGCCTTAAAAAGACGCTGATACGCGGAGGCTGATACCCGCACTTGGCAAGCGTGTCGGCCAAGTCACTCAGCGGCAAAAAGAGTAAAGTCGAATTATCGCAGTTCTCAAGCGCTTTCCATCACACCACCATGAATTCATCTGCGCGTATGCCTGCCCTGTTCATTGGTCACGGCTCACCGATGAATGCTATCGAAGCCACACCTTGGGGTGAGGCTTGGCAAGCCTTAGGCAAAAGATTGCCTCGCCCCCGCGCAATTCTTGCAATCTCGGCGCATTGGATGACGCCCGGTGTTGGCGTAACCGCCATGCCTCAACCGGAAACGATTCATGACTTTGGCGGGTTTCCCGATGCGCTATTTGCCGTGCGGTATCCAGCACCGGGTAGCCCTGCACTGGCTCAGCGCATTCATGAACTGTTAGCACCGCTACCGATAACACTCGACTACAGCTGGGGACTGGATCACGGCACATGGTCTATCCTCGTGCATCTGTTCCCGGCTGCGGATATTCCCGTTGTCCAATTGAGCTTGAATCTCGCCGAGCCGAATGAATTCCACTACCGGCTGGGTCAGCAATTGCAAGCCTTGCGGGATGAAGGCGTGCTTATCGTTGCCAGTGGCAATGTGGTGCACAACTTACGCATGCTTCAGTGGCACCAAGATGCGCCCGCACCCGCATGGTCAGCGCGGGTGGAACAGCGAGTAGTGGATTGCCTGATAAGCCATGATCATCAAGCCTTGATCGACTTCCCGACACTGGACCCGCAAGCGCTACTTGCGATCCCGACACCTGAACACTATCTGCCGCTGCTGTATATCGCTGGACTGAAGACAGAACAGGATGCGGTCAGTTTTCCAACGCGGGGCATTGATCTTGGTACGATCAGCATGTTAAGTGTGCAAATCGGTTAGCGTTGCTTTCGCACCAGGGCAGTCATGGCCTGTGCGTCGTGCATGAACTCGAAGAAATCCTGCTTGAATCCGTCGTAATCTGCTGCCAGCTCTTCGACCCCACCCGGCAGCGTGCCGGGCCTTGAAAGCCGATGTTGGGCGATACGATCGATCGCTCCACCAACACCGTCAAGACTGCGATAGCTGCACAGCCAATCCCCTTCGCGCATCCAGACACGTACGCTGTTCAAGCGTTGAGGCAATGTCGGTGCATGTGCATCAAGCAGGTCATACACTTCACAACTAAAAGACGACAAGGAGGATGTGCTGTAGTCATGCCAATACGCTGCCAGTAAATGGTCGTAAAACATATCCACCATCACACCGGCATACCTGCGTCTTGCCTGACTGACGCGCGAACGACTGCGCTGAAATGCCGGGTGGGTCTCGGCGTAACTGTCGATACGCCGGTGCAATGCCACGCCGTCTGCTAGCGGAGGGGGCAAACCACAGGGAAGCGGTCCTTTGACAAAATCACCGAGCAGGCCACCCAGCCTATCTGAGTCAGCCTCTCCAGCGAGGAAGACATGGGCAAGGTAATTCAAAACCGAAACCTCAACTCGTTTAGCCAGCAGCGTCTTGGATTGACTTTCTGACGACATCCGCTACCGCATCGCGATCTTCAAGCGGCATACCCAGATGTTGCATTGCCTGCTCAAATAAATCGTCGCCAACCTCATCTTCTTCCTCATGCATGATGTCAGCCATCACATACTCAACAACTTGACCCACAGCCAATAGCGAGAGTGCTGAGCTGGGCAACGTCTGCTCATCAAGTGAGTAAACATCTGCCTCATGATGGAAGCGTATGGCCAGCGATACGGTTTGCGGCAGACCCCAATTACGTACGAGCAGAGCGCCGATGATCGGATGAGTGCAAGGCAACTGACGCTCAGCCTGAACACGGCTTTCACCGCGTGCCGCAGCCTCTGCGATCAACTGAGGATAGTGCGGAAAGCGCTTAAGCATCATGGGAATGGCCGCATCATGGAACAGCGCATAGGTGTAGGCATCATCTGGAGAGATGCCATACAACTGACGCGCGAGAAAGCCACATGATTGGGCCATGATCGAATTGCGTACCCAGAACCGATCAATGAAGTCCCCGGGCAAGCCCATCATACTCGAGCGTAGCGAGGCACCCAGCACAACGCTGAGCACATTGCGCATACCAAGCCGATCCAAGGCGCGCTGCACGTTATTAATCGGCGTGCCACTGCTGAATAGGGCTGAATTGGCCATTTTCAAAGTGATGGCGGACATACCAACATCACCCGTAATGGCGGCTGCCAACTTACGGATATCTGGCACGTCCTTGCGCGCTTCGGCCATCACCTCGGCCACCATCGCGGGGCAGGTAGGAATTTCAAAGGTAGCAAGCACCTGATCGAGCTCCGTCTTGCTCAACTCATACTTGCTGGTGTCAGGGTTGCTCATCGGAGGCACGAGCGTTATGCAAAGCATAATTATGCCGAATCCATCCACACCAATTGGCAATGTCACAGAGATTTAATTGCATTAAAAACTGATCAAAGCCTGCTTACAATTCCAGCCTTATCAATGTAGGAAATAACATGCCGCTTTACGCCATCAATCAAAAGCGCCCGACCACAGCGAAAGATACTTGGGTAGCCCCGAACGCCACAGTGATCGGTGACGTCACCCTTGAAACCAATAGCAGCGTTTGGTGGAGTGCCGTCATCCGCGGTGACGATGAATCCATCGTTATTGGTGCCAATACCAATATCCAAGACGGATCCGTACTGCATGCAGATCCCGGCATTCCACTGAGCTTGGGCGCATATGTCACTGTCGGACATATGGCGATGCTGCATGGTTGTACCGTCGGCGAAGGTAGCCTGATCGGCATCAAGAGTGTCATTCTGAATCGAGTTGTTATCGGGAAGGAATGCCTGATAGGTGCCAATACGCTGATTCCTGAGGGCAAAGTTATTCCTGATCGCTCCCTCATCCTTGGCTCGCCCGGCCGCGTCGTACGAACACTCAGTGACGATGAAGTGGCACGCATCCGGGCCACCGCAGAACACTATGTACGTGACTGGCAGCGTTATCGAGACACTCTTACGCAGGTCGGATAATCTGCAGCAGAAAGCACACATACTGGTTACAAATCATTAGAATCCAGTGAGATTGAATTCAAACGAGGGAAGACATGCACAAGCACTTGTTGCAACTGATACGTCCGGGATTCGTTTTCTTATTACTGCTCAGCAGCCAGCAAGTTCTCTCGCAAAGCGCAAACAGCATTTATTCGCGTGTCTCGAATAGTGTCGGCATTGTCATCGTCACCACGTTCGAAGATCAGCTGGTCGGTTCAGGCAGCGCCGTAACTGTGGGGCCACAAACCATGGTCACAAATCGCCACGTGCTCCTACCCGGCCATCGCTACCAAGTCCTGATCAGTGGTGGGCGCTATGAAGCCTACATGACCAACTGCGATAGCGTGCAGGATCTCTGCCTCATGGAGGTTCGTGGCCTGAATGCTGCTCCCGTTGAGTTCGCAGATGCAAGCAAGCTCTCCGTTGGAGACCCTGTCTATGCCATTGGCGCTCCCAATGAAATTGCAAATATCATGGGCGTCACCGCCGTCACCAAACAGAAGACCCACTCCCCCCCGCAATTGACCTTGAGTAACGGCCTGATCACTGCACTACGCCCCGTCGAGGATGGCAATGTGATTCAGACAAATGCTGCCATTTCACCCGGATCAAGCGGTGGCGGACTCTTCGACGCAAAGGGGCGTTTAATTGGGATCACCACCTTTGGCATGCGCTCAGGCCAAGGCTTAAATATGGCGCTTCCCGTGAATTGGGTAGAACGCCTGGGCGTCAGCGGTGCTCCGGCAAGCAGTGATGTAACCCAAGCACCTGCTGCCACGATGGTTAGCGAGCGCGGCATGGTGCCATCAGTAACGCAACAAGTCGCAAGTGCTGAACTCCCCGACAGTGACGCAGCAACGCAGAGCACAACGACGCAGCCACGCAAGAGCACCGCGGATCAGGCGAAAGATGGGTTACTGAAGTATTGGTGGGCTGCACTACTTTTTCCATTCGCTCTGATCGTTATCTTTAAACGGCGTTTCTCTGTGGAAGATGTACAGATTGATCCATCCCCCATCGTGACCACAGTTGATCCGCAACTGCAACGGTGTATGGACGCTGCGCGAGACGAGTTAGAGCAAAACCGCGCCGATTTGACACTCTGGAATATGGTGATTGCCGATCACAAAGGGAACGAGGCCGCCGCCAAGCAGTCTTATATCAAGCGCCGAGCCTCGCGACTACTCTCGGAAGAGAAAGACCGCCAGTGGGCTGCAGCCATGCGCCAAAACCAAACCACTTGAAAGTCTCTATGCCACGTACTGCTTTTTGCACACTCTCCCTGATCACAATGCTTGCGGGGAGTAGTGTTTATGCTCAAGGACTGCCAACCGCCAGTGGTGCCTTGATCGAACTGTCTGCGGAGGCCAGTCGCGCCAGCGCTAATGATTTATTTCAAGCAACCGCGTATGCAGAGGCAAGCCACAGCAACGCTGCAACAGTTGCACGTCTGGTTAATCAGCAAATAGCAAGCGCTCTGAGCACCGCCAAGGCCTATTCCGGCGTGAAGGTAAAAACCGGAACTAGCCATACCTACCCGGTATATGGGAAGAATGATCGAAACATCGAGGCGTGGCGCATGCGCAGTGAAATCCAACTGGAATCGCGCGATGCGGCCGTGCTGGCCGAGCTTCTGGGTAAGCTGCAAGGCAGCCTAGCGGTGAGTCAGCTTTCATCCAGCCCATCGCCTGAAACACTCCAAAAGACTGAGGCCGATGCTACTGTGAGCGCGATTCATGTCTTTCGCGAACGCGCCAATCTCATCGCGACAACGCTAGGCAAGAAATATCGGATTCGTGAAATGAACATTGGCAATAGCAACCGGGGCCCGGTCTACCCGATGTTGCGCGGTAAAGCCATGATGGCGGCAGAGGCGGCCCCAATGCCGATCGAAGCGGGTGAGAGCCAAATCGTTGTCAACATTAACGGCAAGATTGAGCTGATCGACTAAGGCATTCATCTCCTAAGCACTGGATTAACGCTAGCCAACTACGCTTCAGCGCTATAATGGGAATTGTTCGCATTTGACTTGATCAAATGCTTTTTCCCATTTTTGTGAATGCCCCTTGAGCACCCAAACCAGCAACGCTGAACTCAGCCTAAGCGACTTACCGCGTAACACTCCCGCAGTCATTTCGAGCATCCTCTCGCCTGAAGCTCCAGATCAGCGGCATCTAGTGTTGCGCCTGATCGAGATTGGCTTCCTCCCCGGCGAGTCAGTGCGCATCATTGCGCATGGACACCCCGGACATGAACCGATTGCCGTGCGCTTGGGACACACTACCTTTGCGCTACGCCGCTTTGAGGCTGATTTCATCCGCATTGAGGTAACGGCAGCATGAGTCACCCCAAACCATTGCAGATTGCGTTGCTTGGCAACCCCAACTGCGGCAAAACCGCCCTCTTCAACCTGCTGACGGGGAGCCGCCAAAAGGTAGCCAACTATGCGGGAGTGACCGTCGAGCGCAAGGAAGGCTTGTTCGCCACACCCGCCGGTCGCCAAGTACGTTTGCTCGATCTACCCGGGGCCTACAGTCTTAACGCCCTTAGCGCCGATGAAGCCATTACACGCGACGTCGTGACTGGCGAACGCAGCGATCAGGCACGGCCTGATCTCCTGATTTGCGTTACAGATGCGACAAATCTGCGTCTCAACCTGCGTTTGGTGCTTGAAGCGCGGCAACTGAACTTACCTATGGTCATGGCGCTCAACATGAGCGACGCTGCTCAGCGTCAGGGCATTACGATTGATAGCGCAGCCCTGTCGCGCGAGCTCGGTATGCCCGTCGTCGAAACCATCGCCATCAAGCACAACGGCGCACAGAGCCTCGTCGAGCATATCGACAGTCTTATCATCACGAGCAACACAACGATCTCCAACTGGCAGCCCTCAGACGTTGAAGACGTGCTTACCACCCAACAGGAGGTTAGACGCATCCTCGGGCTAGCCATCATCACACCTGCCACGGATAGCAGCCTAGATGACCGCATCGACAGCGTTGTGTTGCACCCACTCTGGGGCATGCTGATTCTCACCGCCACCCTGTTTCTGATGTTCCAAGCTGTCTTCAGCTGGGCTGAAGTGCCGATGGAGGCCATTGATGGCGCGGTGGCCGGCCTTAGCGAATGGATATCTGCACACATGTCGCCAGGCCTGCTGCAAAGCCTGCTTGCCGACGGCATCATCGCGGGTGTGGGCGGTGTTTTGGTTTTCTTGCCGCAGATTCTGATTCTGTTCTTCTTCATTCTTGCGCTTGAAGACTCAGGCTATCTGCCGCGGGCTGCCTTTCTGCTTGATCGGGTCATGAGTGGTGTTGGTCTCTCTGGGCGTTCGTTCATCCCCCTGCTCTCGAGTTTTGCCTGTGCCATCCCCGGCATCATGGCAACGCGCACCATTACCGACTGGCGCGATCGCCTCGTCACCATCATGATTGCCCCGCTGATGACCTGTTCGGCGCGTCTGCCTGTGTATGCCCTGCTGATTGCTGCCTTCATTCCGCAGCAAACGGTCGCTGGCATCTTCAATCTGCAAGGGCTGGTGCTATTCGGGCTATATGTCGCTGGCATTCTGTCGGCGCTTGCCGTCGCATGGGTGTTGAAGTTCATGCGCGGGCGCGCTACACCGACTGTGCTGATGATGGAGTTACCGGCTTACCGCCGCCCCAGCCTGCGCAATCTGGCTGTCGGCCTGTATGAGCGTGCCAGCATCTTCCTGCGTCGGGTCGGCACGCTGATCCTCTCGCTGACCATCATCCTGTGGTTTCTATCGACCTACCCTGCCCCTCCAGCCGATGCAACCGGCCCAGCGATTCAATACAGCTTTGCCGGCATGATCGGCCGCGCACTGGAGGTGGTTTTCGCACCCATCGGCTTCAATTGGCAAATCTCCATTGCGTTGGTACCAGGCATGGCAGCACGCGAAGTTGCAGTCAGTGCACTGGGCACTGTGTATGCCATGTCGGCCAGCGCAGAAGATATCGCCGGCCAGCTAGAACCGATGATTGCGGCCAGCTGGTCGCTTGCGACTGCACTGTCCCTGTTGGCCTGGTATGTCTACGCCCCGCAATGCCTAGCAACGCTAGCAGCAGTTAAGCGCGAAACCAACTCATGGAAGCAGATGTTCATCCTTGCTGGCTATCTGTTCGCACTGGCCTATCTGGCATCTTTCATCACCTACCGGGTTGCACTTGCGCTAGGCTGGGGCTAACGACTACACGAGGCACCATGAATCATTTGCTGATCGAAAACCTACTGGTCGCGCTGATCGTAATAGCAGCAGTTGCTTATGCAGGCTGGCGCTACGCTCCTAGGACTGTGAAGGAAAAACTCGCTCGCCTCCTCGGTGCCTCAAATGCGAAAGCCGAGAAACTCAGTCAAGCTGGCGGATGCGGCAGCTGTAGCAGTTGCAAAGCGTGCGCAACACCCGCAGAGATAAGCAGTCACACCCTGCATCCACTCAAATAGTCTGCACAAATAAAAAATCCGCCGAACAAACACTCGGCGGATTTTTTGGATGCAGTAAAACGAGGCGATTTTTAAGGTTGTGGCTTCTTCTGCGGTACTTGCACAAAAACTTCGCCTTGCTTGACCAGCCCTAGCTCGTAGCGCGCCCGCTCCTCGATGGCTTCGTAACCGTTTTTCAGATCACGGACTTCTGCTTCAAGGCCAGCATTGCGTAGCTCTAGCTTCTGGTTCACTTCGCGCTGCGCTTCCAGCTTCTGATCCATATCCCAGACCCTGAGCCAGCCGCCTTTGCCAAACCACAACGGGTATTGCAAGACGGTGATCAGGCCGACCAGAATCCAGGTAGGCCACCTCACGGCACAGGCTTACTTGCGCAGATTGTAGAAAGCTTCGATGCCCGGATAGGTCACGGTATCGCCCAGATCTTCTTCGATGCGCAGCAGCTGGTTGTACTTGGCAATACGATCGGAACGCGACAACGAACCGGTCTTGATCTGGCCGGCATTCAGACCAACAGCAATATCCGCAATGGTCGAATCTTCGGTTTCACCAGAGCGATGCGAGATCACATTGGTGTAGCCGGCGCGCTTAGCCATTTCCACGGCGGCGAAGGTTTCGGTCAGCGTGCCGATTTGGTTGATCTTGATCAGGATCGAGTTAGCGATACCCTTGCTGATCCCTTCACGCAGGATGCGTGGATTGGTCACGAACAGGTCGTCGCCCACAATTTGCACATTCTTGCCCAGCTTGTCGGTCAGAAGCTTCCAACCATCCCAGTCGCCTTCGGCCATGCCGTCTTCAATACTGATGATCGGGTACTTGCTGACCAGATTACCGAGGTAGTCAGCAAAACCGGCGCTAGTCAGTTCAAGCTTTTCCGAAGCCAGATGGTACTTACCATCCTTGTAGAACTCCGAGCTGGCGCAATCCAGACCCAGCACCACATCTTGGCCCGGCGTGTAACCAGCGGTTTCGATGGCCTTGAGGATCAATTCGATGGCTTCGTCATTGCCGGAGACATTCGGCGCAAAACCGCCTTCGTCACCTACTGTGGTCGGATAGCCCTTCTTATCCACCAGCTTCTTCAGATGCTGGAAGACTTCGGCGCCACAGCGCAGGGCTTCACGGAAGCTCTTGGCGCCAACCGGCAGAATCATGAACTCTTGGATATCCAGGCTGTTGTTGGCATGCGCGCCGCCGTTGATGACGTTCATCATTGGCACTGGCATGGACATCGCGCCACTACCACCGAAGTAGCGATACAGCGGCAAGCCCGACTCTTCAGCCGCAGCCTTAGCCACCGCCATGGAGACAGCGAGGATAGCGTTGGCGCCCAGACGCGACTTGTTGTCGGTACCGTCCAACTCAATCAGGGTACGGTCAATGAAAGCTTGATCTTCGGCATCCAGACCGATGATGGCTTCGGAAATCTCGGTATTGACGCTCTCAACAGCGCGCAGCACACCCTTGCCAACGAAACGGGCAGCATCACCGTCACGCAGCTCAACGGCTTCGCGCGACCCCGTCGAGGCACCCGACGGCACGGCGGCGCGGCCAAGCACGCCAGACTCAAGTAGCACATCGGCTTCAACAGTAGGATTGCCACGCGAATCCAGAATCTCGCGGGCGACGACATCAACAATTGCACTCATGGCTATGTCCTAAAAATCTACGAATTCAAATCAAATCAATCGCGCATTTTACCCATGCGCTCACAATCAAATATCCAGAACACCGTTGGCCTTAACTACCAAATCAAGGCATTTGAACCCTGATCCGACCCTTACTTGGCCACATCCTTACGCGCCAATGCAGCGCGCACAAAGGCGGTGAACAAGGGGTGGCCATTACGCGGCGACGACGTAAACTCGGGATGGAACTGGCATGCCATGAACCATGGATGCCCCGGGATCTCGATCATTTCGCACAATTCCTTGCCTTCAGAAGACTTGCCGGAGATGCGTAAACCCGCCTTTTCAAGGCGCGGCAGATAGGCATTATTCACTTCGTAGCGATGACGATGACGTTCGGTGATGACATCGCTGCCATACACCTCACGCGCCAGCGAACCGGCTGCCAGGGTGCATTTCTGACCACCCAGACGCATGGTGCCGCCGATATCGGAATTTTCGCTACGCGTTTCAACCTTGCCTTCGCGATCCAGCCATTCGGTAATCAAAGCAATCACCGGGTGCGGGGTCTGTTCGTTCAGCTCAGTACTATGGGCGCCATCAAGGCCGGCCACATTACGGGCGTATTCGATCACCGCCAGCTGCATGCCGAGACAGATACCCAGATAGGGCACTTTGTTCTCGCGGGCATAACGAATGGCGGCAATCTTACCTTCCGTACCACGGCGACCAAAACCGCCCGGCACCAAAATGGCATGCATGGAGGCCAGTACATCACAACCGTTCTTCTCGATCTCTTCCGAGTCGATGTAATGGATATTGACCTTGCTCTCGGTATGAATACCAGCATGGGTCAATGCTTCAGTCAGCGACTTGTAGGACTCGGTCAAATCAACGTACTTGCCGACGAAAGCGATATCCAGCGCATGCTTAGGATGCTCCAGTCCATGCACCAGCTTGCGCCAGACCGACAGGTCCGCCGCTTTAGCCAGGATGTTGAGCTTGTGGCAGACAATGCCATCCAGCATCTGGTCATGCAGCATGCCGGGAATCTTGTAGATCGAATCAGCATCTAGACAGGAAATCACGGCCTCAGGCTGCACATTGGTGAATAGTGCAATCTTGCGGCGCTCTTCCTCAGGAATCGGACGATCTGCTCGGCACAGCAGGATATCGGGCTGAATACCGATCTCGCGCAGCTCCTTGACGGAGTGCTGCGTCGGCTTGGTCTTCAGCTCACCAGCGGTCGGTATGTAAGGCAACAAGGTCAGATGGATAAAGCAAGTGTTTTCCCTGCCCTCTTCGAAGCCCATCTGGCGAATGGCTTCCAGAAACGGCAGTGACTCAATGTCGCCGACGGTACCGCCGACTTCAACAATCGCCACTTCGGCGCCTTCAGCGCCTGCCTTAACGTTGGCCTTGATTTGATCGGTGATGTGCGGAATGACCTGAACGGTCTTGCCGAGGTATTCACCACGGCGCTCCTTCTTGATCACGGCCTCATACACCTGGCCGGTCGTGAAATTGTTGCGCTTGCCCATCTTGGTGCTGACAAAGCGCTCGTAGTGACCGAGGTCGAGATCGGTCTCAGCGCCATCCTCGGTCACAAACACTTCACCGTGTTGGAACGGTGACATGGTGCCGGGGTCTACGTTGATGTAGGGGTCAAGCTTGAGATGGGTGATACGGAGGCCGCGGGACTCGAGAATAGCTCCCAGCGATGCGGCGGCGATGCCCTTGCCCAATGAGGACACGACACCACCAGTGACAAAGACGTATTTGGTCATGACGAAGCAGGTGCGGGAAAGCCAAATGATAGCGAAAAACCGCGCCGGCCTCAATCTTGACAGCGCGTTTCTTATTGGTTCGGCTTTTTCAGGGCAGCAGCAAAAATGCCTACAACTAACTTGCGCAGAGCGGATCAGCGAGAGCTGGGGGGATCGTCTAGGGGGGGCAAACCATGGCGACGGCGGGCGTCATTGCAAGCTTCGTCACCCTGACCGATGGCCGCGTATGGCGCAAACTCGCGACACGGTGAGGGCCGAAATTCATAAATGGCGCAGCCAACTTCAACACCAATGGTGCCGCGTAGCGCGGTACAGCGAGGAGGCTGTCGGTCGGTCCCGCGCATGCAGGCCATTACGTCGTTGATTTTCTCAACCAAACCGCTGGGGACAATACCGCCGGGGAAGTCATCCATTTCCCCGGTGTAAAACGAAACGCGATAGGTGGCACAACAGGCACCGCAGTGCTGACAATGATTCAGATCAGCCATGGCCGAACACTCAGAACAATGCGCTACCCAGATACCAGCTGATGGCTGCAATGGTGGCGCTGGCTGGAATGGTCAGGACCCAAGCCCAAACGATGCTGCCAGTGACACCCCAGCGCACCTTGCTGGCGCCACGGGCCGCGCCCACGCCGACAATGGCACCGGTAATCGTGTGCGTGGTTGAAACAGGAACGCCCATGCTACTGGCAAAAAACAGCGAGAAGGCGCCACTCATTTCGGCACAGGCGCCGCCCACTGGACGCAGTTTGGTGATCTTCTGCCCCATGGTCTTGACGATGCGCCAGCCACCAAACAAAGTGCCTAGCCCCATGGCGAGATAGCACACGACGATGACCCAAATCGGTGGCATCGCGTCGCTTTGCGACACATAGCCGGTCGCAATCAGCAACAACCAGATGATGCCGATGGTCTTCTGCGCGTCATTGCCGCCGTGACCGAGACTATAAAGCGAACAGGAGGCCAGCTGAATCCGCCTGAACCATCGATCCACCTTGCGCGGGGTCATACCGTTACACAGCCACGCCACAATGACCCACAGAATGCCGCCAAGGATGAAGCCTAGCGTTGGTGCAATCACGATGAACAGCACCGTCTTGCCAATCCCCGCCCACAAGAGGGGATCAAGGCCTGCCTTGGCCAGACCGGCGCCAACCAGACCACCGATCAACGCGTGTGAAGAACTGGAAGGTATACCGTAGTACCAAGTAATGATGTTCCAAGCAATCGCACCGACCAGCGCACCAAAAATGAGGTGCGGATCGACAATGCTTGGATCAATGATGCCCTTGCCCACGGTCGTGGCGACCTTGAGATGGAAAACAAAGACCGCCACCACATTGAAGAAGGCGGCCAGCGCCACCGCATGATGGGGCTTAAGCACACCGGTCGACACAACGGTGGCGATTGAATTCGCCGCATCGTGAAAACCGTTCATGAAATCGAATACCAGTGCCAGGAGCACCAGCAATATCACGGCACCTAGGCCGAGACTAACCGCTTCCATTCAGACTGCTCCGCTTAGGAATTTTCGAGGACGATGCCCTCGACTATGTTCGCCACATCCTCGCAGCGGTCGGTCACGAGTTCGAGCAACTCGTAAAGCTCTTTGAGCTTCAGCACTTGACGGACATCCGGCTCCTCGCGGAACAACTTAGCAATACCTTGGCGCATCGAACGATCGGCGTCGGACTCCAGCTGATCGATTTCCTTGCACAGCTTGAGAATGGCCTGTGCGTTATCCATGTTGTTCAGCAGCACCACTGCCGAACGCACGCGCTCACAGCAAGACACACACAGATCGGCAATATGGCGGGCCTCCTGAGTCAGGCGACGCACGTCGTAGAGATAGATCGCTTCGGATACGTCCTGAATCAGATCAAGGATGTCATCCATGCCCGAGATCAGCTGGTGGATTTCATCGCGATCCAGCGGGGTATTGAAGGTGGTGTGCAGCAGGGCAACCGTATCGTGCGTGATGGTATCGGCCGCCGATTCGATCTCGTCAATCGCGATCGAGTGCGCATTCAGCTTATCCGGCGAGGTTTCCAGCGCATTCACCAGAGAGGCCAACTCGCGCCCTCCCTTAACGATCAACTCGGCGTGAGCGTTGAACAACTCGAAAAAGCTACCTTCCTGCGGCAGGAAACGGGAGAAGATCATGCGGGCACCTTAGCAACATTGCAGTTTTATTACGAAGCGCGCAGTCTACCAGCATTCACCCCTCCATAAGGAGGGAGAAACCCGGCTGCTATACTGCGCGGCCCTCCCCCATGTGTACCCCATGAAAAGACCCCGCACCTCGCGCCATGCGCGCCTCACCGCCCGTACCGAAACCTTGGTACAGCTCGCTGAAGCTTATGCACGCTCGGGTTCGCGGCTGGAGGACGCCCATTGGGAGGCCGCACTGGGCTCGCTCATTAGTGATCTACTGGCCGAGCAGAACGAGGAAGGCCTGAATACCGCGCTTGACCACTTACACAACAACGACAGCCGCGCTTACGACATGCTGGCTGACATGATTGAGGCACATTGCGAGTGTTTACGCGTCGATCAGCATGACGTCCAGCTGATTGCCGTCCCCATCCTCGCCTGGTCACGCTTCAACATCCCATCGGGCACTATCCCTGCGCCGCTACTTGACACCTTGCGAGTGCAGCTGCAAGCCCATGTACTGGCCGACAACACCCGGTTGGCGCTAGCCAACTTCCTGTTTAGCCCAGACCACATGCCGCAAGGCTTTTGCACCACGGCGGAACTCGCACGCGAGCTAGGGGAGGCTGCCCTACACCATCGCAGCGTCTCTATTGACCCAGCCCAGCTCCCCGAAGGCATGAAATTTCTGTCGGACACACGCTATCTGCTGGGTGCCATCGTGGCGCCAATGGGCGGGCCACTGTTTCGCTGGCAGGAAAAGGATGGCAACCGCGCCACGGCCGAGCGCAGCTGGCAAAACCAGGGCGGTAATGCCATGCAAACGCTGCTCACCGGCTGCGCAAGCGAACTACAGCTTCCACAGGCTTACTTTACTGCTTGCCGAGAAGCCGACCGCGCCTCGCGCCCCTTCTCGCTACAAGCCTCAGTTGAATTCCTCAAAACCACGCTCGATATCGGTCCGCAGCAACTGCGTGCGGTGATTGCGCCGTTTTACGAGGACGATCTGGTCGAATATCGCGTCGGCTTTACGCGGCGGGAGAGCAAGGATGTGATCTACGGCCTGGTCTGGCCACTGCTTGAGGCCGAAGACGACGGCAGCGATACTGCTGCCACGATTGAGGGGCTGCTGAAGCAACAAGGCCTAGAGCTCATCCTTACCCTTGAGCATCGCTTTCCAGTGGAGTTCTGTGACGACTGCGGCAGCCCGCTCTATCCCAGCCCTGATGGCGAGATCGTGCACGCCGAGCTGCCGGAAGATCAAGCAGAGTCAGTACCCCGCCACTTGCACTGATTTATTTAGCATCTTCTGCCCACTCAGCCAGGCTTAAGCCTTAGGGCTGATACGGAGTTGGATCCACTGCGGGTGTCTGCCCGCTGACGAGATCTGCCAGCAACTGCCCTGATCCACACGCCATGGTCCAACCCAGCGTGCCATGGCCGCTATCAATGAATAGATTGCTCAGGCGGGTTTGCCCCACATACGGCACATTGCCCGGTGTGACCGGACGCAAGCCAGCCCAGAACTCCGGTGGCTCATCGGTCGTGGCCTGCGGGAACAGCACCTGTGTGCGCTTAATGATGGCCTCACAGCGCACGGGGTTGAGCTCCGTGTTATACCCATTGAACTCGGCAGTGCCGGCAATACGCAGGCGCTGTCCCAAGCGCGAAAACACCAGCTTGTGACCATCGTCCGTGACGCTCACCGTTGGCGCCACTGCATCATCACGCAACGTCAGCGTAGCGGAATAGCCCTTGCCCGGATAAATCGGCAAGCTAAAACCCAGCGGCTTAAGTAGTAAGGGGGTATAGCTGCCCAGCGCCACCACATAGCGGTCGGCGGTCAGCACTTCACCAGAAGCCAGACCCACACCGCAAATCTGATCACCTTCAGTATGCAAGGCCTCGACAACCGTGCCATAGCGATAAACCACCCCACGCTCGGCGCAACGGGCGGCCAGTGCTTGTGTAAATTTGCAGGCATCGCCCGATTCATCTTCAGCGGTGTACGTCCCTCCCACCAAGGGCAAACGGGAGTGGCGCAAGGCTGGCTCTATCTGTAAACACTCTTCCGCCGTCTTGACCACCCGCTCACAGCCATATTCACGCATCAGCGCGGCTTGTGGAATCGCATGCTCAAACTCACGCCGATCCGTATAAACATGCAGGATGCCGCGTTCAAGCTGATCGTACTCAAGCCCCAACTGACGTCGCAAAGCTTGCAGGCAGTCACGGCTGTGCAGCGCCAGCTTTAGCACTGCAATGATGTTGGCACGGGTGCGTGCCGGCGTGCATTCGCGAATGAAGCGCAGCCCCCATGCCCATTGGGCCGGATCGGGGCGCATGCGCCATAGCAATGGAGAGGATTCGTGGCCGATCCATTTGAGGATATGCGGCAATACACCGGGGTTGGCCCACGGTTCGGCGTGACACACGGAAATCTGCCCACCATTGGCGAAGCTGGTCTCCAGTCCGGCATGGGGCTGTCGTTCGATCACTGTGACCTCATGACCAGCTTCGGTCAGATACCAGGCCGCCGTTGTACCGACTACCCCTGCTCCAAGGACTATCACCCGCATTTCCGGACCCGCGCTCAAGACTCAACTAAGGATTCGGCTTATTATACCGACCGCCCCAAACAGAACGCGGAGCAGGACAAAATGACCACCTTAGATGATGACGAGCTGAAGGCCAGACTAACCACCATGCAGTACTACGTCACGCAATTTGCCGGGACGGAGTCGCCCTACACTGGCGAATACTGGGACTGCAAGCTCGACGGCACCTACAAGTGCATCTGCTGTGGCACGCCGCTTTTTGAATCCACCACCAAGTTCGACTCAGGCTGCGGCTGGCCGAGCTTCTTTGCCCCCATCGACAAAGCACGCATCGATGAGATCAAAGATCTCAGTCACGGCATGGTACGAATTGAGGTGCGCTGCAAAAACTGCGATGCCCACCTTGGCCACGTCTTTGAAGATGGGCCACTGCCCACTGGCGAACGCTACTGCATCAACTCGGCTTCATTGGCGCTCGAAGAAAAAAAATAAGTGTAGCTACACGTCCTCGCCAACGTCGACTTCAGCCCGATTCACACCTATAGACTTTCATTAGCCCATGAAACTTCTTTTCGACCTGCTGCCCGTCATCCTGTTTTTCATCGCCTACAAGGCGGCGGATATCTATGTCGCAACGGCCGTGGTGATTGCAGCAACGATTGGACAAATTGCCTTCACCTACTGGAAGCACCGCAAGGTCGACACCATGCTGTGGGTCAGCCTCGCACTGGTGGTTGTCTTCGGCGGCGCCACGCTGGTGCTGCATGATGAAAACTTCATCAAGCTCAAGCTCACCATCTTCTACTGGCTATTTGCCATCGTGCTACTGGGTGCCCAGCTTTTCATGGGCAAGAATCTGATTCGCTCTTTGCTCAGCGCCAAGTCAGAGATCGATATGCCCGAGCCCGTCTGGCGCCTGCTTAACAACATGTGGATCATCTTCTTCGCCTTCATGGGCGGTCTCAACCTGTTCATCGCCCACAACTTCTCGACTGATGTCTGGGTTAACTTCAAACTCTTTGGCAGCTTCGGCCTCTTGCTTGCATTCATCATCGCGCAAGGTCTGCTGATATCGAAATACATCAAGGAGTGAAGGCCTGACGGAGGGCTGCCGCCTGCACTGTAGAGTCTGCCCGATCACTCGCCCACTTCCAACACTCAACCATCTAAGGAAACCACATGCTCTACGCCATCATGGGCGAGGATGTCCCAAACAGCCTCGAACGCCGCCTCTCTGTACGCCCTGCTCACCTTGCACGCCTTGAAGCCCTGAAGAACGAAGGTCGCCTGTTTGTCGCTGGCCCCTTCCCGGCCATCGACTCTAATGACCCGGGCCCCGCTGGCTTCACCGGCAGCCTGATCGTTGCCGAGTTTGCTTCGTTAGAGGATGCGAAGGCCTGGGCTGATACCGACCCCTATATCGGTGCCGGCGTCTACGCCAATGTCGTGGTCAAGCCCTTCAAGAAGGTGCTGCCATAAACACCTCGGACAAAATGCGCGAGCTACTCGCCACGCTCGAACCACAGCGCATCGACATCATCGATGACAGCGCCCTGCATGCCGGTCATGCAGGCGCACGTGAAGGTGGGCATTACCGCTTATTCATTGTCTCGGAACAGTTCAGTGGCAAGAAAACCATGGAACGTCACCGTATGATCTATGCCGCACTGGCCCCGCTTATGAAAAGCGAAATTCATGCATTGAGCATCGTCAGCAAGACGCCTGAGCAGACTTAGTAAATAGTTACTTGCACTTCGAACATATCGATAGCCATCAAGGCTTCCTTATGGGCTGCCCTCGAAACTTCAGATGATAGATTTACATAAGCAACAAGCTGAGCCCTGGTTGAAAAAATAGTTTTACAGCTTTGTTCAATTAGGATCCCCTTTGATAAATACTGACGTCTCCAATTGAGGCTGTCCTGTACTGTATGCCGGACACATGTAGGAGCTTGGATGCCATGGACCCGGAGCATCGCCACCTCTGCGGGTATAACTAATAGATACCCCCATAATTTTCTTGTCAGACCTTCTGACGATCCTCGTAGTTGTTTTCCACATGGCATCCATCCCAGCTTGGCCACTCTGGTAGTAGTAGTAAATATCTGACTCGCGGTAATACTCTGCATCAGGCGCTGCTCTTGCCACATCCGGGATATTGATAAACCCATTTTTATCAAATCGCTCAATAGGCAAGCTCACCTTTTGATAAACATTAATCCCACCATCAATCGCACAAAGCCTTCTCACCTCTTCATCAGCAGCAGTTTTAAAAATTGGACCGCTACTGCAAGCGCTGAGCAGAAGTGCCACGTACAGAAGAAACCCTCGTTGTATTGTTCTGCATCTAAATTCACGCACCACGGATTGCATTTAAAGCTCCTTGGATACCTTGGCGTCAAATTAATCAGCTTGATTTCCATCTGCATCGACGATTTCGCCAAGCGCACTGACTTTCACTAACGCCCTTACTCAGCTTGCCTCTGCGGCCGGCGCATCTTGCTCCAGCCACAGGCATTTGCCTTTGCTTTCCTTGTTGATCTCTTGCAGCACGCGCTCGTGATCGGCGAGTTCGTCTTCGGTGGCGCGGAGTACGCGCAGGATGGGACGGCCCGCATCGCCGAATTCCAGCGCGTGCGTCACAGTGCTGGGGGCATCGAGATCAATCAGCAGGCTATCTTGGCCGCGTGTCAGCCATAGATATACTTCAGCCAGTAGCTGCGCATCCAGCAGCGCGCCGTGGAAGGTACGGCCAGAGTTGTCGATGCTGTATTCATTACATAGCGCATCAAGTGAGTTCTTCTTGCCGGGGCGCATTTCGCGCGCCAGCTTTAGGGTATCGAGCACGCCAGCACAGACCTCCTCCAAGGGCGGCAAACCAGCCAGTGCCAGCTCGTTATTCAGGAAGCCAACGTCAAAGCCGGCGTTGTGGATCACCAGCTCGGCGCCACGAATGAACTCGACAAAATCCTTGGCCACCTCATTGAAGCGCGGCTTGTCAGCGAGAAAATCGTTAGAGATACCGTGCACCGCCTGGGCGCCCGGATCAATCTGGCGATCAGGATTCAGATATTGGTGAAAGGTCTTTTGCGTGACCTTGCGGCCCACCAGCTCGACGCAACCAATTTCAATGACACGATCGCCCAGCCGATAATCCAAGCCAGTGGTTTCGGTATCCAGCATGATCTGACGTACTGCCATTTATCTTCCCCTCAACATCCGATTGTCCGTTCACACCCGCGCGAGGTGGAACGGTATTGCATGATTACTTGCGGTTTTGTTCTACGCCACGGCGTGCCAAGGCATCCGCACGTTCGTTTTCAACATGGCCGGCATGGCCCTTGACCCAGTGCCATTTGAGCTCATGACGGGCGCACTCTTTATCCAGCGCCTGCCACAGGTCCACATTCTTAACGGGCTCTTTGGACGCAGTTTTCCAGCCACGGGCTTTCCAGCCATGAATCCATTCGTTCATGCCCTTCATCACGTATTGCGAGTCGGTGTAGATATCGGCGCGGACTGAACGCTTAAGGGCGCGCAGGCCTTCAATCACAGCCATCATTTCCATACGATTGTTAGTCGTCTCGGGCTCGCCGCCGAACAGCTCTTTCTCATGCTCGCCCATGCGCAAGATCACACCCCAACCACCGGGGCCGGGATTGCCGCTACAGGCACCATCGGTGTACAGCTCAATACCTTCTGTCTTTGTATCGTCACTCATTCTTTTATTCTTTGAATTTTTGTCTGTCGTTGAATCACTGGCGATAATGCTTTTGCCGCAGAGCGCCGATCTTTCCAGCTCGGCTTGATCAGCCGCATGCCATGCACACGCTTGATGGCCTGCAACATATACACACCGCCTGCAAACGGCCACCAGCGGTCACCTGCATCTTCCATAAAGCGCCAACGGCTCAACCACTTCTGTTGCTTGAGCGCCGGCGCATAACAGCCAAAGCAGCCCATATGGGTCTCTAGTCCAAGCAGCGTGAACCAGTCCTTCAAGCGCGGCACACTGATGTAACGCCCACGCCATGGCGCAGCGGCCGGCTGTGCCGACAAGCGGCGGCGCATGCCCCATAAGCTGAAGGGGTTGAAGCCAGTGATGAGGACACTCCCCTCGGGCATAAGCACACGCTCCACCTCGCGCAACACCTGGTGCGGGTTGTCCGAAAACTCAAGTACATGCGGCAGCACAACCAGATCAATACTGCCCGACGCGAACGGCAACTCAAACGGGGTTGCCAACACATGCGCGGGTAAATCCTCGCTGCACTGAAAACGAAACGGCATGCGATTGGCGCGCAGCAAATCTAACTGCGGCAGGCCGATCTGCACTGCATTAAAGCCAAAGATGTCGGCAACCAGCTGATCATGACGCAACTCGACCCAGCGACGCACATATTGCCCCTGTTCTGTGTCCAGCCAATCAATGAAACCGGTATTCGCCATGGGTGGTTTTAAAGCAGCTGCCTCAAGTAAAATTGCGGGATTATGGAAATCAGCCCTCTGCACGCTTTCAGCGACAACTACATCTGGGCCTTGCGCCAAGGTGACAAGGTCGCCGTGGTGGATCCCGGTGAAGCCGGCCCCGTCCTCGACTATCTGCAACAGACTGGCACGCAACTCTGCGCCATCCTGATCACGCATCGCCATAACGACCACATTGGCGGCGTCAGCGAGCTGCTGACACATGCCGCTGTGCCGGTCTATGGCCCTGCTGCAGAACAAGACAAGATTAACATGCTGACCCACACGCTGAACGATGGCGACACGGTAAAACTGCCCGAGCTGGATGCCGAATTTCAGGTGCTGGATGTCGGTGGCCACACCCTCGGACACATTGCTTATGTGGGAAAAGCTGATGACCACACGGTGGTCTTTTGCGGTGACACCCTATTTGCTGGTGGCTGCGGGCGCATCTTTGAAGGTACGCCACAGCAAATGTTCGCCTCGCTGAGCAAGCTCGCGGCGCTTCCTCCGGATACGCGCGTCTATTGCGCCCACGAATACACGCAATCCAACCTTAAGTTCGCACTGGCGGTTGAGCCCGACAATGCTGCATTGCAAGCCCGCAACCAAGCCGTTACCCGACTGCGTGCGTCTAACCAGGCGACGGTGCCCTCTTTACTTGCCGATGAGCTAGCAACTAACCCCTTCCTACGTTCAACCGCACCTGATGTCATTGCTGCCGCACGACAATTCAGCAAGGATGACTGCCTACAGGAACCGGTTCAGGTCTTCGCGGCGATCCGCGAATGGAAGAACGTTTTCTGACTCGCGTTCATGCCCCACATCCTGAAACACTTTGCGCATTGACGTGGGTAACCGTGAATGACTAAGATGCGCCCTGCCCGCGCGTGCCTGTCGTATGGCTCGCATCAATGTTTTCATCAGCACCACTCCCTTTCCGGCGCCTCCTTGATGCTCACTCCGCACCTGACTGCGACTGCACACATTGCTGCCTGCTGCTTGCGGACCCTGGCAACACTTGCGTTATTTTTTGCTTTGCCATTGGCACCGGTACTGGCTGACAACTTGCGTGAGCCGCCCCTCCAGTTGAGCTCCGAATTAAGTTTACCGAACCCACCTAGCTCGATCGGGAAAGAGGCTACTAGTAACAGCAAAGTCAATCCACCCGCATTTGTGCTGACACCGCCCGCTTCCACCACGTTACGCGAAGACGAGCCGCGCATTAGCACTATCGACCTCACCCGCCCCGCCAATGACCTGCTGCAACGCCTGCGTAATGGCTTTGCCATGCCGGACCTGCATGGCGCCTTGGTCGCAGACCGTCAGGCCTGGTATCTGAATAATCCGACTTACATCAAGCGCGTGGTCGAACGCAGCAAGCGCTATCTCTATCACATCGTTTCTGAGCTGGAAGAGCGTGGGATGCCGACCGAGTTGGCGCTACTGCCGATTGTCGAGAGCTCCTATAACCCACTGGCAGCCTCGCATGCCAAGGCGCTAGGCATGTGGCAGTTCATTCCTTCAACGGGCAAGAACTACCGCCTTGAACAGAATTGGTGGATGGACGAGCGGCGCGACATCATTGCTTCAACCAAGGCTGCACTCGACTATTTGCAATACATCTACGAGATGCATGGCGACTGGCATCTGGCACTCGCCTCTTACAACTGGGGCGAAGGCGCCGTTGGCCGGGCCATTGCAAAGAATCGCGCCAAGGGACTACCTACTGACTACCTCAGCCTGACCATGCCGGATGAAACCCGGTACTACGTGCCCAAGTTACAGGCCATTAAGAACATCCTCGCCCAGCCTGAGCTTTATGGCATCAAGCTCGACCCCATTCCGAACCGCCCGTACTTCGGTACGGTGGACAAGCCTGGCGATCTGGATGTCACGCTGGCCGCTAAGCTGGCTGAAATTCCTGTCGATGAATTCATCGCCCTCAACCCTGCTTACCAGCGCCCCATTATTCCCGGCAAGAGCCGCACCCCGCTGGTACTCCCTGCCGACAAAGTACAAACCTTTATCGACAATCTGGGCAGCCACGAAGCACAGGACAAACCACTCTCTGCCTGGAAAACCCATAACTTGGGTAAAGGCGAAAAACTAGATGCCGTCGCCACCCGCTATGGCATTTCGGTAGCGCGCCTTAAGCAACTGAATGGCATTACGGCTCGGACCAAGGTCGGCCCCGGCTTTACGCTGCTGGTGCCGGGTAAAGACGCACCAAGCGATAGTCAGTTCGCGGCGCTAGACGCTAAATTGCCCAACGCCCCAAGTGCCGGGCCAAGCACTGCGCCGGTCTGTACCAAGGATAAGAAAGGGCGCAAGGTGTGCAAGCCGGCCACGACAGGAAGTACGAAGAGCAACAAAAGCAGCAGCACGTCGGCAAAGGCTGATGGCAAAAAAACCAAGGGCAATGCTGACGCCAAGAAGAGCACAGCCAAAAACGGCAAGTCAGCCTCAGCTACCAAGTCAGAAAAGAACAGTAAATCAGCGAACAAGGCACCCGCCAAACCAGCCGCCAAGAAGAAAAACTAGGGTGGAAGTCAGTCTGCAGCAGCGCTGCCGACTGACTTAAGCAGCCCCGCGCAGCGGGCTGAAAGCGGCGGCGAGCAGCGTCTGGGTATATGCGTGCCGGGGATGCGCCAATACGTCATCAGCACTGCCATGCTCAACAATGCGGCCTTTGTACATCACCGCGACTTCATCGGCCAGATAGTCCACCACCGCCATATTGTGGGTGATGAACAAATACGCCAGCCCCAGCTTTTGTTGTAGGTCATGGAGCAAATTGATGATCTGCGCCTGTACCGACACATCCAGCGCACTGGTAGGTTCATCACAAATCAGCAGTTTGGGATTCACTGCCAACGCACGCGCAATGGCAATACGCTGACGCTGCCCACCCGAGAACTCATGCGGATAACGCGTGGCCATGTCAGCACGCAGACCCACTTGCTCCAGCAGCTCGGCAATTCGCTCTGCCATATTTTCTGTTTGCCCAAGCGCCTGCATGCCTTCGGCAATGATGGCGCCAATTCGCAAGCGTGGATTGAGCGACGAGAATGGGTCCTGAAACACCATCTGTGCTTGTGAGCGCAGCGGGTGGAGCGCAGCACCAGACAAGCCCGTGAGCTCCTGCCTTGCGAGCTTCACACTCCCGCCTGTCGGCGCAATCAGTTGCAAAATGGCCTTACCTGCAGTCGTTTTGCCGCAACCAGACTCGCCGACCAATGCCAGCGTTCGACCGGCAGCAAGCGAAAAGGAAATGCCATCCACTGCAGGCACATGGCCCACCGTCCGCTGCAACAACCCTTTACGGATCGGGAAGTGAACCTGTAGGTCACGCACCTCCAACAGCGGCCCTGAGGATGCGATACGCGTCTCTTCGACGGGTGCCGCAGGTACCGACTTGATCACCGTATTCATGCCCATCTGCTGCGGGTCGAACAGATGGCAACGAACCTGCTGTGCCCCCGCCATGCCAAACCACTCGGGCAAGGTACTGCTGCAATGTGCCAAAGCCTCGCTGCAACGCGGTGTGAAACGGCAACCGGTGTGTTTAACATCCAGCGCAGGGACGAGGCCGGGAATGGTTGCCAATCGCTGCCCGCGCCCAGCACGCTCTGGTAGCGCAGCAAATAACTTACGTGAATACGGATGCGCCGGGTTGGCGAAGAACTGCTCGCGGGGGGCAACCTCCACCAATTGACCGGCATACATGACGCCCACATGATCGGCCATGCGTTCGACTACACCCAGATCGTGTGTGATCAGCAGCATGCCCATGCCGCGCTCGCGCTGCAGCTCCTTGAGCAAATCGAGCACCTGCGCCTGTAAGGTCACATCCAGTGCAGTGGTGGGCTCGTCAGCAATCAACAACTCGGGCTCACCCGCCAGCGCCATGGCAATCATGGCACGCTGTTTCATCCCACCAGACAACTGGAAGGGATATTCATCCAGACGTCGCTCGGCTTCCGGCAAACCCACCGCCTCGAGCAACTCACGGGCACGCTTGCGTGCGGGTGCGCCGCGCAAACCGAGATGCAGATCCAGCACTTCCTCAATCTGCCGACCAATCGTCATCACCGGGTTCAGGCTGGTGGCAGGCTCTTGAAAAATCATGCCCATGCCGCCGCCGCGCACAGCGCGCATTTCGGCTTCGGTCAGAGCCAACAACTCCTGTTCGCCATACGTCACGCTACCGGCGGTCAATTGTGCCGCAGGCGGCAACAAGCGCATCACGGCCAATGCCGTCATCGACTTGCCGCAGCCAGACTCACCCAAGAGCGCAAACGTCTCGCCAGGCTTGATCTCGAAGGACACGTCATCCACGGGCCGTCCGGCACCAATCTGCACCGAGAGATTGCTGACGCGTAGCAGCGGTTTGATATTCACGGCGCTCATGCTGCCCTCCCACGCGGATCAAACGCATCGCGCACCACATCGGCAAACAGATTCGCCGCCAGCACCAACACGAACATGAAACAAAACGCTGAAATCAGCGACCACCACACCATGGGTTCGCGTGCCAGCTCCATGCGTGCCGCATTGATCATGGTGCCGAAGCTGATCGTGCTCGGATCAACGCCAATGCCAACGTAAGACAGCACCGCCTCGGCCAACACCAAGCCTGAGAAATCCATCACCACCGAAATCATCACGATGTGCATCAGATTCGGCAGGATGTGGCGCGCCATGATGCTAAAGCCTGACACCCCAAAGGCCCGTGCAGCTTGAACAAACTCAAGCTCACGCAACTTGAGCGTTTCAGCGCGGAGCAACCGGCACAAGCCCGTCCAACTGGTAATGCCCATGATCAGACAGAGCGACAACAAGCGCGCATCTGCACGCTCGGCCGCCGTGGCAAACCACTCAGGGTGTGAATCAATCACCACCTGCATCATGAGGATTGCAGCTGCAATCAGCAGCACACCCGGAATCGAATTAAGCACGGTGTAGACGTACTGGATCACATCATCAATCCAGCCCCCCTTGTAACCGGCGAGAATACCGAGCAGCAAGGCCGCCGGCAGCATGGCCAACGTAGTTAGTGTGCCGATCATCAGTGCGGTCCGTATGCTCTTCAAGGTTAGGTAGAGCACATCGTTGCCCACCTTGTCTGTGCCGAACACATGGTAGTAAGGCATCAAGGCCATCACAACACTCGCAATCAGAATAATGCCGGCCAGTGTCCAGATCAGCGCATTCCAAGCAAACCATGACGCGCGTGGCTGTGCATAGCGGCGGATCACAAATGCTAACAAGCCCCACACCGACAACCCGGCCATCAAACCAAGGATTGCACGCTCGCGCACGTCCGATTGATTCAGTGCCGGATCAGCCAGATGGCTTCCGCCAAACTTGAGGCGCGGATAGTCACGGCCCTGCCCATTTGCCCGGCTTTCCTTGGCGAACAGATGTGTTGCCAGCGGCGCAGAATAGGTTTTTTCGGTATTCGTCTTTTGCTTTGACAGCAAGGCATCCAGCGCGGACTGCACCTCGACTGCATATTGCACAGTGGCCCCGGCATCGGCACCGGGCTGCGCTGGCAGACGCTCTCGGTAATGTACGGAATCCAGCAGCGCCACCAGCACAAAGCACACCAGTACGGTTGCCGCGGCCACACCCGAACGGCTCGCGCCTACTTGCCGCCATGACGCAGCAAGCTGTGGCGAACGATAAGCCCACCAGGCACCGCCAATACAGATCGCCACCAGCAGGAAGAACAGCAGATCAGACCAGAGAAGAACGAGTTTCATCGGTACGTGTCCCTGGCCTTAGCTCAGACGAATCCGAGGATCCACCAAGGTGTAGGAAATATCGGTCAGCCACAGGCCAACGATATACAACACCGACCCAATGAACACCATGGCGCGCACCACCGCAAAGTCCTGCGCGTTGATGGCGTCAATGGTGTAGCTGCCCAGCCCAGGAATACCGAAGAAGGATTCAATCAGCAGGCTGCCAAGGAACAGCGACGGAATCACCACCACCACGCCCGTCAGAATTGGAATCATGGCGTTCTTCAGCACATGGCGGAACAACACCGCCAACTCAGACAAGCCTTTGGCACGAGCGGTGCGTACATAGTCGCGGTTGCTCTCTTCCAGAAAGATGGTGCGGTACCAACGCGCTGCACCACCCAAGCCACCAATCACGCTGATGACCACGGGCAGAACTAAGAAGCGCGCAGCATCTAGGCCGCTGCCCAGACCAGAGATTGGCACCAGATGCCAGACCTTGCTGATCAGCCATTGCCCGCCAATGATGTAGAACAAACTGGAAATTGACATCATCGCTACGCAGAGCACTACCCCAGCAAAGTCGAGGTAGGTGGCACGGAAAAACACCAGCAACAACGCAAAGGAAATAGCTGACCACAGGCCAAGGACAAACACCGGAATGGCAATCGCCAGTGATGGCCCCATGCGACTGCGGATTTCATTCAGGATGTCGCGACCATCGTCGGCCTGCCCAAATTCAAAGGCAAACATCGATAGCGACTTCTCAAAGAAGATGGTGTTCGTGACCTTGTCAGTGCCGGGCGCCGGGGCATTCCACAGCAAGGGTTTGTCGTAGCCGCGCTCGGCCTTCCATTTCTCAATGGCCTCTGGCGTTACGCGTTTAGCGCCAAGCTGCATACGTGCCATGTCATCGGGTGTATTCACCACGAAGAACAGGACGAAGGTGAGTAGATTCACCCCGATCAATATCGGAAGCGCATACAGGAAGCGCCGGATCAGGTAAGTCAGCATGGCAGGCAGTTTAACGCGGCTGAGCGCAATGCTGTAGCTCGGAATAAACGGGGAAAGCCCTGTCAGGCCGACTTCCCGATCAGCACCTTGGTGTGGCGGTATCATGTCACCTCATCACAGCCGGATCACCGCCTTGTTCGACACCTTCACCCATCACGCTGCCCTCGCCACCCCGCTCTTCCTCTTGGTGCTGGTCGGTTACGGCCTGATGCGGTTTGGCGACTGGCCTAGCAGTGTGGCGGATGCCCTGTCGCGCTTTGTGTTCAGCGTGGCCATGCCCGCCCTGCTCTTCAATCTGATGAGCGATTTTTCCAAGCTGCCGCCGGTCGATGCGCGCCTGCTGATTGCCTATTTCGGCGGTTGCCTGATTTCCTTTATCCTCGCCCGCTTGATTGCCTGGAAGGTGTTTGGTCTGGATGGCGTTGGCCAGTCGGTCTTCGCCCTCGGCGGCATCTTCTCGAACAACGTGCTGCTCGGCATTCCACTGGCAAAGCTAACACTGGGCGATGACGCCCTCCCCTCGGCAGCACTTGTCATCACATTCAATGCGCTCACCCTGTGGACCATGGTGACGATTTCTGTGGAATGGGCACGCAATGGCTCGCTCTCGCTTAGAGGCTTTGGCAAAACCACGCTCAACGTGCTCAAGAACCCGCTCGTCTCCGGCATCTTGCTTGGGGTGGCGTTTGGCATGACCGGGTTGACCTTGCCGCATCTAATCAAAGAGCCGCTGAATCTGATTTCCAGCGCCACCATGCCACTCGCGCTGATCGCGCTGGGCATGGGGCTGGCTGAATACGGCATCAAGCAAGGCTGGCAAATCAGTGCTGGCATTACCTTCGTCAAGCTGGTCATACAGCCGCTGACCGTCTGGGCGATTGCTGTACTCATTGGCCTGCCCACGCTGGAGACACGCACTGTCGTGCTACTGGCCTCGATTTCAACTGGCGTAAATGTGTACTTGATGTCGCGTCAATTCAAAGCGATTGAAGGCCCGGTGGCGTCCGCACTGGTGCTGACCACCATCATTGCCGCACTGACCGTACCTTTGCTACTCACCCTGACGGGTTAAGATCATCGCCATGTTGCTCCTACGCACGCCTGCCATTCGTCAACTTGAAGCGGCCCATCACGGCAGCCCCCTGATGGAGCGCGCCGGCTTGGCAGCAGCTGATCTGGCCGGCGAATTAGTACTTGATCGCTGCGGCGCCATTCTCATTGTGGCGGGCGGTGGCAACAACGGCGGCGATGCCTATGTCTGCGCCCGCCACCTAAAGGCGCGCGGCCACAGCGTTATGGTTGCCAGCCCCGCAGCCACACAGCCGTTGCCACCCGATGCCGAGGCCGCCCGCAATGACTGGCTCGCCATGGGGGGCGTAATCAGCGATCAACTGCCTGAGATCAAGAACTACGCCCTCGCTATCGACGGCCTCTTTGGGATTGGCCTGACGCGCCCCATCGAAGGCCAGTATGCCGACTGGATTGCCCGGCTCAACGCCCTGTCCTGCCCCATCCTCGCGCTCGACACACCCAGCGGCCTGAATGCCGATACCGGCGCCGTCATGGGCTGCTGCGTACAAGCCACGCATACCCTCACTTTTATCGCTGCCAAGCCGGGCCTGTACACACTCGAAGGCCGCGACCATGCTGGCGAAGTGCATTGCGCGACGTTGGACATCGATGCCAGTAGTGCTGCTGCTGGCGAAGGTCATCTCATCTCTAGTGCCAATTTTGAGCCCGCCCTGCAAGCGCGCCGGCACAACAGCCACAAAGGCAGTAATGGCAGCGCTGCCATCATCGGTGGTGCGTCTGGCATGGCGGGTGCGGCACTGCTCGCCGCGCGCGCCGCGCTACATCTCGGCGCCGGCCGCGTATATGTCGGCATGCTCAACCCAATCGCTGTCGATGTGCAGCAGCCAGAGCTGATGCTGCGCAGCGTTGCTGATGCAATTGAACAGGTGAGCGGCGCTGGCGGTGCCATTGGTGCCATTGGCATCGGCCCCGGTCTCGGCCAAAGCGATACCGCACTCGCTGCGCTCAAACTTGCCATCACCGCGAATGTGCCATTGGCGATTGATGCAGACGCACTCAACTTGATCGCCGCGCATCCCGTACTGGTCAAGCACATTGCCCGCCGCACAGCACCAACGGTATTAACGCCCCATCCCGCTGAAGCCGCTCGTCTGCTGGGCATCACCACGCCCGACGTACAAGCGCAGCGCATCAGCAACACACTGCAACTGGCAAAGCGACTCAATGCGGTAGTTGTACTCAAAGGCAGTGGCAGCGTGGTGGCGTTGCCAGATGGCAATTGGTACATCAACGCCACGGGCAACCCAGCCCTTGGCACTGCGGGCACAGGGGATGTGCTGTTGGGCATTGTGACTGCATTCCTTGCGCAGCAGCATGATCCCGCTACCTCGCTCCTCGCTGCCGTTCACCTGCATGGCGCTGCAGCGGATGCGCTGGTGGCTGCTGGTACCGGCCCCATTGGGCTCACGGCGGGCGAATTGATCGTGCCAGCACGTACCCTCTGGAACAGCTGGATCGCAGCCCACTGACCATGAGTGCCCCACAAAATGTGCTGCGCGGCATCGTGTTGATGCTTTGCGCCGTCTTCGTCTTTGCCTCGATGGATGCCACCGCCAAATGGCTGGCCGCGAAGTATCCAACCCCCATGCTGGTGTGGGCACGTTACGTCGTGCATTGCCTGTTGATGCTGATCTTGCTATTCCCCTCGCACGGCCGGCGTCTCTGGCAGACCACCAAGCCAGCAATGCAGATTGCCCGCGCCTTTATGCTGCTGGGCATCACCACTTTCACCATCTACGGCTTCCGCCTGCTGCCGCTCACCGTAGCCACCGCGATTGCTTTTCTCGCGCCGCTGCTGGTTGGGCTGCTAGCCGGCCCGGTGCTGGGTGAGAAGGTTGGGCGGCTACAAGCGTTTGCCTTGCTCATCGGGCTTGCTGGTGTGGTGTTGATCGCCCGGCCGGGCGGTGAGGTATCGCTGCTGGGAGTGTTATTCGCCGGTGCTGGCGCGCTTTGCTATACGGTCTATCAGCTCATGACGCGTATGCTGGCACCGCACGAAAGCTCAGTCACCATGCTGTTCTTCACGGCATTGGTCGGCGCACTGACGACCACCGCGCTGCTGCCATGGATCTGGATCGATATTCAGCCGGGGCTGTTTGATACCTTCATGATCTGCATGCTGGGCGTACTCGGGGGAACCGGCCACTTCCTGCTGATCCGCGCTTTCCGCGTAACGCCAGCCTCAACGCTGGCGCCCTTTCTTTATGCGCAAATGATCTGGGCAGGCCTGCTTGATCTACTGATCTTCAACCACCTGCCCGATGGGCCGACGTGGATTGGCATTGGGCTGATTGTGCTTGCCGGTCTAGCCGTAGTGATACGGGAGCGCTTGCACCGCCCACCGGTGGAAACGCTTTAAATCACGCAGTCGTCAAACACAGAGTCACATGCGTTCAATGCACGCTCGAATTGCCCGCCGTGCCACCCGGTGGATAGAGCATGTTCAGCGCAATACTGCGGCCATCCCCTTGGACGATACGGACATGCCCCCGGTTGAACTCGCGCGCATGTCGCAGCCCGCATGAGTGGGCAATCATGTCGATTTCCTTGTTCATGTTGCGGCAGTAATTCGCCACGCGCAGATACTTTTCCTCCACTACCAAGCCGCGTTGCAGCTTGGCATTGTGCGTGGTGATGCCTGTGGGGCAGCTATTGGTGTGGCAGCGCAGCGCCTGAATACAGCCCAGCGAGAACATAAAGCCACGTGCTGAATTAATAAAGTCCGCGCCGCAGGCCAAGGCCCACGCGGCACGTGCTGGGGTCACCAGCTTGCCAGCGGCAATCACCTTGATGCGTTCGCGCAGCCCGGCTTCGATCAAGGCATCGACCACACGGGGTAGTGCCTCATCAATCGACAACCCCATGTGATCGGCCAAGCCTTGTGGCGCCGCGCCTGAACCACCTTCGCCGCCATCGACGGCAATGAAGTCCGGCGCACTACCCAGCCCGCGCCGCTGGATGCCTTCGCACAGCAGATGCATGAAATCCCAGCCGCCAATGGCCGTCTTAATGCCGACTGGCTTACCTGTCTCGCGGCGAATCAGCTCGATCATGTCGAGCAGTTCATCCACATTACCGATCTCGCGGTGACGATTGGGTGAAATGGAATCTTGCCCCAGCGGAATGCCGCGCACCGCCGCAATTTCCGCAGTCACCTTGCCACCCGGCAGAATGCCGCCTTTACCCGGCTTGGCACCTTGCGACATCTTGATTTCGAAAGCGCGCACGTTTTCATAGGCGGCCAAGGCATGCAGTCGCGGAATGGAGAGGTGGCCGTTCTCATCGCGCACGCCATATTTGGCTGTGCCAATTTGCATGATGATGTCGCAGCCGCCTTCCAGATGGAAAGGGCTCAAGCCACCCTCGCCCGTATCCAGCCAGCAGCCCGCCTCCGCCGCACCGCGCGACAGGGCCTGCACTGCCGGCTTTGAAATCGCCCCAAAGCTCATGCCGCTGATATTGATGATGGAGCGTGCCGTGAAGGGCTTCTCGCAGTAGCCCTCGCCAATGATCAACGGTGGCGTAGGCAGCTTGTCTTCTTCTAGCACGGCAAACGCGGCGTTCACAAAAATCAGCGCGCCCGGGTCGTGCAGGCTGTAGGTTGAGCCAAAGCCCAAGGTACCGCCTTCGTCCTTAGCAAGGCGATACACCCAGCCCCGTGTGGCCCGGTTGAAGGGCATTTCTTCACGGTCGCCCAGAAAGAAATACTGACGGAAGTATTCGCCTAGCTGCTCAAAGAAATAGCGCAGATGCCCAATGATCGGGAAGTTGCGCAGGATGGTGTGCTGCTTTTGAGTAATGTCGCGCACATAAAAATATGTCAGCCCGCCCAGCACCAACACCACGGCCAGCACGCCGAGGCTGACCTGCAATATGCTCATCATCCTAATTTCCCCCGGTTACCAAAGCATAGGCAGTGAGCGCCCATACATGGTTCCTCAACGTTCTCGCGTTCTTCGCTATGGCGACAGAGTAGAATCTCTGTCGTTCTCATAACGGCAACTTATCATGGATTTCAACATACAGCTTGGCGCCGAAATCGAGCGCAACGTGCTCGCCGCCTTGGCCGAAGATATTGGCAGTGGCGATCTCACCGCCCTGCTCACCCCGTCGCAAACTGCCCGCGGCATTGTCATCACCCGCGAAGATGCCGTGCTCTGCGGCACCGCCTGGTTTGACGCCTGCTTCCGCCGCCTCGACCCCACCGCCAAGATTGAATGGTCGGCAGGCGATGGTGACTTCATCACCGCAGGCCAGACCCTGTGCGAGATTCAGGCCGACACCCGCGCCCTGCTCACCGCCGAACGCTCAGCCCTGAATTTTCTACAGCTCCTGTCCGGCACTGCCACCACCACGCGCCTGTTCGTCGGCGCTGTCTCGCACACCAACGCGCACATTGTCGACACCCGCAAGACGCTGCCGGGTCTGCGCTTGGCGCAGAAATATGCTGTTCATTGCGGCGGCGGCTACAACCACCGCATTGGCCTCTATGACGGCATCCTCATCAAAGAAAACCACATCATCGCTGCGGGTGGCATTCGCGCAGCCTATGCACAAGCCCAAAAGCTCGCGCACGGCGGCGTGTTCATTCAGGTAGAAGTCGAAACTCTGGCCGAGCTTGAAGAAGCCCTCGCCTGCGGCGCCAAGATGCTGCTACTCGACAACATGAGCCTCGACCAGATGCGCGAAGCCGTCAAAATCAACGCCGGCCGCGCCAAGCTAGAAGCCAGCGGCGGCGTGCGTCTAGACACCGTGCGCGGCATTGCCGACACCGGCGTAGACCGCATCTCGATTGGCGGCCTAACCAAGGACGTACGCGCCATCGACCTGTCGCTCCGCCACGTAGAACGCTAAAACCCGCCAAACCCTAGCGGCAAAGGCGCGATTTCTGCTAGAATCGCGCCTCTTTCCGGAGAGGTGGATGAGCGGTTTAAGTCGCACGCCTGGAAAGCGTGTTTGGGATAACATCCCAACGCGGGTTCGAATCCCGCCCTCTCCGCCAATAAAACAGCCGCCCTTGGGCGGCTTTTTTATTGGCTATGGGGGTGAGGATTAGAGCCCTCCGGTTCGACTAGCGAGCACTGCTCGCTGGACGCGCAAAGCGCGGTCCGCGCAGCGGATGGCTGGATCGCCGCAAGGCGAGACAGACACAATCCCGCCCGGTGCCCATCCACCGTGATTAGGACACTATGCCCTAGGGCTTTATGCCCAATGTTGATCGAAGATCACTTCACCTACAATCCAGCCACTCCAATTTGAGTAGCCTCTAGTGCTCCTCAAGATCGATACCTTCAAGCAAGCGCCTAGAGATACCCCAAACCATGGAATGGATCCCCGTAGTCCTCATTACCTTCAAGATCATCGTGTTCGGCACAGGCATGTTCTTCGCCATCAAATGGCATTACGACCAAGGCAAGAAGAAATAAGCCAAGCAACAGCCCTTCGTACCCAGTGATTGCTCGGCGCTCGGTAAGGTAATCCCCAAAGGCACTTCCGAAAGCCATCACCCCAAATAAAAAATCCAGCGACGGCTGGATTTTTTGTTTCACTTATCGCTAAGATGGCATGCATCTGGAATAGATCAGCCCCAAGCGACAGCACATTGTCAGACTGTTTCGACGACATGCCACTACGAACCCTGATGGCACTGCCTATAAAAATCAAAACCTTGCACCTCGTTTCGATTAAATCAGGCATGTCTTACTAAAATTTATTGCGACACTATGTCACCCACTTCACGTTAGATTTTCCGCCGTGCCATGCCCACAGTTACACGCCGAACGTTTAAAGAGCTACACGAGCAATTTCAAACATACGACCCCCAATTCACCATATATCGGGGCGTCAGCAGTGTGGAGCACAAGCTTGTCACAACTCTTGGCAGAGTTAGTTTGAAAAAAGGCGATACCTATGACGACGTGGAAAGACGAGCACTAAAGATATTCAAAGAAAGAGCAATACCATTTATCTCCACCATGCCCGCCAATGATTGGGAGTGGCTTGCACTAGCCCAGCACCACGGTCTGCCAACTAGATTGCTAGACTGGACACGTAACCCACTTGTTGCTCTGTATTTCTCGGTAAGAACATATAACGACAACGAGCAAAGCGTTATATATGCGTTACACAAAAAAGATCAACAAGTAGTAGACATAGAACAGCACAAAAACCCAGTAGAGCTTTCTGGCCAACCGTTGCGCTATATACCTAGCCACGTAACACCCAGAATCATTGCCCAGAATGGCTTATTTACATTTCATCCAGAGGATGTTCAAGAGCCATATAAAGATAGCGAAGTTGACAAGATAGTCATTCCTGCGGGAAGTCGAAAGACGCTAAAACAAGAGCTTTACAGATATGGCATTCATGAAGCCTCTATGTTTCCTGGTCTGGACGGACTCGCAAGTCATATTAAGTGGATGAATGAAAGTTCGTACTAATCAATCTAACCTCTCGGTCAAGCGGGACTGCGGAACCGGCGTGCCTTCTCCGGCCAGCCTCGTTCGCGCCGCAGCCCCTTACCTCCAACGTTAGATCTTGTTCCCCATCATCTCTGCGAACCCATGAAGAGCAAAAAGCTAACCCTGATTGTTGGCGCTGGCGCGAGCAAAGAATTTGGCCTTCCTGTCGGCTCAGAGCTAAAGCAGAAGATTTCTTCGCTACTTGACATTAGGTTTGACTACAACCAGCAAAAAAGCGGCGACTACCAAATTAGGAACGCCTTGGAATCGGCTGTCCGCCAGCCTGACGGCCGGAGAGATATCAACCCCCATCTTCATGCTGCATGGAGAATCCGGGATGCCATGCCACAGGCAATCTCAATCGACAACTTCATCGACAATCATCAGGGTGATGAGAAGATTGAGCTTTGCGGAAAGCTCGCAATCGTAAAAAGCATCTTGGACGCCGAAAAAAGCAGCAAGATTTATGTTGATCCAAGCAACAACAGAAGTGGAATTAATTATGCAAGTACGGAGGCCTGCTGGCTCAATCCTTTCACTCGCTTGCTGACGGAGAACTGCCGCGCGGACCAGCTAGAAGATCGTCTCAAGTCCGTTGCATTTGTCATTTTCAACTATGACCGCTGCATTGAGCACTACCTGTATTACGCCCTTCAAAATTATTACAAACTCAGCGAAACAAGGGTGGCGGAGCTCCTCAACGCGGTCCAGTTCTACCACCCCTATGGATCTGTCGGCACACTTCCTTGGCAAGGGCAAAAGAATGTCGCCACCTTCGGGGGCGACCTGCACCCAGACTCACTCCTAGACAACGCCAGGCACATCAAAACCTTCACTGAGGGGACAGACCCTGACTCCTCCGAGGTCTGTGCAATTCGGGAAGCAGTTGCAACTTCAGACAACCTTCTATTTCTCGGTTTTGCGTTCCACAAACTCAACATGCAACTGATTTGCCCAGAAGCAATCAGCATGGACGAGATAAGCCACAAACGCGCCTATGCAACGGCGTTTGGCCTGTCAAAGAGTGACTGCACCGCTATTGCAGCAGAGATATGCAGCATGCGGGGCTCATCAAAAACAGAGATTCGCAACGACCTAACATGCGCTGCAATTTTTTCGGAGTACACGCGTGGCATATCGTTGGCGTAGTCTCATGCAGACAAGATCTAACAGTACATTCAAGCCGAAGCAGCTTCGCAGCTCGGCTAAATTCAGGCATTAAGGTTCGCATGCGTTGGCTGCTTAAGCTGAAAATTTGGCGAATCGAATCTGCCCTTAAGTCGCTGTTGAAAGCAGTAGGGATCAAGCCCTTTGTTTGGTCGCTTGGCGCCTATTACATTGACCCAAAGCACATGGTTTTTATTGTGGGCGTCCCATCAGACAAAGAGCGAGACTCTCTCCGAAATGACAAGGTCTTCCTTGGCAAAATGAAGGGGTTACTTGTTCGGTTTAACTGGCCGGCCTCTGCAAGAGAGCACGTCACATTTGACATTGAGTCACAAGAAACAGTTGATCGAGAAAACAATCGAAACTGGTGGTATCACTACAAGTGACCAGAATCCTTAGATGAAGCGTAACTCAAGAGCCAGCATATCCTCACCGACACCCACTCTCTCCGCCTAACCCCATGCCCACCCACTTCCCCCTCAATCTCTCCGCCGAGTACTACATGGATGAGCGTTGCTACATCGTCGAAGTACTCAACGACGATGCCGACCCTGCCATGTCGATTGCACGTGCTCGCGTACTGCCAGGTGTGACGACGCGGTGGCATTGCGTGCATGGAACGGTGGAGCGCTATGTGATTCAATCGGGCACGGGGTCTATGGAAGTCGGCGACTTGCCACCGTATGACGTTTGCCCCGGCGATGTGGTGTTGATTCCGGCCAGTGCGCGCCAGCGCATCACCAATACGGGCACAGACGATCTGATCTTTCTTGCTATCTGCACACCACGCTTCCACTTCGACGCGTATGAAGACCTAGAGGCAGCTGCACAATGATTTCATCGCACGCGCTGCTCTTTCCGATGGTCGCGCACATCGCATTGACGGCGTTTCTGTATGTGTTGCTGACTGTGGCGCGCGCGCCTGCCATCTGGGGGTTGGGTCGCAAGGCGGATGGCAGCAACCCGTGGGCAACAGTGGAGCCACGCATCAGCGCGAACTTATCTAACCAGTTTCAGTGGCCGCTGTTCTTTTATGTGGTCTGTCTATTTTTGCTCTCGCGCCCCGTGGTGGATAGCGTACAAGTGTGGCTGGCCTGGGTGTTTATTGCTGGACGACTGCTGCACAGCTATGTGCATGTGATGATCCCCAATGTACGGCTGCGTGGGCTGGTGTTCACGATCAACTTTATTGCGGTGTTGGGCATGTGGTTTCTACTGGTCGTGACGGAATCGACACGCGCCGCATAAGCTACACGCCTTTTATCGCTAAAACCATTGCGCATGTGTAGCACTGAGGACTGACAAGCCCGCATTGCGCCCGATGTGAACGTTGTGCTTCATCAGGGTGATCAAGATGCAAACCAATACGTGGTATTCCGGCTTCGCTAAATCCACCGCGCACTTCTGCGGCCGCCCCAAAACCTTTGCCCTCGCAGTGGGCGTGATTGCAGTGTGGATAGTGACAGGGCCACTTTTCGGCTTCAGCGACACGTGGCAGCTGGTCATCAATACGGGCACCACCATCATTACCTTCCTGATGGTCTTCCTAATCCAGAACACACAGAACCGCGACACGGAGGCCATCCAGATCAAGCTGGATGAATTGATCCGTGCGACCAAAGGCGCGCATAACGCATTGCTTGACTTGGAGGAGCTGGAGGAAGAAGCGCTAGATGCCTTCCGCCGCAAATACCATGTGCTTGCCGCCACCGCCCGCGTTGCGTTGGGTCAGGGTGCAGAAGATACTGATACACCTGAGCCATAATGTTTCAACGTCTGCCTTGGAAGGCATCACATTGAGCCTACGCACATGACAACCGACACCTGGGAACTCTTGAGCTACATCGTGACCGTCATTGGTCTGCCGCTGGCAATTTTTGTGTTCTTGTACGAGCAACGTAAAGAGCGCGAGAACGAGGATGAGGAGGTCTATCAACAGGTCTCAGACAACTATCAGGATTTTCTGAGGATTGCGCTGGAGAATCCCGATCTGCGGCTGTTCTCAGCCGAGGTGGTGAGCAACCTCAGCGACGAGCAGAAGGAACGTCAGCTCATCATTTTCACCATGCTGATGTCACTGTTCGAGCGCGCTTATCTGCTGCTTTACGATGAAAACATGACGCCCAAGCAAGCAAGGCGCTGGAACTCTTGGGAAGACTATATTTTGGAATGGTGCAAAAAACCGCACTTCTGCGCCCTGCTCCCACACCTGCTGCATGGCGAAGACCCGAGCTTTGTACGGTACATCAATGCGCTGGCGGCAGCTTCGGCTAAACCACACTGAAATAATCCGTCGAAGGCACGACGAGCGGATCAAAACGACTTAGTGAGCCGCACACTCAACCGCTTGGTTTCAAGGGTGCCATTCAGCGTGTTGAGATCGCGCCCGAAGTTAATGTTGAGTGCACTTTTATACTCAGGCAACCGATACGTTCCTGAGAAAAGATAACGGTTCGTACGTGTCGGATCCTTGCGGCCCACGCCATTAACAGCGGTTTCTCCACCATAGGTATTGAACAGTGACAGGCCGATGGCACTCACATCATTGAGCAGATAGTTAAACCCTGTCTGCACCGAATAGAGCTGTTGTTGCGTAAGCTTTGCTTTCGTCGTACCAAACTCATCGTTTGCACCGTAGCGTGTCCCATCCATCGCAATCATCCAGTCGAGCTTTTCAAAGAGGCGCGTTTGGTAACCCAGCTGCCATGCCGCTTTGTGGCGATTCTCGCCAAGGTTCAGGCTTTGACGATGGTTATACGTACCTGTGGGTGGGGAGTAATAGGCGGCAACCACCACATGGGTATTAGTTTCTTTATTCGAGTAGGGCCAGATACCAGCCAGCAGGATGGTATCGGCGCTGCCCGAGGTATCGAGCTTGCCACCCGTGATACCAGTGGCATGAATACTGCCCCAAGGTTGCTGCAAGGCAAGCACAACTGGCATATCAGCCACCTCGGTATAGCGGACATAGCGTAGCTGTGAAAGCTGTGTCTGAATGTGGGGGGTTCGGCTGACTCTATTGCCGTTTCTATACTGATCGCTTCGTTCAAGATCCCCGTAGGTGTATTGCAGATAACTCACACCGGAAGCACGTGGGATCATATCTCCTAGCTGTATTTCAATCGCATGAGCTGAGATTACAGACAGCGTCGCGATCAAGCTCGCACAGGGTAACCGTACTGAACTCAATCGCATGGAGCCTTATCCTTATTGGCAACAAGCGTTAGGTCGTCACTCTCCGGTGACATAGTGGTCCACTCAATCATGAGTCGATAGCCGACGGCAAGCATGGTTGGCCCGATAAAGAGGCCGATCACGCCAAAGGCAAGCACGCCACCCAACACACCGAGGAACACAATCGCAAACGGTAGGCTTGAACCACGGCTGATGATGAAGGGCTTGATGACGTTATCAACGGTGCTGACCACAAAGAAACCCCACGCTGCGACAAAGATGCCCCAGCCTGGCTCGCCCTGCTGAAACAGCCAGAAGGCTACACCGCCCCAGATCAAGGGTGGCCCCACCGGAATGACGGAAAGGAAGAAGGTACCTACGCCCATCAGCACGGCGCCGGGCACACCTGCGATCGCAAAGCCGATGGCAGCCAGAATGCCCTGTGCCAGTGCAGTGCCGAGAATGCCGTAGATCACACCTGTGACTGTGCCGCGCGCAATACTCATTAAGTAAGTGCCACGCGTGCCAGCAAGTCGTTCAAGCGCAATGCTTAAACGAGTTGCCAATCCCTCGCCATAGAGGAAGAAAAAGAAGGCCAAGAAGACGGACAAGCCAATATCGATAACGCCCTTGCCCAGCATGCGCCCCCCCAGCAGTGCCGCGCTTTGCGCTGGGCCGGCATACTTTTCCAACTCAAGCATGAGTCGGTGACCATCGTGTGCGAACTGCTGCCAATAGTTATGAATGGTGTCGCCAACAACCGGTAGGTTGATCATCCAGTCAGGCGCATCAGGCAAACCGTCTTTGATCAGCGTAGATGCCGCGCGCGTGAGTTCACTCACGTTATCGGCCAGTCCCATGGCCACAGCCACAACGGGCACCAAGACAACGAGGGTGACCAGCAAAGTCATCAGCGTGGCCGCCAAGGTACGACGGTTGCCGACGATGCGATCCAGCCACAAGAAAGCCGGCCAGCTGGTGGACGCTAGAATTGCTGCCCACAGTAGTGCGGTGAGGAAAGGCCACAATACCCAGAGACAGCCGCCCCCTAGCAGGGTCAACGCAAGAATGGCGAGGACTCGGTCAGAACGCGGGTTGGTCATGGCAAGGGATGGTGATCAATGATGGGTTGATTATGACGCACTACAGATTACGCATCACGGCCTAAAGCCGCTGAGTAAGGCGGTAAATCAACTTTTGGTTGGAATGCCACGACACTATGATCGCTACGGCTTGCGCAAAACAAAAAAGCCGGCGCAATGGCCGGCTTTTTGTGAACGTTGAAGCCTTAGATCGACTGCAGGCGGGCCATCACAGCGTCACGCCCCATAACCTCTAATACCTGATCGATCGACGGTGACTGGGGCTGGCCAAGCAAGACCACACGCAGCGGAATCGCCACGGCTGGCATTTTGACGGCGTGCTCAGCCACCGTTTCTTTGATCGCCGCATTCAGATTCGGCGCTAGCCACTCGCTCACCACTACAAGCTTAGCCTTCAACGTAGCCAGCATCGCCTTGGCGGCATCGGTAAGGTGCTGTGCCTGCACATCGGCAGAGGCGTGCACCACGACACAGAAGGGATGAATAGCATCCGCCAATTCATTCAGGCTACTCACACGTTCTTTGTAGAGGCCAATTACGCGTTCGAGATCACTCACAGCTGCAGTATCCACGCCCTGCTTTTGCAAACGCTGCTTCACTTCGGCGGCCAAGCGCGCGTTGTCGGCCTGCTTGAGGTACTGAGCGTTTAACCAGTTGAGTTTCTCGGTATTGAATTGGGCAGCGGATGCGGTGATATGGTCGAGATCAAACCACTGCACAAACTGCTCCATGCTGAACAGTTCTTCATCGCCATGGGACCAACCGAGGCGGGCCAAATAGTTGAGGACGGCTTCAGGCAGATAGCCTTCGTCGTCGTACTGCATCACGCTCACAGCACCGTGGCGCTTGGAGAGCTTCTGCCCGTCATCACCGAGGATCATTGATAGATGGGCGTATTGCGGCACGGTCGCCCCCAGTGCTTGCAGCACATTGATCTGACGCGGAGTGTTGTTTACGTGGTCGTCGCCACGGATGACATGGGTAATGCCCATGTCCCAATCATCGACTACAACGCAGAAGTTATAGGTAGGGGTGCCGTCCGCACGGGCGATGATGAAGTCATCAAGTTCAGTGTTGCTGATTTCAATGCGGCCCTTGACCTGATCATCCCAAGCCACCACGCCGCTGGTCGGATTCTTGAAGCGCACCACTGGCTCAATACCTGCCGGGACGGCTGGTAAAGTCTTGCCGGACTCCGGGCGCCAGCGCCCGTCATAGCGGGGCTTCTCCTTCTTGGCCTCTTGCTCGGCTCGAAGCGCGTCCAGCTCTTCCTTGGAGGTGTAGCAGTAATAGGCCGTCCCCGCCGCCAACATTTGGCCAATCACCTCTTTGTAGCGATCCATACGCTGCATTTGATAGAACGGGCCTTCGTCATGCGCGAGCCCCAACCAGTTCATGCCGTCGATAATGGCCTGCACAGCCTCTGGCGTGGAGCGGGCAACATCGGTATCCTCAATACGCAGAATGAATGTGCCGCCATGGCGACGGGCATACGCCCACGAAAACAGTGCGGTGCGGGCGCCGCCAATATGCAGAAAGCCAGTGGGGCTGGGGGCAAAACGGGTGCGAACGGTCATGGTCGGGGACAAGTAGGTGAATGCTGCTGTAGCAAAGGCGTGCATTTTACTGCATGCGCTTGCCCGACGATTGACCAAAACTGCTCGGTATGGTCTAATTCGCGCCCTCAATCGAGGTTTTGGCTTCGCCACGACTCAAGATTGGGCGGTTAGCTCAGCGGTAGAGCACTGCCTTCACACGGCAGGGGTCACTGGTTCGATCCCAGTACCGCCCACCAGAATTTGCAAGGCTACTGAAAGACCAGATGATCATAATCGTCTGGTCTTTTTGCTTTTAATGCCTATTTGCCTCGCAGCCCCCCTCTGCAGCCAACGCCTTGCCCTCTCGGAGCAAGCCCTGACATCAGACAGCAGCTTCAGGAGTCGCCAGTGAATACTTTCTTCTCGGGGAACAAGCGCTTGATGCTCGCTATCGCGCTTTTCGTCGTATTAGATTTTGGCACGCTGGCTTTTGGCTACAAAATATCCAAGCAAGTCGAAAAAGATGCCGTCGCCATTAATCTGGCCGGTCGACAACGCATGCTTTCACAGCGTGCGACCAAGGCAATGCTGCTCGCCACAAATGAAAAAAACACCTCGGCACAGCGGGCTGCGGCGGTCAAAGAGGCAAACGCAGCCTACGAATTATTCCTCGAAACCTTGCGCGCCTTTGCCTATGGCGGCAAGGCACGCGGCGGTACTGGCCAGCGTGTCACGCTAGATCGTGTTCGTGACAAAGCGATGGATCCTGTAGACAAGGTACTCGCACTGGTCAACCGCTATGAGCATCTACCGAACGACCCCAAATCTCTGCAGGCTTTCTCAGCTTTTCTGGTCGCCAATAATCAGATCATTCTGGAGTCGATGAACGAGCTCACGAACGCACTGGAAAGACAATCACTCGACGTGGTCAGTAAGCTGCGCTTCGCACAAATGCTGGCCTTCATGCTCTCACTCATCAACTTTGGCGTCATTCTGATGGGTATGCATCGAGAACGTAAAATTGCTGATCGTTCATCCATCACAGACACGCTGACTGGCTTGCTCAATCGTACGGGCATTTATCGAAAGCTGGATGAAGAAATCATCACCGCACGCGAAAAACAAAGACCAATTGGCGTACTGCTGCTTGATCTAAATGGTTTCAAAATCATCAACGACAAATACGGCCACTCCATGGGTGACAAGGCCCTGATGAATGTGAGCCAAAAGCTTGTCGATTGGTGTCCGCGTGATTGGAGCCCAGGACGACTGGGGGGTGACGAGTTCGTAGTGATTTGTCCGAATCTTCATCCCAAGGTGCTGGCGAACTATGCGCGCGAACTCACCCGCTACCTGCAACGCGTTGAAGTCACCTCAGGTGCCTGTGTTTCTGCCAGTGTCGGCTGGGCAGCCAGCCCGCCTGAAACAACCCCAGACCGCCTCATGTCTGCCGCCGATGCCATGATGTACTCTGAAAAACAGGCACACCACAAGGTGCAACGCTTCCGCGAGTCAAGCCGTGATAACGCGACCGAACCGGGACTAAGCTAGGTAAAGCCTAAACTGCACGCCTCACTCCACGTTGGCACACGCAAGAGCGTAGAGGGGCTTTGTTATAATTGTGGCAATTCAGTGCGAGCCTCAACATCGGCCCGCCCCTGAGACTGTTTGACCTTAGCGACGATCGACAAGAAATGCTTGCCTGTTGCAAGTACTGAAATTAGCCATCTGTCGATCCCCGTTTCACCCACCCTCAAGCACGCGCAAATGGCACATAACATCGAAACCGTGGATGCCCTTCTGGTGGGCGCAGGCATCATGAGTGCCACTTTGGCTGTGTTGCTCAAGGAGCTCGACCCTGGCATGTCGCTGGAGGTTGTTGAGCAAGGCGATTCTGGTGCTGTCGAGAGCTCCAACCCCTGGAATAACGCCGGGACCGGCCACGCCGGTTTGTGCGAGCTGAATTACACCCCGCAGGCAGCCGATGGGTCGGTCGATATTAAGAAGGCGGTGCAGATCAACAGCCAGTTTGAGGTGTCCAAGCAATTCTGGTCGCATCTGGTTGCCAAAGGCACGTTTGGTTCGCCCAAAGACTTCATCAATCCGACGCCGCATCTAAGCTTTGTGACCGGCGAAAAGGACACGTCCTTCCTGCGCAAGCGTTATGAGGCACTTTCACAGCACCACTTCTTTGCCTCGATGGTGCATACGGAAGATCGCGCCCTAATGGCCGAGTGGATGCCCTTGACGATGCAAGGGCGCAACCCCGACGAGAAGATTGCCGCAACACGCGTGCAAACAGGCACTGACGTGAACTTCGGTAGCCTGACCACACAGTTGCTGGGGCACTTGGGACAACAAGACAACGCACGTGTCACCTGCCAACAGCGCGTAATCGGCCTTGACCGTAACGCCAATGGCTGGCGCGTCACCATCAAGCACACAAAATCTGGCGCGCTTCGCCACGTACAAGCCCGCTTTGTTTTCCTCGGCGGCGGCGGCGCTGCCCTGCCTTTGTTACAGATGTCAGGCATCCCGGAAGGCAAGGGTTACGGTGGTTTCCCCGTCAGCGGCCAATGGCTGCGTTGCGACAATCCGGCGGTAGTCTCAAAGCATCACGCCAAGGTGTATAGCCGTGCTGCGGTAGGCGCTCCGCCCATGTCGGTACCGCACCTCGACACGCGCGTCGTGGATGGCAAGACCGCGCTGCTGTTTGGCCCCTATGCAGGCTTCAGCACCAAGTTCCTTAAGTTTGGCTCTTACCTCGACCTGTTCTGTTCTGTGCGCCCTAGCAATATCGGTCCGATGCTGGCCGTCGCCCGCGACAACATGGATCTGACACGCTACCTGATCAAGGAAGTAATGCAGTCGCAGGACGATCGCCTAGCCGCGCTACGCAATCTTTACCCGGAGATGAACCCGGCCGACTGGCGCTTGGAAATTGCAGGCCAGCGAGTCCAGATCATCAAGAGAGACGCCAAGCGTGGCGGTATTCTGCAGTTCGGCACGGAAGTGGTGTCGGCCGGCGATGGCAGTATCGCGGCACTCTTGGGCGCATCGCCCGGTGCCTCAGTCAGCGTACCCATCATGCTTGAGCTGATTGAGCGCTGTTTTGCTGGACGTCAAGCCGAATGGCGTAGCAAGCTTGCAGAAATCTTCCCAGCCCGCGAAGCAGCCTTACAAAACGACGCAGCGCTATATCGGCAAGTGAATGCCCGCAGCGCCGAGGTGCTGGCGCTGAATAGCACCACCCACTGACCAACGTCCGGCAGCATTCCCCGCTACGTCACGCGACATAGCGGATATCGCTGCCTTCTTTTGCCTCACCATTTAGCGCTAGCCTCACCCTCAGCACATGTCTCACGCTTCTCCCGCCCGCGCCTGCGGCATTGATTTTGGTACTTCCAACTCAACCGTCGGTTGTCTACGTCCCGGTCAATCAACCTTGCTGACGATGGAAGATGGCAAGATCACCCTGCCTTCAGTCGTGTTCTTCAACGCCGAAGACAACAGCACCCGCTTCGGACGCGCCGGTCTCAACGATTATCTGGCCGGTTACGAAGGTCGCTTGATGCGATCGCTCAAGAGCCTGCTCGGCAGCAGCCTGATCGATGGGCAGACCGAAGTACATGGCCGCGCCCTCAAGTTCCGCGAACTACTCGGCCAATTCATCGGCGAACTCAAGCAACGCGCCGACCAGCAAGGTGGCCGTGAGTTCGAGCAAGTGGTGCTGGGCCGCCCGGTCTACTTTGTGGATGGCGACCCAGCCTCTGACAAAGCTGCTGAGAACACGCTGGCACAAATTGCCCATGACGTCGGCTTCAAAGACGTCAGCTTTCAGTACGAGCCGATTGCCGCCGCCTTCCATTACGAAACCGAAATTCAGCGCGAAGAACTGGTGCTGGTTGCCGACATTGGCGGCGGTACGTCCGACTTTTCGCTGATCCGTCTTTCGCCCGAACGCGCCAAGTTGACCGACCGTCAGGCTGACCTGCTTGCCAATGGCGGCGTGCATATCGGCGGTACCGACTTTGATCGTTTACTCAGCTTGGATAGCGTGATGCCGCTGTTGGGGTATCGCAGCCTGCTGAAAACCCAGCGCCAGATGCCGTCGAATATTTTCTTTAATCTTGCAACTTGGCACACCATCAACTCGGCTTACACGCGGCAGGTATTGGCTGACCAGAAACAACTCGCCATTGAAGCGGCTGAGCCACAGAAAACAGCCCGCCTACTGCGGCTGATTGAAGACCGTTCCGGGCACTGGCTGGCGAATGAGGTTGAGCAAGGCAAGATTGCCCTCTCCGACGCTCCGACCACGCAACTCAAGCTGGATCGACTTGAAGCCGATCTGGAGCAAACCCTGAGCCGCGATGCCTTTGAAGCAGCAACTGTGGGTCTGGTGGATCAGGTTGAGCAGACGGTGAGTGCCTTGTTGCAGGATGCCGGCGTAGCGGCAACCCAGATTGATACGGTGCTGTTCACGGGTGGTTCAAGTGGTATCCCGCGCTTGCGTCAGCGGATTGCTGCGCTATTGCCGCAAGCGCAAGCGGTGGAATGCGATCTGTTTGGCAGTATTGGTGCGGGGCTGGCGGTTGAGGCCGCGCGACGTTACGGCTGACCACAGCGCAAACGCCATCTGCCACGCCTTACTTACGCGCCGGCGTATCTGGGCCTAGCCCGCCAAACCAATCCTGAAATGAGAGCATGGCCTCAGCAAGATCAACCATGCGTTTATTCTGCTCCATCGCTGTTTGCCGGAGCATCTTGTAGGCAGCTTCTTCGCTGATGCCTTTGCGTGCCATGAGCAAACCCTTGGCCCGCTCAATGACCTTACGCTCATTCAAGGCACGCTTGGCTTGTTCCAGCTCATTTTCGACACTCGCCAAACGATCAGACTGAGCCAGCAATACTTCAACGATCGAGTCACCTAGCCCGGTCGCCATCCCCTGACCTGGCAGAATTTGTAGCGCCACGTCGATCTTGGTTTCTGGATCGAAGAAACGATCCACGACACACGTACTGGCTGGCGGATGCTCTACCAAGCTTTTCAGCATACCTTCGGCATCCTGCAACTCTGCCTCGGCACTCACGATTAAGGCCGCACAACGCTCCAGCAGTTCGTCCACCAGAAACTGCTGGACAGACCACATCAAGCTAAGCCTATCAGTACAACTGTCAAACCAATCACGACTCAAATTAGCGTCCAGCGCGGCACCCGGTGCAGTCTCCAGCAGGATATTGCGCAGGCGCTCATGTCGTGCACTTGATTCAATCGCACCACTCTGGGCCAGTTGCTGACGTGCCGGTTCACTGGCGAACTCATCGAACACATGAAAACAACGCTCCTGCGCTTCGATCAAATGGATGATGCGCTGCTGATGCCGCCCATCATTGACCCCGGATGCAAAGGATAAAGCCCCCACAGCACGCTCTTGTCCAGCATGCTCCTTACCTTGAATAAAATTGAACAAGGCCACCAGTGATCGTGAGATCACGGGGTCATGGACCGTATCCGTGACCTCAAATACCAGTGAAACCAGGCCCGCAATGAGGCGACTGAATGCAGCGACTGCCTGGGCTGAGGACAGCCCGTGATCGGCAATCTGCTGACGTAATGCCGGAAGGGAGTTGAGCCCGAACAAGGCCCAAGCCATCAGATAAAACTGGCGTGCATCGCCAAATGAGGCTTTACTCATTTGCTCGTCAAATGCATCGCGCAGAGCCCGCTCAATGCCTTCGGACTCGTCGATCAACTGCAAGCGAGTGTCGGCAAAACGGCGGCCAGACGAGGCCAAATAAATGCTCGATGCACCACGTTCGCTCTGCAATGCATGAATCAGGTGCCCAAGCACACCCACCAGCTGCGCCTTGCTTGAAAGCCGCTTCAGCTCTGCGATTTCATGCTGCTTAGCAGCCAGAAGGATGTTGGAAACAGTGAGTGCCATGCTGGTTATCAGCGAGAAAATAGAACTACAAGCAACAATTATTCCAAAAGATTCAGGCTGACGTTAGTAGCAACAATAAAAAAGCCGGCAACTGCCGGCCTCTCTTCTTAGCTTGCGTCAAAGCGACTGGAATCCGTACCGGGCTGAACGCACCAGTACACCAACACAATCAAGCCAATGATCGGAATCAAGCAAACGAGCTGCCACCACCCACTCTTGTCGATGTCATGCAAACGGCGGGCGGTAACCGCAATTGAAGGAATCAAGGTGCCAAGGGAAAACAAACCCGACAGAATGTCACTGATAAATCCCAGCACCAGTGAGCCCAAAAAAATGAATAACACCCACCACCACAGCTCAGAGCGTGAGGCGCGGCCATTGAAATCTGCGTACTTGGAAAAAACAGTCTTGATGGATTCAGAAAAGGTCATCGCTTACTCCCTGTGTATTAGATATAGGTCTGCGCAGCTGGGAATACCTGTCGTTAAAAAACTGAAAAAACGACAAGAGCGATACTAATGCGTTTCAGACGTATTGATCCAGAAGTGATCACCGGAGCAATTCAAGGCTTTGCGCCTTAATTCACCGATGGTGCAATTTGTAAGATCGCGGTCACGCATGTCCCTTGATGTGGCGTGCTGTTGATACTCAGTTCGGCATCAATCATCTGCGCCTGCTCATGCAAGCCCAGCAAACCATAGTGCCCGGGGTGAGCTGATTGCGGCTCAAAACCAATTCCATCATCTGTAATACTTAAATGCAGTAACGAACGCTCCTCGTTTCTGCGCAGACTTACCGTGACCCGACTGGCCCCCGCATGCCGCTCGATATTACGTAAGGCTTCCTCAGCAATACGGAACAAGGTCTCCGCACGCTCTTCAGAAAAGGTCGCCAACTCAGGGTCACATTCGACCTGACTTTCGATGCCAGTGCGCTCACTGAACAAACGCACATGATCTTGCAATGCCACACCAAGCCCCACATCGCGCACAGGGTTGTATCGAATCTGGGCAATTGCCGCACGCGCCTCCTGTAAGCCCTCATGCGCCGCGCGCTCGGCTTCAATCAACTCATCAACCAAAGCTTCCGGCCGGGTTGTCGCTAATTTCTTAAGCAATCGAATCTCGGTAAGCATCGCCATCATTGAATGGGCCAACGTATCGTGCAGATCGCGGGCAATCTTGAGCCGCTCACGCACGACTGCTGCATAGCGTGCCTCCTCTGCCAGCCGCTGAATTTCCTGCGTACGCCCTGCAACGCGCTGGTCCAGCTCGGCATTCAGATGGCGCAAATCATCGCGCTCCTGCTGCAGCGCACGCAGTAATCGATCCAACGCTGCCCCTAAACGAGCAGCCTCATCCTCCCCCGCTGGTACAGCGATCTGCTGCGCGGTTCCTGCCAGCACAGCATCGGCCGAGCTGGCAATCAGACGGACACGGCGGGTCAATCGACGCGCCAGCGACAAGCCGAGCAATGCAGCCACTAAGCCCAGCCCCAGCAGGACGGCCGCGATTTGCCACTGCACGCGCGTAGCCACGCCCATAACCTGATGCAACGGTTGCACCACCACCACGCGCCAGCCCAGCTGCTGTAGCGACTCGTTATCATCCTGCTGCGCTTTCGCCACTAGATAACTGCGGCCCTTATCGAAACGATGCAGCACCAAATGAGGCGGCAAACTCTCAAGACCAAAATCGCTGAGCGTGGCTGAGACTTGTGGTGCCTCTTCCTGCCAGCGATGACCGAGTAAGTCCGGAGGGCCGAGGCGCACCACATTGTCTCGATCCAGCAGCAGCCATTGCTCACGTGAGACATGGCTCATGCTGCGGTCAATATCCCGCGCAAGCTGCTCCACCCAGTCCCACGAGAGGCGCGCAGCGACGACGCCCATGACGCCGCCATTGCCGCCACGGATTGGTGCGGTGAGCTTGACGAAGCGCCGCCCCTCGCCTTTGCTCGCATACTCGGGGTTATTGAAGCTCACCCCCTCCTCAATCCAGGAAACGATTTGCCCTTGAGAGTACCAAGAGTATTGATAAACGTTGCCGCCGATCACCTTGGGATCCGTCGCCGCAATGATCTGTCCATCCGCATCGGCAGCGGCAATCCAGACAAAGTCTGGAAAATTGGTTTGTACATCGGATAGCACGCGCTGCAGGCCATCGCTTTCATTACGGCGGATGTCGTTGGACAACATCGCGGCGGAAATACTCACCGACTGCAGGCGCAACGACAGGGCCAGATTCAACTCAGAGGCAATATGGTCTGCCGCACTGGCCAACCGGAGACTGTGTTGCTGTAGCAAATGACTACGCACAATCTGACCGACCCAAACACTGGCGACCACCGCCAGGGCCAGCGCGAGGCCAAACACCAGCCAGCCGAGGGCGGCAGACAAGCTTTTGCGGGGATTAAGGCGCTGCAGGAAGGATAATGCGGTGCGAGACATGTGGCAAAGATAACAGCCCTGCAGCAGACGTGCATGAGGTCACGACGATGGATGACTAAAGTCACACTCATCGACAGGCAACAGAAAGCCGGCACCCAGTAGAATCACGCTATGCAACCCCACAACCAACCCACAGCGCCGATTCGCGTACTAATCGCCGACGATCAATCCTTGATACGTCGTGGCATGAGCCTGATCTTGGCGGCTGAAAACGACATTGAAGTTATCGGCCAAGCGGCTGACGGGGTCGAGGCGGTAGCCTTGGCACTGACCCTGCGCCCGGACGTTGTGCTGATGGATTTGCACATGCCAAAGAAAGGCGGCGTGATCGCAACCCGTGAAATCACGACGCAATTACCGAATACGCGTATCTTGGTTCTGACCACCTTTGATACCGACAGCATGGTGTTCGATGCAGTGCGTGCCGGCGCCCATGCCTACTTGCTCAAAGACACCAGCGAAGCTGAAGTGCTCGATACCATTCGCGCGGTGCATCGCGGTGAGTCACGCCTCACACCTCAGATTGCCAGCAAGGTCATGGAGCAATTCCGCCTGATGGCCAACCAGTCGCCTGATATCGTCGCCAGTCCTGCCCTTGAAGCAACCCCAGCGACAACGCCCGATCAGGATGCCCACACACCCACGCAGACTGACAATCTAGGATGGAATCACGCACTCCTGACCGACAAGGAAGCGCGTGTGCTTGAGCTGATCGCTGAAGGCATGAGCAATAAGCAGATTGCGAACACGGTGTTTCTGGCCGAAGGCACCGTCAAGAACTACGTTAGCCGCATTATGGAAAAGCTGCACGCGAACACACGTACCGAGCTGGCCATCATGACGCTGCGCCATCGCGGACGCTAAGCAAACTCGCTTTACATCCAGATTACTCGGCATAAGTTACTAACAACTTAGTGACTTATGGCCGATGGCGGCAGCCTCACTGCTCACCGTAAATCGACTGCAATTCCCCACCACACCGGGGTGCGTGACTTAGGTCATTTTCATCTCTGTCAATTCGTGACTCCCCAGACACCCAATTGGTGACTTTCGGCAAGTCCCCTAGATTGCACTGATCGGTACATTCGCCGCGTTCATGCACCTCACGCGTGCTGACAGGAAAAGAAACCGTATCAATCAATGGCAAGCGCAATCATGCGTAGGCCGCATTGGAGGAGTTCATTATGTCTAACAATACCGTGGCACTGGAAGCAGGCGCGCAAGCCGGCCTGTTCTCCAACCGCTGGGTACAGCTCGTGATTGGCATCATCTGTATGTCGATGATTGCCAACATGCAATATGGCTGGACCCTGTTTGTCGAACCAATCAATCAAGCGCATGGCTGGGGCCGCACGGCAATTCAAGTCGCCTTCACCATCTTCATCCTGACCGAAACTTGGTTGGTGCCAGTTGAAGGCTGGGTGGTTGATAAGGTGGGTCCGCGTATCGTTGTTTTCGGCGCTGGCATTCTGTGTGCTCTGGCTTGGGTGATCAACTCCAAGGCTGACTCGCTGACCATGCTGTACATCGGTGCCGTCATCGGTGGTATCGGTGCAGGCGCTGTGTATGGCACCTGTATGGGTAATGCAGTGAAGTGGTTTGGTGACAAGCGCGGCCTCGCTGCTGGTCTGACTGCTGCTGGCTTCGGTGCCGGTTCCGCCCTGACCCTGATGCCGGTTGTGAACATGATCAAGAACGACGGCTACCAAGCTGCTTTCTTCAACTTTGGTCTGTTCCAAGGCATCGTGGTGTGTATCGGCGCCTTGTTGCTGATCAAGCCACCATCATCAGTAAAGGAAGCCATCAAGTCCTCCACTGTGCTGCAAACCGCCCGCGACTTCTCGCTGGGTGAAACCGTTCGCCAGCCAATCTTCTGGCTGATGTACGCGATGTTTGTGTCGGTTGCTGCTGGCGGCCTGCTGGCGACCGCCCAACTGGGTTCGATCGCTAAGGACTTTGGTCTGGATGGCGTGGATGTGTCGATGCTGGGCCTGACCCTGCCGGCGCTGACCTTTGCACTGGCCATTGACCGCGTGCTGAATGGCCTGACCCGTCCGTTCTTCGGCTGGGTGTCGGACAAGATTGGTCGCGAACCGACCATGCTGTTTGCCTTCCTGCTCGAAGGTATTGGCATCATCGCCCTGCTCAAGTTCGGCCACAATCCATATGCCTTCGTGATCCTGACCGGTCTGGTGTTCTTCGCTTGGGGCGAAATTTACTCGCTGTTCCCCTCGATCTGTACCGACACTTTCGGTGCCAAGAACGCTGCAGCTAACGCTGGCATGCTCTACACCGCCAAGGGTACGGCTTCCCTCCTGGTGCCGATCGGCGCTGTGATCGTGACCCACTGGGGTTGGGATCCGGTGTTCTACATCGCGTCCGGTCTGAACATTTTCGCTGGCCTGTCTGCTTGGTTCTTGCTGCGCCCAATGCGTATCAAGTTCCTGGCCAAGCAAGCTGAGGCCTAATTGGCCACGTTTGCCTGAGTTAGCACACATCTCTCCTTGAACTAAAGTTTCAGGAGAGATGCCAAAAAGGCGGATGGGATGACTCCCATCCGCCTTTTTTATTTTTAATGCAATTTGCGTGTTAATTTGAGTTGCTGCCACAAAATTGATACTCTGACCGGGTCGTCACGGCGAGTAGCAATATGCTGACCTTCCCTTCCCTCCTGCCAAGCAGTTACACGCGCCGCGTACCGAGGCAGGCCACCTTCACTTTGCTTGTCGTATCGGTGTTGGCGGTGGTGTGGCTGACAACCGCTTGGCTGCTAACAACGCAATACGCGCATTGGCGAGCGGAAGAAACGCTGCAGGGTTATCAGACCCAGCTCAATCAGAGCAGCGAGGCGATTGCCGTCAGCCTTGAGCGCGACCTTTCCATTCTTCAGGGCATCCCTGCCACCCTCTCGAAGAGTGCTGAGTTGGCAGGCGCCCTCAAGCTCATTAACGAAAGCGCCCCAAAAAGTAGCTACGAAGCAAGACACCGTCAATGGACTGAACAGCCGCAACTGCAGAAGCTACACCAGCAGCTTGCGGACATCCGACGCTATATCAGTACATTCAGCGTTGTCTGGGTGATTGATCTGCGGGGTAACTGCATCTCGTCAAGCAATTACGACACGAACGAGAGCTTTATTGGCACCAACTATGCTGACCGCAAATATTTTGCTGAGGCACTACAAGGCCGCAGTGGCCGGCAATATGCCATCGGGCGTAAGACCAACATTCCCGGCCTATTCTTTTCGGCCCCCGTCATTGTCGATCAGCGCATTGTTGGCGTGGTCGTCGCCAAACTCGATCTGGTTCAGCTATCAGCCTCCCTGAGTCAGGCCAATTCAATTCTGGTGGATGAAAATGGCGTGATCGTGCTGGCGCGCGACAAGTCGATCGAACAACACACCATGCCGGACAGCACCTTCTCTCAGCTGTCGCAAGAAGACCGTCTGAACCGGTATCGCCGCACCACCTTTCCTCAACTTAACTTTGAGCGCTGGCCAGATTTACGTTACCCCGGCCTAACCAAGATCGATAACCACCCCACGCCCTACATGGTCCGTATGCATGTGCTGAGTGCGTGGGATATCAGCGTTGGCATACTGCAACCGCTGCCAGAGATCCCCAACATTGATCGCGACAAGATCGCCCTCTTCGTCCTACTCGGCATCATCGGCATTCTGCTGATTTGTGGTGTCGGTGCGACCATGACCTACTTATCTAATGCACGCCAAGCACGTTTGCTTCTTGCTGCACGCAGCCACGAGATCAGTCGTCACAACGAATTACTGCAAATGATTGCCCTTGGCTCCTCGGCGCGTGATGTGCTGGGAGAAATTGCCCGATTCTCACAAACCCGTTTTGAAGACGGTCAATGTTTGATCCACATGCTAAGTGCACAAGGGTCACACCTACACTTGGCGGCTGCACCTGGAATTCCGACAGACCTTTATCACCGTATCGAGCATTTCGAGATGGGCACGGCCGAATGCCCCTGGCCAGAAGATGAGGCCGATATTGCTGTTCTCCATTGCAACTCAGATACCAACATGCCGGTATGCAGTGCTTTGGGGCGATTGCTGACAGGCAGTCCAAATGTCACGCTCTGGTCCGCCGTTATCCGCGACCCTGAATCAGCCCCATTGGGCCTGCTGTCACTGGTTGTCCCTGCTGACCGTGAGCCTGATGAAGAACAACGTGCCACTTTGACCGCATGCACCCGACTCGCAGCCTTAGCCATTTTGCGCGAACGCAATCAAACATCACTCCTGCAGGCACGCGATGCGGCAGAATCTGCCAACCGCGCCAAGGGAGACTTTCTGGCCAACATGAGCCACGAAATCCGTACGCCGATGAATGGCGTACTGGGCATGACAGAGCTGTTACTTGACACCCCACTCAACCCTGAACAGCGCTCGCATGCCGAGACAGTGCATCAGAGCGCCATGTCTCTCCTGAATGTGATCAATGACATTCTGGACTTTTCTAAAATTGATGCTGGCAAACTGGATATCGAAGAGATCCGCTTTGATCTGCGTGCTTTGCTCAATGAGGTTGCAGACATGTTTGCGCTACGTGCCGCAGACAAGCGACTGGAATTCATCTGCCTCATCTCGCCCAATGTGCCTTCACTATTGATTGGTGACCCGGGTCGCTTGCGCCAGATCCTGATTAACCTGATTGGCAATGCCATCAAATTCACGAACAGCGGTGAAGTGTCCTTTGGGGTTGAACTCGTATCTGAAGACGCCGCTCACGTGACGTTACGCTTTGAGGTCCGCGATACCGGCATTGGTATTCCTCATGACAAGCAGCCCCTGCTCTTCTCCCCGTTCATGCAGGCAGACAGCTCAACGACTCGCCAATTTGGCGGCACCGGCTTGGGCTTATCGATTGCCAAACGTCTGGTTGGCCTTATGAGGGGCGACATTAGTTTGGAAAGCCGGCCCGATCATGGCTCAACCTTTCAATTCACCCTCCCCTTTACGATCCAGCAAGAAGGGCCGCTCCTCTCTGACCTCCATCAACATCGTGAAGCCGTACTGGCTGGACGCCGTATTCTGATGGTTGATGACAATGCAACTACGCGCCACATGCTTCAGCTCTGGCTGAGCGAATGGCAGTGTGATGTACTGACGGCAAGCAATGGGCAAGTCGCGCTGGAGCTGATCAATGACGAACTAGATGCAGGAAGAACCATAGATGCCGCCATCATCGATATGCAAATGCCCATCATCAATGGCCGCGACCTTGCTGCGACCCTGCAAAGCAAGCCACAAACAGCAAATATCGCCCTGCTGCTCCTGACATCAGTCGCCATGCGCGGAGAAGCCAGCCGTGTGGCGATTGCGGGGTTCCGAGCCTATCTGACCAAACCGATCAAGAGCGAACTACTGCTGCGCAGCCTGCAAGCCATTCTTAGTGGCGACAACAGTAAAGACACGCCATTGATCACGCGCCACACCTTCCGCGAACACGATCGGCAGGCGCACATCCTGCTCGTTGAGGACAACCCAGTCAATCAACGCTTGGCTGTGATCCTATTGCAAAAACTTGGGCATCGAGTCGACACCGCCAATAATGGTAGCGAAGCCATTAAGGCACTCGCTCGTGAACGTTACGATCTTGTTCTGATGGACTGTCGCATGCCCGTTATGGATGGCTACGAAGCCACGCGCGCTATCCGTGATGGTGAAGGTTCGGTACTGAATCGCAACATTCCGATTGTGGCAATGACGGCAAACGCAATGGCGGGAGACAGAGAACGTGTGCTTGAAGCTGGCATGAATGACTACCTCCCCAAACCTATCAGCCCCAAAACACTGGATGAAGCGCTACAACGCTGGCTGGGGAAAAGTGATGAAACCATCAGCCGCAGTGGAATTACCTAAAGAATTGTCACCAAACCGCAGGATTAGCCAATGTCTGATGGTGTATGATTTTCGTATTGCCTGCGTTCACTGGCTACGCTGCAAATCCAATCATCATCAAGGACTCCACATGAAATCCGCACTGATCCGTACTTCAGTCTTCGCTGTTGTTACCGCACTGTCCATGCAGGGCGCTATTGCCCAGGATGCTCCGCTGGTCGTCAACGGCAAGACCATCCCAAAGAGCCGCGTTGATACCATGATCGCCGGCCAAATGGCACAGGGTCAGCCAGACACGCCTGAACTGCGCAAGGCCGTCCGCGAAGAACTTGCCCGACGCGAAATCCTGGTCCAAGCAGCACAAGCCAAGGGCATCGATAAGAAGGCAGATGTCCAAACCCAAGTTGAAATGGCCCGTCAGCAAGTCGTCATTGGCGCTTACCTGCAAGACTTCGTGAAAAACAACCCACCTACTGAACAGCAAATTCGTCAGGAATACGAAGCCATCAAGGCACGTGTCGGTGATAAAGAGTACAAGGCGCGCCACATCCTAGTTCAGAAGGAAGAAGAAGCGAAAGCCATCATCACCAAGCTAAACAAGGGAGAAAAGTTTGATGATCTGGCAAAGCAATCGCTTGATCCAGGCAGCAAGGAACGTGGTGGTGATTTGGGCTGGTCTACCCCTGCCGCTTACGTCAAGCCATTTGCTGATGCACTCGTTACCCTGCAACGTGGCAGCTATACCAAAGAGCCCGTCAAAACTGATTTTGGCTTCCATGTGATCCTGCTGGAAGACAGCCGCGAACTGAAGCTGCCGACGTATGACG
>CAZCLF010000005.1:0-99517 GCA_964499485.1 uncultured Rhodocyclaceae bacterium | reverse complement strand
CATCATTTCAAGAAATCATTCTGCGTCTGCAGACCTATTGGAGCCAGCAAGGCTGCGCTCTGCTTCAACCCTACGACATGGAAGTCGGCGCTGGCACCAGCCACACCGCCACCTTCCTGCGCGCCATTGGCCCAGAGCCATGGAAGGCCGCCTACGTGCAGCCGAGCCGGCGTCCTAAGGACGGTCGCTATGGCGAGAACCCGAACCGCCTGCAGCACTATTACCAATTCCAGGTCGTGCTGAAGCCCGCGCCCGCGAACATTCTTGAGCTGTATCTCGGCTCGCTCGAAGCACTTGGCTTCGATCTCAAGCAGAACGACATCCGCTTTGTTGAGGACGACTGGGAAAACCCCACCCTCGGTGCGTGGGGTTTGGGCTGGGAAGTGTGGCTGAACGGCATGGAAGTGACGCAGTTCACTTACTTCCAGCAAGTCGGCGGCATCAACTGCAAGCCCATCACCGGTGAGATCACCTATGGTCTTGAGCGCCTCGCCATGTACCTGCAAGGTGTGGACAACGTCTATGACCTGCGCTGGACCGATGGCTTGAGCTATGGCGATGTGTACAAGCAGAACGAAGTCGAGCAATCGACCTATAACTTTGAATACAGCGATGCTGACTTCCTGTTCACCGCCTTCGGTGCGCATGAGAAGCAAGCTGTGCATCTGATGGAAAACCAGCTCGCACTCCCGGCCTACGAACAAGTGCTCAAGGCTGCACACACCTTCAACCTACTCGATGCACGTGGTGCCATCTCGGTGACTGAGCGTGCTGCCTACATCGGCCGTATTCGCAACCTCGCCCGCAGTGTGGCCAAGAGCTATCTCGATAGCCGCGCCCGCCTTGGCTTCCCCATGGCCAAGCCCGAACACGCTGCTGAAGTCCTCGCTCAACTAGAGAAGGACGCTGCCTGATCATGACCGCAAAGAATCTCCTCGTAGAACTGTTTGTTGAAGAGCTGCCGCCCAAGGCGCTCAAGAAGATTGGCGAAGCCTTTGTCCAAGGCATCGAAGCATCGCTCAAGGCACAAGGGCTGCTCGCTGCCGATAGCGTGAGCACCGGCTTTGCTTCGCCACGTCGCTTGGGTGTGCATCTCACCAACGTTGCTGCGCAAGCTGCCGACAAACCGGTGGCACAGAAGCTCATGCCAGTTGCTGTGGGTATTGGCGCCGATGGCCAAGCCACGCCCGCACTGCTTAAAAAGTTGGCCGCACTCGGCGCTGATGAGTCGGTCGTGCCGAATCTGAAGCGGGAGAACGATGGCAAAGCTGACGTTCTGTTTTTCAACAGTGTGGTGAAAGGCGCGAACCTTGCCGAAGGTCTGCAAAAGGCCATCGAAGAATCCCTGAGCAAGTTGCCTATCCCTAAGGTCATGACCTATCAATTGGCCGATGGCTGGGACACAGTGAACTTTGTCCGCCCAGCGCATGGCCTAGTGGCGCTGCATGGCAACGAGATTATGAATGTCGCAGTGCTTGGCCTCACCGCCAGCAATACGACGCATGGCCACCGCTTTGAAGCCAGTGTTGATCCGGTCGTGATCAAGAATGCCGATAGCTACGCAGACCAACTGCGCAGTGAAGGCGCCGTTATCGCCGGCTTCGCTGAGCGTCGTGCCGAGATCGTGCGTCAACTCACTGCGGCTGCCGCCAAGGCAGGTGCTAACCTGACCCCGATTGAAGATGAGGCGCTGTTGGATGAAGTCACGGGTCTGGTCGAGCGTCCGAATGTATTGATCGGTCAGTTCGAAGTGGCCTTCTTGGAAGTGCCGCAGGAATGTCTGATTCTGACCATGAAGGCGAACCAGAAATATTTCCCGCTGCTTTCCAGCGACGGCAAGCTCAGCAACAAATTCCTGATCGTCTCCAACATCAACCCGGCCGACGCTAGCGCCGTGATCGGCGGCAACGAACGTGTGGTGCGTCCGCGTTTGGCCGATGCCAAATTTTTCTTCGACCAAGATCGCAAGAAGACGCTGGTGTCGCGCGTCGATGGGCTGGCCAAGGTGGTGTATCACAATAAGCTCGGCACGCAGGGCGAGCGCATCGAGCGCGTGCGTGCGATTGCGCGCGCCATCGCGACCAAGCTGGGTGTGGATGTGCAGCAAGCGGATCAAGCTGCACAACTGGCCAAGGCCGATTTGCTGACGGACATGGTCGGCGAGTTTCCAGAGCTCCAAGGCATCATGGGCCGCTACTACGCGCAGCATGATGGTTTGCCTGCTGCAGTCGCCGATGCCATTGAAGATCACTACAAGCCGCGCTTTGCCGGTGACGAACTGCCACGCAATAACGTGGGTGTAGTCGTTGCGCTGGCGGATAAGCTGGAAACGTTGGTCGGTCTGTTCAGCATTGGCCAAGTACCGACTGGGGATAAAGATCCGTTCGCATTGCGCCGTCATGCGCTCGGCGCAATTCGAATGCTGGTCGATGGAAATCTCGAACTTGGAATTGAAGAGCTGATCGAGGCTGCTGCTGCACCATTTGGCGGTATTGATAAAGAGAAAGAAACTAATCTACTCATCTTCATCTTCGACCGCCTTGCCAATGCGTTACGCGAGCAAGGTTACAGCGCACAGGAAGTCGATGCTGTTTTGTCACTGCAGCCGCAACGCTTTGCCGATGTGGCCAGTCGCCTTGCTGCCGTTCGTGCCTTCGCCAACCTGCCAGAGGCCGAGAGCTTGGCCGCCGCTAACAAGCGCGTTGGCAATATCCTCAAGAAGGTCGAAGGTGAAGTGGCGGCCAAGGTCGACGCGAGCCTGCTGAAGGAGGCTGCAGAGTCCACGCTCAATAGCGCGCTCACCGCCGTCAAGGCGCAGGCCGATGCGGCCTTTGAGCGTGGCGATTACGCCGCTTCGCTGCAAGCATTGGCAGCGCTGAAGACGCCGGTGGATGCGTTCTTCGATGGCGTGATGGTCAATGCGGAAGATCTGGCGCTGCGGAACAATCGTCTCGGCCTGCTTGCGACACTGCATCAAGCCATGAACCGTGTTGCCGATCTTTCCAAACTCGCACAATGATGCATGTTCGAATCACCACTAGCGTGAAGGCCGCCCAATGAAGCTTATCGTGCTCGATAGAGATGGTGTCATCAACGAAGATTCCGATCAGTTCATCAAGTCGCCAGACGAATGGAAGCCCATTCCTGGTAGCCTGGAAGCAATCGCGCGGCTGACGCAGTTGGGTTATCACATCGTGGTGGCGACGAATCAGTCGGGCGTTGGGCGCGGCTTGTTTGATATGGATACGCTGAATGCGATCCACGAAAAAATGTGCAAGGCCGTCTCAAATGTTGGCGGCCGTATTGATGCCGTGTTTTTCTGCCCGCATACGAATGTCGACAATTGCGAATGCCGCAAGCCTAAGCCCGGCATGCTGACCGACATCGTCAGTCGCTTTAATACCGACCCTGAGGTAATGACAGTCGTTGGCGATTCGTTACGTGATTTGCAGGCAGCCGTGGCCGTTGGCGCTCAACCTGTTCTGGTGCTGACTGGCAAGGGCAAGAAGACTAAGGCTGATCCCGACTTGCCAAAAAACACCCGTGTCTTTGCCAATTTGGCGGCCATGGCCGAGGGCTTTTCCACATGAGTGTGTTGCGTTCGTTGTTGTTCTTCCTGATTCTGATTGTTGTCACGCCGCCCTTCACCACCTTGCAGATTCTGCTGTGCTTCTGGATGCCGCATCGCTGGCGCCGCATGAGCGTAGCGCCGTGGGTTGCCATGACCAACTGGCTGGTGAAGCACCTTCTCGGCATCAAGTACGAGTTGCGTGGTGCAGAGAACATGCCGAAAGATCGCGCAGCAGTGGTGTTGTGTAAGCATCAGTCGGCATGGGAAACCCTGATTCTGCAAGAGTTGTTTCCTGGCATTCTGTTTGTGTGGAAGAAAGAGCTCAAGCTGATCCCCTTCTTCGGTTGGGCGCTGGCCGTCACACCTTCTATTTCGATTGACCGCAGTGCTGGCAAGGAGGCGATGAAGAGCCTGCTTGAGCAGGGCACACTGCGCTTAGGGCAGGGCTATTCGATCGCAATTTTCCCCGAGGGTACGCGCGCCGCGCCGGGAACGCAGCGCCGCTACAAGATTGGCGGCGCCTACCTTGCCACGGAGACTGGGGCACCGGTGTTACCGGTGGCACTCAACTCGGGTGAGTTCTGGGGCAAGAATTCTTTCCTCAAGGAGCCCGGTGTTGTCACTGTGAGCATCGGCCCCTTGATCGAGACGGCAGGCCTCTCTGCCGATGAAGTTAACGCACGCGCTGAAGCCTGGATTGAAGGTGAAATGCGCCGTATCAGCCCGCACCTGTATGAAAGCCAGAAACCCGCAGCTCAGCCTGCGGCTTGAGACCGCAGCCCCCAGCGTCACGTTACGCTGGTGTGAAGGCGCACGCCTGCCCTATCGTGGGCGGGACATCACCTTGCATCTGTCGCGCGAGTGTCGCGAGGCAGAGCTGCATGGCGATCTGCTGCATCTGCCCTTGCCACCCGAAGCGTTGCCACGTCAGATTCAGGATGCGGCAGAGGCCTGGCTACAACGCGAGGCGCTGACGCATTTCAATGCCGCGGCGCAGCGGCAAGCCTCCCGCTATGGCACGGTGGTATTGCCCTGCGTGCTCTCATTTGCGCTCAACACCAGTTGGGTAGAGGCAGACAGCAAGGGTGGCGAGCCCTGCCTACGCTGCAACTGGCGATTGATTGGTCAGCCGGATATCGTGATCGAACAGGTCGTAGGTGCTGTTGTCGCCGCGTTACCGCAGGCCGTGCCGATGCGCGATCTTTTTGGTAACCCGGTGCAGTAAGTAAAGGCCGATGAGTCAGCAGATGAACGAGCAACTCACCCTGTTTCGTCTCGACCCTGAGGCGCCGTCGCCGCGCGAACGGCACGTGCAGCTGGGGTCACGCATTGTCGGCTACACCTTGCGCCAGGGTCGTAACAAGCGCCTCTCTCTGACGATTGATGAACGTGGTTTGCGTGTCGGCGCGCCGCGTCAGTCACGCATTACCGATATCGAAGAATTCATCCGCAGTCATGGCGCTTGGGTAATCGAAAAGCTTGAAGAATATGCCGTGGCGCATGCACCGCGCCAACTGGCCATCCGTGCGGGTGTAAAAATCCCATTCCTGGATCGTGAGGCAACGATTGAAGTCTTGCCTGGCAGTAATCGTGTCCGCTGGTTGGGCGATATCCTGGTTCTGGAAGCTCGGGCCGATACCGCCCTCGATACCTTGGCCCGTCGTGGCCTACAGCGCCGTGCAATGGCATTATTCAACGAGCGTTTGGCATTCTATGCGGCGCGCATGGGCTGCAAAACGCCTCCGCTGGGCTTGTCGAGTGCGCGTACGCGCTGGGGTAGTTGTAGTCATGCGGGCGGGATTCGCCTCAACTGGCGGTTGATTCATCTCCCCCTCCACTTGATTGACTATGTGGTCGCCCACGAAATGGCACACCTGATCGAAATGAACCACAGTCCGGCATTTTGGTCCGAGGTAGAGAAGCTCTATCCTGACTGGCAGGCTGCACGCGATGAGCTTAAGCAGCGGACAACCAGTATCCCCATTATTTAGGAAGATTCACATGCGCGTTCTTCACACCATGCTGCGTGTCGTTGATCTCGACCGCTCGATCCAGTTTTATACCGAGGTACTGGGTATGCAACTGTTGCGCCGCAATGATTATCCAGAGGGCAAGTTCACCCTTGCCTTTGTCGGTTACGGCAGTGAGGACGATGGCGCCGTCATCGAACTCACCCACAATTGGGGTGTCGAGTCCTATGAGCTGGGGACGGCATATGGCCACATTGCCTTGGCCGTGCCCGACGCGTATGCCGCATGTGCAGCGATCAAGGCCAGCGGCGGCAAGGTCGTGCGTGAGGCCGGGCCGATGAAGCACGGCACCACAGTGATTGCGTTTGTTGAAGATCCAGACGGTTACAAGGTCGAGCTGATCCAGCGCACTTAAGCGTGTTCAGCGGTTTGGGCTGATATCGGACCGCATGGCCTCAGCCAATGCCTCGACGGCATCAATGACGTCGCTGACCAGCTGCGAGGTGGTATCGCCCATTCCGCCCTTAGCCGAAAACTCCAAAGTCCGCGCCGCTTCGGTCGCACGCGGCGCAGAGAAGTTGCTGATCGCGCCTTTGAGGCTGTGAGCCGTCCGATGTAACTTAACCGCATCACCTGCGGCGAGAGCTGTGCGCAGTGTTTCAAGCTCACCCGGATAGTGACCAAGAAATAGATTCACAATTTCAACGTAGAGGTCATGATCGTTGCCAAGACTCTCAATCAATATGCTGCGATCAAACGGTACTGTAGACATGACATTCCCTGTATCCGGTTGCTCAAGCAGTTGCTAGCTGCATAGTGCCAGCGTCTATCCTAACAGGATGCAATGAAAATCCCCGCTGCCATTTGTTATGGCAAGCGGGGATAATTGGTTACTCAATTTGGCAATGATGCGAACTGGCAGGCCTATTTGAAGATGATGACCTTTTCTTCAGCGGGCGCTTCGCCGCGATTATCGCGGTTACCACGAGCGCTGGTCGATGGGCTTGCGCCAGCGCCAAACTGCCCCTCGATTTCCTGAGCGACGATGGTGCCGAGGCTGCGTGACACCTCCTGCATGACCTTGCTGCGGTTCAACGTAACGCGTGCACCAGGGGCATTGGTCATTTTGGTGTCGTTGCCTTCACCCATGGCTGAGAATGCCGCCTTGATCTCGTAGTTCTTGGTACTGATCAGCGAGTATTCCACTACTAGTTCAAGCGCCAGTTGATGCGAGAAGGCGTTCGAGCCTTGAATCGGCGTGTCATCACGGCGGTACTCGATATTCGTGACCGTACCCCAGAGGACGTAATCAGCGCCAGCGTAGTAACCCTGCTTGATGCGGCCGATGATGTCGTAAAGCTTTTCAGTGTTGGTGGCTGTCCACGGCTTGCCTTGCACCACGCGATAACCCGACTTGAGCAGCTCGCCTTTCACATCAGCCGTGAATTTGCGCAGCTCGCCGCGGTCGATGTACATCTGGTAACCCGTGCTGGAGCTGAACGACACATCGCTGCTGCCGCTTTCCCGCGCAGAGGCGCTGCCCGAGCCACCCATGTTTGAGTCACGATAGTTCTCGCGTGCCGAGCTGTTGTAGCGCTGCTTCGACTGGTAGTTGATGTTCTGGAAGTAGATAGCGACACGTTCCTCATACGACAGGTCGGTGACGGCAATCTTCGGTCCAGTTTGCGCCAGTACTGGCGCAGCCAACATCGCAGCGCCCATGCAGGCCGCCGCGATGTTGCGCAGGGTGTGCTTCAGCAAATGCATGGCGACTCCTTAGCGCTTGGAGGTCTTACGAATTTCCTTTTCGTCCGCCCATTCGATGGTGCCGGACTCGTTGTCGGTCATGATCAGGCTGAACTTGTAATACACATCCTTCAGGCTGCTGCTTTGCTTGACGATGGAGGTGATGTTGCCTTCGATGCGGTACTTAGCACCTTGCATCTGACCCGTCTTGGCGGTGGTCGACTTCTTGTAGAGGCCGGACTGATTCTGACGGATCAGTTCATCGGTTTGATTTTGCATGCCGGCGATATCCGTAGCGAAACGCATGGTGCCGCTCTTCAGCAGTTGTACACGAATCGAATCGGTGATCGAGCGAGTGTCGATGTATTCGCTGGTCTTGTTCTTGACTTCAGCAATGGTGACCAGCGGCTTGACCTTGGCCCCGGCTTGCGATTGCGCCAGCGAACGGGCCATCGACTCGGCGATCATTTGCAGATCGGTCGAACCGAATTCATTGGTGACTTGCTCAACGGCCTTCGCATCGCCGTAATTCACATTGCCCGAGCCGAGCGTTGGCGATTGGGTGGCACAGCCAGCCAGTAGGGTGAGGGCGGCCAGCAGCGGGGAGATCTTGGTCAGTGTATTCATGGTGGTGTCCTTAAAAAATAGAGCTTAATTAGTTGCTGGTATTCGTGTTGTTATTACCGCCACCGTGCCAGTTTTCTTCAGCATTGAACTGGATACGGAAATCGCGGGCCTTGGGGGTTGGGGCAGTCACTTGAAGATTTTGCTTCGCTTCGCCTTGCACAGTGACGGGCTTCCATGGTTCGTCATCCCATACCTGGAAGCCCGTTTCATCCAGCCATTTGACACGCCAGAAAGCACGGCGTGGCTTACTGCTATCGCTGCTTAATTCGATTTGCAGCATCAGAAAACCATTTCGCTCCTTAGCCATCAGGCCGGAGACGGTGACGTAACGCGCACTGCCGAGCTGCTCAACCTTGGAGGCGATGGTCTGGGCGCTGGCTGGCAGGCTCAGTGAACCGAGTGCAACAGCGGCACCGAGGATAAACGTGCGTAATTTCATTTCGTGCTTTCCTTCGCTGAAGGTTTGGTGGAGTCAGCTTGCTTCTTACGCGCAGCAGGCTTGATGGCAGCTTCTGGCGCGGTTACTACAGGCGTAGGCAGTGCTGTATAAGGTGTTTGCGCAAGATACAGGCTGTTGCCGGTCCCGCGGACGACGACGACAGCATGCTTGCCGGAAACTTGGATTTCACGCGTGACCGTGCCGCCGGTCGTGTTCAGTGTCAGGGTGTGCGTGCCTGGCGTCAGTACAGTACGACCAACGGAGTAGAACGCCGGTAGGCTGCGCCAGCTGCGCTCATCCGCTTTTTCCGAGACTACCGCCGCTACGCTAGCACCAATACTCAGTACCGCGCCGAACATACCCGCGCTGGATGCGTTGTCTTGCACCGCTTTTTGCGCAGCGCCCTTGGCGATGGCACGAATCGACGAGCGCAAGATGATGCCCGGCATTTCGTCAGAGATAGCGCGGCGTGCCATGTGGTCGACGTTGGTGATCAGGCTGATCGGCAGTGGCTTGTTGTTCAGGTTGATCGTGTTGATCAGGCCATCCAGACCCACTGGCTCGACTACTGGCCACGACAGCGGGGTCATCACGACTTGCAGGCCGCCCCGCGAAGGAATTGGAAGGGGGATGGGCAGCGTGCGCGAGCGAATCGCTGGCGCATTGCCGGATTCGACCACGATCAGCGTATCGACACCAGTTTCCTTGCGACCACGCACTTGACCGGTACGCTGATCCAACCCCTTGAGTGAGTCTTCCAGTATTTTTTCGCCCGGACGCATTTCGATGGCTTTGCGATAACCCGCGGCGGCGAGTGAGGGTTCGCCCAAGGCTTCGTACACAAAGCCGGCCAGGTAGTTGGCAAATGCGGATTCGTAGGCGTTTTTGAGTGAACGCACTTCCGGCGCATCGAGCGTCTCTACCGGGTAGCCATTCAGCTCTTTGTAAGAGGTAACTTGCAGGCCCTTGTCGCTGGCCTGCTTTTTGGCGCTATCCAGTTCTTTGGAGCGGAAGTCGGCGATGATCGCTTCGCGCTCATGCATCTTCTTGATTTCGGTCCGCGCGGCGCCCCAATCACCCAGTGCCAAATGGTCGAGGGCAATGCGCACACTCAGCATCACCTTTTCGTAATCACGGCCATCATAACGGCGGGTCGTATCATTGATCAGGTATGAACCAATATCGCCGGCCAGCTTGCCCGGATCGGTGCGCACAGCATCTTCCCACTCACGCACTTTGCTATCAGCCTGTAGCCAGTTTTCACGGCTTTCTGGGTAGCTGCCTTTCATGCGCAACAACTCACCTTTTTCCAGAAAGTAGAGCAGATCCTTATCTTTCCCCGGATTGCTTTGTTCAAGGTTGCTCAGTGCGACATCGACAGCGCCACTCTTTGCTGCGTTCAGGGAACCGGAAACTTGATCGTGATAGCCGGTCGTAACGCACCCGGAAAGAAAGAGGGTAGCCGAAGCCATCATCACACTGATAGCGCGGGCATTTGGTTTGTGGCGGGGCTGTAGGCTCATTAAAAGGAGGAAATAAGCGAAAAACGTAAAGCGTGCATAGTAATGCAGAAGCTGCCGTTTGTGAGCCGGCTAGTCAATGGCGAGCAGTTGGGCTGCGCTATGCGTTCCAAGCATGCCGAGCAGCTTTTTGTCTGCTGATAACTGGCGGGCCCATTGAGTGGGCAGACTAACGGCCGCCGTTGCAATTTCACCCGGGAGCACGCGCTGGAGTGTGGTGCCGAGAACCTGCGCTTCCTGCCGATCGGCCTCTGCACGAGGGTTGTCGGGCAGACGGCTCCAATACAGCTTCTGCCAATAAACCCGGCCAGGCGCAGGGAGTTTGACCGGCACAAGATAATCACCCACCAAGGCAATGGCCGGGCGTGCGGCTTGCGTTAGGTAGTGCAGATTGGCCATAAAGCAATGGCGCTTTACCAAGGCCTGATACGGCAGCTTGACGCGGTCTTTTAGATAGCGCGTGTAGTCCGCCATCTCGAAATGCACATGCAGCCGCGAGTTGCTGGTCTTGATGCATTTATTGAGAAAGGCGACCTGTACTTCGCTCAGTTCAACATCCTCCGGCAGGGCTAGATCAAGGTCGGGCCCGGTCGGCGCGTACTCAGGTGGGCGAATGCCAAATTCATTGAGCCAGAACAAATAGGCCAGCGGCCCGATCAGTACTGCATCTGCCGCAAATAAGCCGAGATTGAAGCAATTGACCAAGGGCTCTTCGAGTTGGCGAGCGGTCGTGTAGAAGCCATGCGATTTCAACTGTTCGATCGCTGGCGGCATCCATGTTGAAGCATGAAAGACGGTATCGGCCGCCTCGGCAACCGGCGATCCAAGCGGCCCTAGTTTGCGCAGACGAATATCGTCAGAGAGCACGGTCACTTCGCGGTAGGCGTATTTCTCCCCATAGACCGATTTCTTGAGCATGCGTCCGGGCTTGCCGAATGGGAGTTCAAGGTACGTTTGCGCCTTGGCAGCGCAGTCTTGGTAGAGCTGAATTGCGTCAGACGCCAGCAGATGTGCCATGAGTCAGGTCGAAAGTGATTCAGCAAATGTCGTCATTGTGCGGTGGTTAGCGCTGCCTGGCAACGCGTATAGACGGCAACCAGGCAAGCAAAAAGGGTTCAGCCTTGCGGCTGAACCCTTCTTTATTGGTGGGCCCACCTGGACTTGAACCAGGGACCAAAGGATTATGAGTCATAAATAATTGCTTTTCAGATGTATTTTTAATTACTAAACAATTAGATAGGTGTATTAATTGTTGCACACGAGATGCACAAAATGGATAGATGTGCAGGTTGCGTGCACTGTGGATTTTTACGCGGCTTGGGGAGGACTCATCGCACAAATGTAGTGGTGTACGACTGCATGGGGGAGCCGCCCCTGAATTTTTGGCCCACCAAAAATAGCGGCCGCCCACGGCTCGGTCAGGGGTGGGGGGCGTAGCCCCCGCCTCCCCAAGCGTAAGCGCCGGGGCAACTGCGTCCAGGTCATCGACCAGCGATAGGCTGCCCGGAGCAGAATATGTGACGACGCAAGTCGTGACATTTGCGCAGGTGCTGGAGGCGGTTGCCCCGGCGCGAAGCGGCACAGGGGAGGCGCTGTAGTTTTGCCGTGGCGCACCCTAGTGTGCAGCCTCTGGCCGGCCGTCCAGGCGGGGAAAAGAGGCGTTAGGCATGTGTCTTGCCGATCTGCGATGCAGACCGGCAAGACACCAGTACCTACACATATCGAGAGCACATGGGTGCGCTCGATATCTCACACTACTGGAGCCTTAAATGACTGACAAACGAACCCGGGCGGAAAGCGCCGCCAATACCCTATTGATGTACCTCCACCGTTTTGGATGGCTGACTTCACGCATGATTGCAGCGCTGGTGTGGCCGGACGCGAGTCAAGCACTCCCGCTGGCCAGGCGCAACCTCCGTAAGCTTTTAGACGAAAAGCTCATTATCTGTCGCACCCTTCCTGATGGCGGAGAGTGCTACTTGCTGGGGGTAAAAGGGGCTCGGCTTCTCCAAGACGCTGAAGGAGTCAGCGCTGTAAGCGGGCAGAACCTGCCGCTAGGCAATGCCTTGCATCGGGCCTGTGCGAACTGGTGCCTCATCAAAAAGCTGCAGGAGGGCTTCTCGGTCTGGACAGAGCACGAAATCCAAACAGGGCGAGCTCCCTTCAGCTCGTTCGATGGGAAAACGCCAGATGGCTTGATTGAGACAGAGGAGGGGCTCGTCTGGTTAGAAATTGAGAACGCCTGGAAGAACAGGAAGGAGCGCCAGAAAATCGTTACGCTGGCGGAGCGCTACCTAGGCGGTGCAACCCAGACTCGGCTAGCATCTGGGGCCTTTCTGTTTCGCCTACTAGTAGTCTCGACCAACGAGGATGCCCTCCGATATATGGTCAGCTCATTTCGTGAGTCGTGGCAGCTTGGCTATTTGTCTGAATCGCAGTCATCAGACGTATGGCTAGGTCACTTGCCGATTAACAGAAGCCTAGTGGCGGGCGAGCTATCGGAGTGGTCGCTTTTGTATGACGTTTTAAACGCAGACCTCCCTTCACCAGACCCCACCCCGGAGGTTGTCCACGAAGGTTAGCGTTTTATACGCCCAAAGGGCGTAAGAGCTCTTTCAATAAGGTAAGAGCTTTTATTTTTGGAATGTGGTGAAGGTTCCTGATTCGAGGCAAAACACCCCCCAAACCCACAGAGTGTGAGGAAACGTGTTTTGCCTTGATTTTGGAACGCGGAGCCAGGCCCGTCATCTTGGCATTGAAGTGGGGCTGCTCCCCTTCAACACAACCAGACTTTGGACATAGAAAGCATGTCCCCGCCCCGCCTCTAGTTGCAACACCCAGCGTCCGTCCTTGGCACTCGCTTGACGGAAATTGTGAGGCGCGAGGTATTGAGCCCCCTCCTCTCACTACTCGTATAGCCACCCTTTTTATATTTCCGGCGCGGTATGGGGCTTGTGCGAGAAAATGATATGGGCATAATATGTTTGCAGTTATTACAGTTGCAGCAAGCTGTCAGTGCCAAATAGCGTTTCGACCAAAAACAAAGACGGGGGGTATATGAGCAGGAGCTTTCGGATTTTCGTGGGCTGTTTTATCGCGGTCTTGAGCTCACAGGCCTTGGCTTGGACAGCTGTTGCATACAGCAAAGACAGTGGTTACTCACATATAAACTATGACGCCGCCAACCCGGAGGAAGCAAAAAGGACTGCCTTAGCTGGATGCTCTAAAAAAGCGAAGGAGTGCGTCATTGTAGGAGGTGCAAATGTAGGGCCGGGAGCGCTAGTCGTTGCAAAAGGGGCTGGCGGGATGTCGATGTCGTTTAGGAAGTCTCCAGAAGAGGCTGAAAAGAACGCGCTTAGTAATTGCAAAGAAAAATACAGTAAATGCAGAGTAGTTGATGCGGCGTGGGACGAGGGGGCCAATTATTTTGCTTTAGCGATGGGTGACAAGTACTATTATTTTGTGTACGGAGCAGATAGCGACCTAGAGGCGAAGCAGGGTGCAATTGCCGGATGTGAAAAGGGTGGGAGTTCTGTAGGAAGCTGTAAAATTGCTGAAACCTTCTCTGGTTCGGGTCCAACTTGGTTCGTTAGCGCTTTTAGTGGTGACGATGGGTGGATTGGTTTGAATAGAACAAAAGTTGATGCGGTTGAGGCTGCAATGAGTGGGTGCAGAAAGAAAGTCGGACAAGGTAACAAATGTAAGGTCCAGGACGAGTTTCACAACCCACCATCGACGGATGCGCCCGCAAGCTTTAAAAGACTCGAAGCTCGAATCGCGGCCGCAACGCAAGCGGTAAGCAAACCTTCATCGCCAAGCGTGTCGAACGATTGCAGACCAAAATCTGACTATTTGCGCTGTACTTCACAATGTACAAACGGCAACTGTATTGTGACTTACGAGAATGGCTGCAAGATGCAAGTACAAGTCAGACCAAAACACAACCCATTCAACAATCAGTGGGAATATCCATCACCAAGCTGCTAAACCGATTTGGCTGGACGCATTTGGGCAACCCAGAAAGAAGATCACTACTTGGGCAGGTGTTTCTTCATTGACTGGGTTGCCCAAATGCGTCCAGCGGGTTTGAGCGTCTCTCCGGAGAGTTCAGCCTTGAACTTTTCGATGGCTCCCTCAGGCAGGCCAAGGTTTTGCATCATGGCCAGCAATTGCTCGTAATTTATTGTTTGCTCATGCTTGTCCAGGGCGGCACGAATCTCCGGTGCTGTTGAAAGTCCTTCATCGTAGATTTCAATCGCTTGCGTTGAGTGGTGTCCGGTTTGCTTGCGTATGGTTGCGTAAGGCATCCCAGACTCAATCGCCCTTGAGATGAACTCGCGCCGCATGGCATGTGGATGAAAATCTTCAGGCAATACGCCATGCTGCCGCAAGCGTTTAGCGGCATAGCTGAAGTCGTATCGCTTCCATTCCCGCCGGCTACGGTCAGGACTGAAGCCAAGCGTCGAAAACAGGAAAGGTGACCCTGCAGCGTTCTCATGTGCATAACGGAGCTGAGTATCTAGCAAACTCCGGGCTTTTGGCGTTGTGTGAACCTTACGGTCCTCTTTCTTTGTCTTGGTGCTACGGAAAATGACCTCGCTCGATTCTAGGTATGCATCGGTGCGAAGTAACCCAGCCAGTTCGCCTGGGCGAGCCCCAAGAAGTCGCAACAGCAGAAAGAATCGCGAGGACTCGGCTAGCAGTGGCTGGTCAAATGCGAGTGACGTAGATTCAAGCTTGGCCTGTTCGACAGCGGGAACCCTGCGCTTGCGCTTGACCGTTTTAGGGCGGTCAATGTGCCTGACGAAGTTGCCAGACACGATGCGGCGCTGTTTTGCCCATGCGACAACAGCCGATAGAGCGGCCACCTCTAAGCGAATATTCGTCCCTGACAGGCGACGTTTGGTTCTGGTCGATATAACCCGACTGCGTGCGTCTATGTAGTCGTAGATTCTGGATGGTGATGCTTCTAGGTGGGCGAGGGAGTAATCCCCTAGCGCCTCAAGAACGGGCTTGATTCGGCCACGTTCAGTTCGTTGTGTATTTGTTGCCTTTGCAGAAAACTCGTACGACGCCTCATACTTTACCCACGCTTCGGCGACTGTCATCCCATCGGCTTGTGGTCGGGCGTATTGCTGTGCCAAAACTTCAGCTTCTGCCGCATGGGCGGCTTTCTTGGTGGGGAAGACTTTGTCGAATGAGGGAAAGCCGCGACGTCTGATTTGTACCCGCCAGCGGCCATTGTCGAGCTGAAAGACCGACACACCTGCCCCCTACAAAGGATGATTGTGCAAATATTTTGCACATGGGATAGGTCTTTGGTCAAATAAAAACGCGGCTTCCGTCTCCGAAAGCCGCGTGGTTAGTTGGTGGGCCCACCTGGACTTGAACCAGGGACCAAAGGATTATGAGTCCTCTGCTCTAACCAACTGAGCTATAGGCCCATCCGGTGCACTTGGTGACCCAGGCGCTCCGGGTTAAAGCGGTACGAGGATCAGGTTTCCGAGTCTAGGAAGCTGCGCAGCTTTTCCGAGCGGGTCGGATGACGCAGCTTGCGCAGGGCCTTGGCTTCGATCTGACGGATTCGCTCGCGGGTGACGTCGAATTGCTTGCCGACTTCTTCCAGCGTGTGGTCCGTGTTCATTTCGATACCGAAGCGCATACGCAGCACCTTGGCTTCGCGCGGGGTGAGGCTATCCAAGATTTCCTTGGTCACTTCACGCAGCGACGAGTACATGGCGGCGTCGGCCGGCAGCAGGGTGGACTGATCTTCGATGAAATCGCCCAGATGGGAGTCATCATCGTCGCCGATCGGGGTTTCCATGGAGATCGGCTCCTTGGAAATCTTCAGGATCTTGCGAATCTTGTCTTCCGGCATTTCCATCTTGATGGCCAGTGTTGCAGGATCTGGCTCGCTACCCGTCTCTTGTAGAATCTGGCGCGAGATACGGTTCATCTTGTTGATGGTTTCGATCATATGCACCGGGATACGGATGGTGCGTGCCTGGTCGGCGATCGAACGCGTAATGGCCTGACGAATCCACCACGTGGCGTACGTGGAGAACTTGTAGCCGCGCCGGTATTCGAACTTATCCACGGCCTTCATCAGGCCGATGTTGCCTTCCTGGATCAGATCGAGGAACTGCAGACCGCGGTTGGTGTACTTCTTGGCGATCGAGATCACCAGACGCAAGTTAGCTTCAGTCATTTCGCGCTTGGCGCGACGAGCCTTGGCTTCGCCGGTGGACATCTGCTTATTGATGTCCTTGAGTTCCTTCAGCGGGATACCGATGCGATCTTGCAGGTCGATCAGCTTTTGCTGTTCTTCCAGAATCGCCGGTGCGGCACGCATCAGTTGTGCAGCGTAAGGCTTGCTGGCCTGCACTTCACCCTTGAGCCATTCCATATCGGTTTCGTGACCGGGGAAGACTTTGATGAAGTGGGCACGCGGCATGTGTGACTTGTCGACGCACAGGCTGAGAATCTTGCGCTCGTGGTTACGCACTTGCTCAACCATGTGACGAACGGAGTCGCACAGGCGTTCAATGGTCTTGGAGGTGAAGCGGATGTAGAGCAGCTCGTCCGAAATCTGCTTCTGGATCTTCAGGTAACCCTTGTCCTGCGAGCCCTTCTTGGTCAGCGCGGTGTACAGCTTGCCGTAAAGTTCATGGATAACGGTAAAGCGCACCATGGCATCTGTCTTGAGCTGCAACAGCGCGGCCGAGTTGGCGCGTGCGGCGCCGTCTTCGTCGTCCTCGTCGTCGCCACCTTCGTCGGCTTCGATTTCGGCTTCCTCGTCTTCGGCGAGCTCTTCAACTTCGCCAGCAGCATTCGGGTCGATCAGGCCATCGACGACTTCGTCGATGCGCATCTCGTCATTGGCAACCTTGGCCGCCAGATCGAGGATCTCGACGATGGTGGTCGGGCAGGCCGAGATGGCTTGCACCATGTGCTTTAAGCCGTCTTCGATACGCTTGGCGATTTCGATTTCGCCTTCGCGGGTCAGCAGCTCGACCGTGCCCATTTCACGCATATACATGCGAACTGGGTCAGTCGTGCGACCGAACTCGGAGTCCACCGTGGTCAGCGCTTGTTCGGCTTCCATGGCGACTTCTTCTTCGTCCACGGGGGCTGGGCCGGCTTCGTTCAACAGCAGGTCTTCAGCCGCAGGGGCTTCGTCAAACACCTGAATGCCCATGTCGCTGAAGGTCGAGATGATGGTCTCGATCTGTTCAGCGTCAACCATGTCATCGGGCAGGTGATCGTTGATTTCGGCGTACGTGAGGTAGCCGCGCTCCTTGCCCAGTGCAATCAGGTTCTTCAGGCGGGTACGCTTGGCTTCAATGTCGGCCGGGCTCGCCTCAGGCGTGATGATGGCAGCCATCGCCAGCTTGTCTTTACCGCCACGCTTGGGCTTCGCTGCCGGCCTAGCTTCAACCTTGGCCTTAACCTCGGGTTGCTGCACGGGTTCAGCGGCAATAATTGGTTCTGGCTTAGGCGCAGCAGCCTTGGCAGCGGGTGCTGCTTTGGCAGGGGCGGCCTTGGCCGGCACCGGCTTAGCGGCAGCAGCCTTTGCGGTACTGGCTTTCGGTTCAGCCTTGGGCGGGGCTGCCTTGACCGGGGTCTTCTTTGCGGGTGCAGCCGGTTTGGCGGCGGCCTGCTTTACGGCTGCAGGCTTTTTTGCGGCCTTCGCCGGCGTTGCCTTAACGGCAACTTTCGACTTGGTCTGCTTGGCGATTTCCTTCGGCATGACTTTCCTCAGCGGGTCCGGATGGTGCCACGCAACTGCCGCGGCACAATAAAATTGGGGAACTGATCATTATACATCAAGAGCTTGCCATCGGCTTATAGCTGTTTTTGCGGCGCAGCAGGTCCATCAGGCGTTGTTGTTCATCGGCATCCAGCGTGCCACTGCGCGCACGGGCGGTCAGGGCAGCGATTTCCTGGCCTATCCCAGCATTGCGGATGCGTTCAATGGCATCGTTAAGCACGGTTTCCTGCTCGCTAGGATCAATATCTTCCGCCAACTGACCGGCAAAACGTGAGATGACGGTTTCATGCGGAGTGTTGCGGAAGTGCTCCAGCAACAGGCCAATCCCCCCCATGGGTAACTCACCATGCTCTAAGCTGTTGGCCAGCGCATGTAGTGTCGCGGCCTCAGGGCTGGTGTCTGGGATCAATTCCAGCGGTAGACGACTCGCCCAAGCGGGCTGTTGCAAGACAATTTCTAGTAGCGTGTGTTCAAGCGGGCGGGCACTGGGGCGGCTGCGTGGCGCAGGTGGGGCGCGACGATTTGGTGCAGCGGCAGGCTTGAGGCCGTATTGGTTTTCAATTTCTGCCTGCGTCAGCCCACTCATCGAGGCCAGCTCTTTCAGGATTTGCAGGCGCAACAAGGGGGCAGCAATCTGGGTGATTAGCGGCTTGGCCTCATGCACCAGTCGCGCGCGCCCTTCAACGGTATTCGTATCTACGGGGTTTGCCAGCTCACGCAGTAAAAACTCAGGCAGGGACGTCGGATGTGCGGCCAACTTTTGAAAACCGGCGGCACCATGCTCACGTACATAACTGTCAGGATCGTGTTCTGGCGGCAAAAACAGAAAACCGATGCTGTGGTCGTCGGCAAGATGCGGCAGGCTGTTTTCGAGTGCGCGCCAGGCAGCTTTGCGTCCCGCCTTGTCGCCATCGAAGCAAAAGACAATTTTCTCGGCCTGGCGCATCAGTTTGTGGATATGGTCGCCAGTGGTTGCGGTGCCAAGCGTGGCAACTGCATTGCCAACACCATGCTGGGCGAGCGCAACTACGTCCATATAGCCTTCAACCACGATCACGGTGTCCGTGTCGCGGATTGCCTGCCGGGCTTGTGTCAGCCCGTAGAGCTCGCGGCCCTTGTCAAACAGCGGTGTCTCCGGCGAGTTCATGTACTTGGGCGTATCTTCGGGGTTGATGATGCGTCCGCCGAAGCCAATCACATTACTCCGCACATCCAGAATCGGGAACATGATGCGGTCGCGGAAGCGGTCATAGCGACGACCTTGTTCGTTGTCGATGACTAAGCCGACGGTGGCGAGCTCTGGCGCTTTGTAGTCGGTGAATATGCTTTCCAGTCCTTGCCACGCATCCGGTGCGTAGCCGAGGCCGAAGCGCGCGGCAATTTCGCCTGTCAGCCCGCGCCCTTTCAGATAATCAATTGCCCGTGGCGATGCCTTGAGCTGATCCTTGTAATAGCGAGCAGCCCTCGCCATCAGCTCGGTGAGGGAGGCTTTTTTCTCCGCGTATTGGGGATTTTGCTGGCGGCCTTCGTTGGGGACGGTCAGGCCAAGATTGCCGGCCAGTTCCTCGACTGCGTCAATGAACCCGAGTCCTTGGTGCGCCATGATGAAGCTAATGGCGCTGCCGTGCGCACCGCAGCCGAAGCAGTGATAAAACTGCTTCGTTGGGCTGACCGTAAAAGAGGGAGACTTTTCCGAATGGAAAGGACAGCAGGCGCTGTAATTAGCACCTGCTTTTTTCAAGGGAACATAACGCTGAATGACGTCGACTATATCGACGCGATCAAGCAGTTCCTGGATGAAGCTGTCGGGAATCATTGGCGAGTCCCGTGGCGGGTTTAGGCAAGCGCGGCTTTGATGAGGCGCGAGACCTCGGCCATGTCGGCACGGCCAGCAACCTGCGGCTTGACCAGACCGACCACCTTGCCCATGGCAGCAGCGCCTTGGGCGCCACTTTCGCTGATGGCAGCAGTGATGATGGCTTGAATTTCCTCGGCCGAGAGGGCTTGCGGCATGTAGGTTGAAAACACCGCAACTTCAGCTTCTTCGACCGCGATCAGATCTTGACGGTTTGCAGATTGATACTGGGCGATCGAGTCCTTGCGCTGCTTCAGCGCCTTCTCGATAACCGCCAGTACGGCGGCATCATCAAGCTCGATGCGCTCATCGACTTCCTTCTGCTTTACGGCGGCCAGTAGCAGACGCAGTGCATCGCGGCGTACGCTATCGCCAGCGCGCATAGCGGCCTTCATGTCGTCATTGATGCGGAGCTTGAGAGTCATGATGTGTGCTTTACATGTCGAACAGGAATAGGAAAAACCTCAGTTGCCGCTCAGTATAGGCGGCAGCCGAGGTTTTCAGCAGTGAGATGCGACCCCGGAAGCCGGGGCGGCCGATCAGTACAGCTTCGGCGGCAGAGTCTGGCTGCGCACGCGCTTGTGATGGCGCTTGACGGCGGCGGCCAGCTTGCGCTTGCGCTCGGCGGTGGGCTTCTCGTAGAACTCGCGTGCGCGCAGCTCGGTCAGCAGACCGGTTTTTTCAATCGCGCGCTTGAAGCGGCGGATGGCGACTTCGAACGGCTCGTTTTCCTTGACGCGGATACCTGGCATTGCGGTGTACCTGAAAAGATGTAACAAAAAGAGCCGGCGATTATAACGCTTATGACGGCGCTGTCAAAGAAAATCTGACAAGAATTGATTTCGCGACCTGTAATGACTCAGAAAGTGGCTTGTGGCAAAAAGTGAAATGGAATAATGTTCGAAAATAGATTGAATGATTTTGGGCGGAGCAACCGATCAAGCGCACGAAAACGATATTGGATGTGGAACCTAAAGAAAGGCAAGGTGTCCGATGAAAGCCCAATCAAGCTGTAGGGCTTACCCATATGCAGCTTGGCCCTCACTTACTAATGGGGTAGAATCCTTCACATGAATACCATCGTTCATCTCAATTCCGGCGACGAGCGCCTCCAGCGCCAACAGGAGTTTCGCCGTCAATTTGCGGCCAACTTCAATGCAGCACTAGACCGCCGCGGCTCTATCCCGCCCGGCTACGGCCGCGTGACTGCGGTAGCCCAGCTATTTGACGTAAGCCAGAATACGGCAACGGCTTGGGTCCGAGGCGATGGCGTCCCGGAATTGTTCCGCTTGCCAGAAATTGCTAAGACGCTCAACACAACGGTTGAACAGTTGGTGATGGGTGATGCGGGCAGCGGCGCTCACATCGTTGATGAGCAATACGCCGTGATCGATCTGCACCCGGATAACACCGCAGATGGCCACGCGATCTACACCCTGCCTGAGACCCTACGTGAAATCGGCCTGCCGCGCGATGTGAAGATGGTGCGTATCCAGTCCGAGGATATGGAGCCCTATCTGCGCTCAGGTGACATCGTGATTTATGATCCACGCGTCAATCGCATTCAATCGAATGGCGTGTATGTCCTTCACGTGAATGATAAATTTGTCGTACGTCGTGCACAGTCGGGCCTGAAGAAGGAAGTCCGCCTGATTTGCGATAATGCCAAGTTCAGCGAAGAAGTCCTCGCCCCGACCGACTTCGCCGAGACTCCAGATGACAGCGGCCGTGTTGCCGTCGTGGGGCAAGTACTGGCACGCGTCCTGCTGGGCCGCTGATCGGCGACCGACACCGCTGCCGTACAATCAATGCCCCGCTGAGTCGGGGCTTTTTCTTTTCAGGCGTGGTCATTTAGTGGCCGGGCCGCTTAGGTAATCTTTCATGCTGGTTCTGGGTATCGAATCTTCTTGTGACGAAACCGGTATCGCGCTCTACGATACCGACGCCGGTCTGCTCGCGCATGCGGTGCATACCCAAGTGGCGATGCACGAGGCTTACGGTGGCGTGGTGCCAGAGCTGGCATCACGCGATCATATTCGCCGCCTGATCCCACTGTTGGAGGTTGTGTTGGCAGAGGCAGGCAAGGCAAGGGCTGAGATCGAAGCGATTGCTTACACTGCGGGCCCCGGCTTGGCCGGTGCCTTACTGGTTGGTTCTAGCTTTGCCGAGGCGCTGGCGGCGGCACTAGATATTCCGGCTCTGCCGGTGCATCACTTGGAAGGGCATTTACTTTCTCCCTTGCTCGCGACCGACCGTCCCGAGTTTCCCTTTGTCGCGCTCCTCGTTTCCGGTGGTCATACCCAGTTGATGGAAGTGACGGATATCGGCGAGTATCGTCTTTTGGGCGAATCTCTGGATGATGCCGCGGGCGAGGCCTTCGACAAGACGGCCAAGCTGCTTAATCTCGGCTATCCGGGCGGGCCGGCACTGGCCAAGCTGGCTGAGTCGGGAGTGGCCGGTAAGCACAAGCTACCCCGCCCTATGCTAAACAGCGGTGATCTCGATTTCAGCTTTTCGGGTTTGAAAACCGCAGTACTTACCGCGGTCCGCAATGCTGCCGACAGCCCTGCTGATCTTGCGGCTGAGTTTCAGGAGGCTGTCACTGAGGTGCTAGCAAGCAAGTCGTTGGCTGCAGTCCGTGCTTGTGGTTTGTCGCGTCTAGTGGTTGCGGGCGGGGTTGGCGCGAACAAGCGTTTGCGCGAGCGCCTTAACGCCATGGCCACTAAGCACAAGATTCGTGTGTACTACCCGGAAGTGGCGTTATGCACAGACAACGGCGCGATGATTGCCTTCTGCGGTGCGCAACGACTGATGAAACAGATGGCACCCAAACGCGATGGAGCTTTTGCCATCCGCCCGCGTTGGCCGCTGGATCAGATCAATTCGCCCATCTAACAAGTCACGCGGCGAATCGGGCTGACCCCTGCCGGGCCTAGAGGGCTAGGCGGGGGTTTTCTTCTTCCCCATTTTGCCTTCCGTGCCTGCGATCAGCCGCTGAATGTTCTCGCGGTGACGGCGCACCACAACGACAGCGATCAAGGTCACTGCCACCGCTTGTTCCGGGTGCGGCAGCAAATACCACGCAGCAAATGGTGCCGATACAGAGGCAACGATTGCACCAAGTGATGAGTAGCGGCTGATCAATGCCGTGGCCAGCCAGATGGCGAGAACACTCAAGCCCAGCCACACGCTAAAGCCGAAGAATGCGCCAGCAGCGGTGGCGACACCCTTACCGCCCTTGAAGCGCAAAAAGACGGAGAACACGTGGCCGAGAAACGCTCCTACCCCGGCGAGGGTGACTCCCAACATGTCGGCACCGAGCTTGGCCGCAAGATACATCGCTACCCAACCTTTGAGTGCATCACCAAGCAGGGTCAATACCGCAGCGAGTTTGTTGCCGGAGCGGAGCACATTGGTGGCGCCGGGGTTGCCAGAACCGACAGTGCGCGGGTCAGCCAAGCCAAAGGCCTTGGAAACGATGATGGCAAACGGCACTGAGCCGAGCGCATAACCAAGAACGAGAAAAATCGCTGTAGTGGTAGTCATGGGTCGTTGTTTCGCAGGAAGGCTGATCTAGCGCACCCGCTGTGCTCTCTATTTCTCTAGAATGCCCGCATTGTAAAGGGAAGCTGCATGGACTTTATCTTCATTGAAGAAATGCGTGTCGAGGCCAATGTTGGCATTTACGACCGCGAACGCGTTACGCCCCAGATGGTGGAGCTTAATCTCACTTTTGGCGTACCCGACGAAGCGGCGATGGACGACGATATCAACAAGACCATCGACTACGCGGTAGTGATCGAGCGCATCCGCAAAGAGCTGCACGAACGCCACTTCAATCTGCTGGAAACACTGGGCGAGTTTGTCATCAATCTCATGCTCAATGAGTTTGGTGCGCCGTGGGTCAAGATCTCAATTGCCAAGGTTGGTGTGGCGCGCGGTGTTAAGCGCGTGGGGGTGCAGATCGAGCGTGGGCGCTGAGTAGAGAGGGTCGGGCATCAAGACCCAGGGAACTGGGTTGGCAGGCCTCTGTCTATTCCGCATTGCTTGCTTGGCGTAACCGCAATATGAAAAATATTCTGGCAATTCTTTTGTTCTGTATCAGCAGCCTGGCGCATGCCATCGAGCCGCTGGTTGAAGTCTTGAAATCACCAACATGCGGTTGCTGCAAGGATTGGGTGACTCATCTAGAGCAGAATGGGTTTGCCGTCAAAGTGAATGAAACTGCTGATACTGGCATTAAGCGTGCCGAGTTCGGCATGCCGGATAGTCTGGGTTCCTGCCATAGCGCCAAAATCGCGGGCTATGCACTCGAAGGGCATGTACCGGCTAGTGAAATCAAGCGTTTGCTCAAGGAAAAGCCTAAAGCCCTTGGTTTGTCAGTTCCTGCTATGCCGATTGGGTCCCCCGGCATGGACGGCCCCGCCTATCGCGGCGTCAAGCATGACTACAAGGTGTTGCTGGTGAACAAGGATGGCAGTTACAGCACCTACCGTAAGTACAAGGGCAATCAGTAGCTAACCACGCGGGTGGTGCACCTGATGCAGCTGCTTCAGCCGCTCCCGTGCCACATGCGTGTACACCTGCGTGGTGGAGATGTCCGCATGACCTAGCAGCAGCTGGACGACGCGCAGATCGGCGCCGTGATTGAGCAGGTGCGTGGCAAAAGCATGGCGCAGTACATGAGGTGAGATTTTTTCTGTGGGAATGCCCGCCGTCAGCGCGTGCTTCTTGATCAGCACCCAGGCCATCTGGCGTGTCAGGCCAGTACCGGTGCCCTCACCGACGAAGACATGATCGCTGATCTGTCCATCGAGTAACACCGGACGCGAGGCATCGAGGTAGCGCTGTAGCCACTCAATCGCTTCCTGACCCAGCGGCACCAGCCGCTCTTTGTTGCCCTTACCGCGGGTGCGAACCACACCATCAATCAGACTGAGTTCAAACAGCTTGAGGTTGGTGAGCTCGGAGACACGCAGACCTGTGGCGTAAAGCAGCTCAAATAGGGCGCGGTCACGCAGCCCGCGTGGCGTTTGAATATCAGGTGCGGCGAGTAGGGCCTCAACTTGTCCTTCAGATAAGGTTTTGGGAAAACGCTGCGAAGGCATGGGCCGCTCGATATCGAGCATCGGATCGATATGGATACGATTCTCCGCCAACAGCCATTGATAGAAGCGGCGCAGGGTGGAATGCAGGCGACGTTGCGAGTTGGGGCGCAGGGGCTTTTCACCACTATGCAAGAAAGCCAGATAGCGATGCACCGTTGCGCCTTCCACCGCCATCAAGTTGCTGGACTGCGATTGGAGCCACAGCGCAAATCCCTTGAGGTCGGTGCGATAACTAATCAGCGTATTTTTTGCCAGCCCATCTGCCAGCCACAAGGCATCGGCAAATTCATCGATCAAAGCGGCGTCGGCGTCGTTCATGCCTTGCGTTCGTGCGCCAGCAGCCAGCGTTTGATATCGAGGTGTAGTCCGTCCCGCGAATGCGCAAACCCGCCGAGGCCCGCATTGAAGGTTTGACTCTTGGACACCACACGATGACAAGGCACGACAATGGGGAACGGATTTGCGCCGCACGCGCCGCCGACGGCACGGGGTGCGCTCTTGATGAGAGATGCGACATCGCCATAGCTCAACGTATGGCCGCAAGGAATGGCGCTGATCTCATCCCACACTTTGCGCTGGAAGGGCGTTCCGCTGGGTTTGAGTGGCAGGCCGAACTCGAAATATGGATTCTTTAGCCAGGCCCGCAGCTGGCGCATGGTTTCCATGGCCAGCGGGTTGTCGGGCATGCGTTCATATTGAGGCGGCAGGAAAACGATTTCCTCCACCCAGTCATCGGTGCAGTTGATGCCGAGCGTAAAGCCCGGCGCCGGCACGATGGCGTTGAAATACTTAGCTGCGGACTTCACCGTTGCCGAGCACAATCCATTTTTGTGAGGTCAGACCTTCCAGCCCCACCGGCCCACGGGCGTGAAATTTGTCCGTGGAAATGCCGATTTCTGCGCCGAGGCCGTATTCAAAACCATCAGCAAAGCGTGTCGAGGCGTTGATCATGACCGAGCTTGAATCCACCTCGCGGATGAAGCGCATCGCGTTCGGATGATTGGTGGTCAGAATCGCCTCGGTATGCTGAGAGCCGTATTTGTTGATGTGGGCAATGGCTTCGTCGAGATCCTTGACCACTTTAATGCTGATGATGGGCGCCAGATACTCGGTACCCCAGTCTTCTTCGGTGGCGTCGACAAGATTCGCGCCCGAAACCTGAGACAGGATCACTTTCGACGTCGCATCGCAGCGCATCTCCACGCCCTTGGCGGCGAAGATGGCGCCGATCTTCGGTAGGAATGCTGCGGCCGAGGTCGCATGAACGAGCAGCGACTCGGTCGCATTGCAAGGACTGTATTTCTGCGTCTTGGCGTTGTCGGTCACCACCAGCGCCTGCTCGATGTCGACTTCTGCATCGACATAGGTATGGCAGTTACCGTCCAGGTGCTTGATGACCGGCACCTTGGCTTCGGCACTGATACGCTCAATCAAGCTCTTGCCACCACGCGGGATGATGACGTCCACATACTCGGGCATGGCGATCAGACGACCGACAGCAGCGCGATCAGTGGTTTCGACCAGCTGTACTGCCGTGGCGGGTAGACCAGCTTCGACAAGTGCCTGCTGTACCAGCTTCCACAGTGCCAGATTCGAGTGGATTGCCTCAGAGCCACCACGCAGGATGCAGGCGTTGCCGCTCTTGATGGCGAGCGAAGCCGCCTCGATGGTGACGTTGGGGCGGCTTTCGTAAATCATGCCGAACACGCCCAGCGGCACGCGCATCTGGCCGACACTGATACCCGTGGGGCGGCGCTTCACGCCGGTGATTTCGCCAATGGGATCAGGCATGGCAGCGAGTTGTTCGCAGCCTTCGGCGACGGTGGCCAGCACCTTTGGTGTCAGACGCAAACGATCGACCAGCGGGGCGGCAAGTCCTGCGGAATCAGCAGCACTAATGTCCTTGGCATTGTCGGTCTGCAAGGCAGCGGTCTGTTCACGCAGCAGGCGGGCGAGGGCCAACAGCGTGGTGTTTTTCGCCTTGGTGTCGGCCTTGGCCATCGCGGTCGCGGCGCTGCGAGCGGCCTGACCAACGCTGTCCATGTATTGCGCGATATCGAGTCTGTCGTTCATATCTTTCCTTTGCCTGCTGCGTGTCAGGCCCCCCGTGCGGGTGTTCTGGCCAGCCGCAAGGCTAGTTGCAGGAACTCATCCCACAAATCGCCCTGAGCCAAGCCCTTAATCATGCGGTCTATGCGTGCGGCGTGCAAGAGGGCATTCCGTGCTGCATTCGCCGAAATCCGTTGCACTGCATTGCGATACGGCCCTTGGCGCGCCCCGAAAACCTTTTGGTTGCTCAGCGCAGTGTCAAATGACAAGCCGCGATCCACCGCGCTACGTACACCGGCAATGATGCGCGCCTCAGAGGCTAATGCCCACAAGACGAGAGGTGGGGCCGTATCTTCGGCATGCAAGCCCTCAAGCAGACGGGCGCAGCGTTCGGCATCACCCGCCAGCAAGGCGGTGCGCAAGCCATCCACGTTATAACGAGCCACACTCAACACGGCTTCCTCGATCTGCGCTGACGTTAGCGCACCCGCAGGGTAGAGCAGGCCGAGCTTTTGGATTTCCTGATGGGCGGCGAGCAGGTTGCCCTCCACCTGCGTCGCGATGAATTCCAAGGCCTCGCGTGGGGCGTTTTGCTGCTGGCGCGCCAGGCGTTGTGCAATCCAGTCTGGCAATTGGTGCAGGCTGGGGGCATTCAGCTCCAGCATGACCCCAGCATTGCCCAGTGCAGTCAACCAAGCGGCTTTCTTGGTTTGCCAGTCAAGCTCGGGTAGAGAAATCAGCGTGACAACGCCCGGTGACAGATGGGCGGCATGCTTTTGCAGTGCCTCACCACCGTCACGACCGGGCTTGCCTGAGGGAATGCGCAGGTCGATCAGCTTGTTGCCACCGAACAGCGACAGATTGCCAGCAGCCAGCGTGAGCTCATCCCATTTGAAGTTCGAGGTTACAACCAGCACCTCGCGCTCGTCGTAACCCTGCTTGCGGGCGGCGGCACGAATCGCGTCAGTCGCCTCAATGGTTAGCAGTTCGTCGCCATGCAGGACGTACAAACCCGCCAGCGGTTGACTCAGGTGTTGCTGGAGCTGATCAGCGCGAAGTTGCATCGGCGGATGCAGATTTAGGTGGCTTAGCCAGCGACAAGCGGCGCATCACCTGCTGCACAAGGTCGTTTTGCATGTCGCGCCACAGCAGTTGTTCTTCGGCTTCCTTGGCCAGCACCTGATCATCGCTGTAGCTCAGGTCGCGGCGTATCGTCACGGTACTTTGTGGGATGAAGTCACGGCCCTGCAGGTCATGCACGCGGAACACGAAGGTACGAATCAGTTGGAACTCGCGCACCCGGCCGGTTGAGCTCAGAGACAGAATTAGTTTCTGTTGTTGGTCGGCCAGCACGGTCATCGTGGCTTCAGCATCTTCGGCGCTATAAACGACACGTGTCTTGCTGGAGGCCTCGATATTGCGCTTCAGCGTGGCATGCACGATGTTTGTTTCCGGCAGCGCAATGTAGAGGCTGTCGAAAGGCAGGGCGTAACTACCGCGCAGCTGGAAGCCGCACGCGGTGAGCAGGGTGACGCAAAGTAGTGCCAGAAGCTTACGCATGATGGGCCTTAGCAAACAATATTGACGAGGCGGCCGGGAACGACGACCACCTTCTTCGGTGCTGCACCTGCCAGCTGCTTCTGCGCCGCTTCACTGGCGACAGCAAGCGCCTCGATCGTGGCCTTGTCGGCGCTGGCAGCAACCTTGATACTGCCCCGCAGTTTGCCATTGATTTGCAGCATCAGCTCAAGTTCGTCTTGTACCAGCGCGCCTTCATCGACCTGCGGCCAAGGCGCCGAGAGGATGTCTGAGCCGTAACCCAACTCGACCCACAGTGCGTGAGTAATGTGCGGCGTGATTGGCGACAAGATACGCAGCAGGATAGAAAAACCTTCGGCCAGCACGGCGGCCTTGCCCTCGCCCTCAGGCGCACGCTCCAAGGCATTGAGTAGCTTCATGCCGGCGGAGGCTACTGTATTGAATTGATGACGGGCTAGATCGCTGCTGGCCTGCTTCAGATTGAGGTGAACTTCGCGACGCAACTTGGCCAACTCTTCCGGCAGCTTGCCGTTAAGGGCTGGCGCAGCTTTGATTGCTACCGCGTTCTCAACGCCAAAGGCCCACACGCGCTTCAGGAAGCGGTGCGCGCCATCGACGCCGGAGTCGGCCCATTCCAGGGTCTGCTCGGGCGGCGCGGCGAACATCATGAAGAAGCGCGCGGTGTCGGCGCCGTAGGTTTCGATCAGCGACTGCGGATCGACGCCGTTGCGCTTGGACTTCGACATGGTGCCGATGCCGTTGTAATCGACCGGCTGGCCGTCGGCCTTGCTGACCGCACCGACCAGCTTGCCATTGGCGTCATGCGTCAGGTCGAGCTCTTCCGGCGCAAAGTAGTTGATGCCGCCCTTGTCGGTGCGACGCGAGAAGATATGGTTCAGCACCATGCCCTGCGTGAGCAGGTTGGCGAAGGGCTCGTCCTTGTTGGTCAGGCCGACGTCGCGCATCACCTTGTTCCAGAAGCGCGCGTAGAGCAGGTGCAGGATGGCATGCTCGATGCCGCCGATGTACTGGTCCACCGGCATCCAGTAGTTGGCGCGTTCGTCCACCATCGCGCCGGCATTGTCGGCGCTGCAGTAGCGGGCGTAATACCAGCTCGAGTCGACGAAGGTATCCATGGTGTCGGTTTCGCGCTCGGCCGGGCCGCCGCACTTGGGGCAGGCGACGTTCAGGAAGTCCGGGCGCTTCTTGAGCGGGTTGCCCGAACCATCGGGCACGCAGTCTTCCGGCAGCCTCACCGGCAACTGGTCGTCCGGCACATGCACGGTGCCGCACTTCTCGCAATGGATCAGCGGAATCGGGCAGCCCCAGTAGCGCTGGCGCGAAATGCCCCAGTCGCGCAGGCGGTACTGCACCTTCTTCTCGCCCAGGCCCTTGGCGGCAAGGTCGGCAGCGATGGCGTCGACGGCGGCTTCGTAGCCGAGACCATCGTACTTGCCGGAGTTGATGCAGCTGCCTTCCTTGCTGCCGTAGCCCTCTTGCCACGCAGCAGTATCGAATGCCGCATCACCAACCGTGATCACCTGCTTGATCGGCAAGTTGTACTTCTTGGCAAAGCCGAAATCGCGTTCGTCGTGTGCCGGTACGGCCATGACCGCGCCTTCGCCGTAGGTCATCAACACATAGTTGCCGACCCAGACTTCGACCTGTTCGCCGGTGAGCGGATGCTGGACGAAGAGGCCGGTCTTCATGCCTTCCTTCTCCATGGTTGCCACGTCGGCTTCCATGACCGAGCCCTGCTTGCACTTCTCGATAAAGGCGGCGAGTTCGCTGTTGCTCTTAGCTGCATAGCTGGCCAGCGGATGCTCGGCGGCAACGGCGACATAGGTTACGCCCATCAGCGTGTCGGCGCGGGTGGTGAAAACCCACAGCTTTTCCTGCTGACCGTTCAATTCATACGGGAAGGCTAAACGCACGCCAAAGCTCTTGCCGATCCAGTTGGCCTGCATGGTCTTGACGCGCTCGGGCCAGCCCGGCAGCGTATCCAATGAGGCCAGCAGTTCGTCAGCGTATTGCGTGATGGCAAAGTAGTAGCCGGGGATTTCGCGCTTCTCAACCACGGCACCAGTGCGCCAACCGCGGCCATCGATCACCTGCTCATTGGCGAGCACGGTCTGATCGACCGGGTCCCAATTCACGGTCTGGGTCTTCTTGTAGGCGATGCCCTTCTCCAGCATGCGCAGGAACAGCCACTGGTTCCACTTGTAGTACTCAGGCGTGCAGGTGGTGACTTCGCGCTCCCAGTCGATGGCAAAGCCGAGCGACTGCAACTGCTTCTTCATGTAAGCGATGTTGTCGAAGGTCCACTTGGCCGGCGGCACACCATTTTGCATGGCGGCGTTCTCAGCGGGCAGGCCGAAGGCATCCCAGCCCATGGGCTGCAACACGTTGTAGCCCTGCATGCGGTGATAGCGCGTCAGCACATCGCCAATCGTGTAGTTGCGCACATGCCCCATGTGCAGCTTGCCCGACGGATAGGGGAACATCGACAGGCAGTAGTACTTCTTCTTGCTGCTGTCTTCGACGGCACGGAAGGCGTGATTGTCTGCCCAGTATTTCTGGGCAGCAGATTCGAGTTCGGAGGGGCTGTATTTGTCCTGCATGGCGGGTGCTGCGACCGGTGGGCGCAAGGAATGCGTAAAACGGGCAATTATACCCGCCCATCTACCCAAACCCGCCGGTCAATGGACCGAACTTACCTTTGAGCCGGCCCCTTCCGAATGCGCGGGCTTGGTCGATGGCGCCGGTATAATCCGACCATGTCAGATCTTCTTCGCGGCTTAAATCCGGAACAGCTCGCCGCCGTTACCCTCCCCCCGCAACATGCCCTGATTCTGGCCGGTGCCGGTTCGGGAAAGACGCGCGTGCTGACCACGCGGATTGCTTGGTTGATTCAGACCGCGCAAGTCGGACCGCACGGCATCCTGGCGGTGACGTTTACTAACAAGGCCGCCAAGGAAATGCTGACGCGGCTGTCCTCCATGCTGCCGATCAATACGCGTGGCATGTGGGTGGGCACCTTCCATGGCTTGTGCAATCGCCTGCTGCGTGCGCATTACCGCGATGCAGGGCTGCCGCAGCTGTTCCAAATTCTGGATTCGGCCGATCAGCAGGCAGCGATCAAGCGCTTGCTCAAGCAATTGAATGTCGATGACGAAAAGTTTCCGCCGCGTGAGCTGCAGCATTTCATCAATGCGCAGAAAGAGCAGGGTATTCGCCCTGGCGCCGTCGAGGCGTGGGACGACCACACGCGCCGCCGCATCGAGCTTTACGACGCTTATGACCAACAGTGTCAGCGTGAAGGTGTGGTCGATTTTGCCGAGCTATTGCTACGCACTTATGAGCTTTTGAGCCGCAATGAAGTGCTGCGCCGCCATTATCAGGAGCGCTTCTCGCACATTCTGGTTGACGAGTTTCAGGATACGAACCCGCTGCAATACCGCTGGCTGCGCCTGATGTCCGGTTATACCGGTGAGGCCCGTGCCGCCATGTTTGCCGTCGGTGATGACGACCAGTCTATCTATGCCTTCCGTGGCGCTGATGTCGGCAATATGCGCGACTTTGAGCGCGAGTTCAAAGTGCAGAATGTGATCCGCCTTGAGCAGAACTACCGTTCGCACGGCAATATCCTTGATGCCGCCAATGCGGTGATCAAAAACAATTCGGATCGTCTCGGCAAAAATCTGTGGACCGATGCCGGGGCGGGTGAGCCGATTCGCGTATTCGAAGCCTACAGCGATCTCGACGAAGCTCAGTGGCTGGTCGAGGAAATTAAGGCCTTGGTGCGCGATGGCCATCTGCGCAGCGAAATCGCCCTGCTCTATCGCTCCAACGCGCAGTCACGTGTGCTGGAGCATGCCCTTTTCAGCGCGGGCCTGCCTTATCGCGTGTATGGCGGCTTGCGCTTCTTCGAGCGGCAGGAAGTGAAGCATGCCTTGGCCTACCTGCGCTTGATTGCCAACAGCGATGACGACACCGCCTTTGCCCGCGTGGTGAATTTCCCTACCCGTGGTATTGGCGCCCGCTCCATCGAGCAGCTGGCAGACACCGCTCGTCAACACAATTGCAGTCTGTTCGCCGCGATCCCGCTGTTGACGGGGAAGCCCGGCGCCGTACTGGCCGGTTTTGCCCAGCTGATTTCGCGCATGAAGGAAGGCAGTAGCAATCTGCCGTTGCCGGAACAGATTGATCACGTGATTGCCCTCTCCACGCTCAAAGAGCATTACAGCAGCGAAAAGGAAGGCCAAGACCGTATCGCCAACCTGGACGAACTCATTAGTGCCGCGGCGAGTTTCATTGCCGAGGAACGCTTTGCCGAGGATGGCTCGCCGGAGACGCATGAGAACGTGCTGGCTTCTTTCTTGGCCCATGCCTCGTTGGAAGCCGGCGAGCATCAGGCTGGCGAGGGCGATGATGCGCTGCAGTTGATGACAGTGCACTCGGCCAAGGGGCTGGAGTTCAATATGGTCTTTCTCAGCGGGCTTGAGGAAGGCTTGTTCCCTCATGAAAACTCGGCCATGGAGCTGGATGGTGTCGAAGAAGAGCGACGCCTCATGTATGTGGCGATCACGCGTGCACGGCAGCGCCTCTATCTGTCTTTCTCCCAGCAACGCATGTTGCATGGACAGACGCGTTACAACGCAGCCTCACGCTTTTTGGAAGAGATTCCGCCGGCGCTGCTCAAATGGCTGAAGCCCAAGCAGACGCGGGGCTTCTCGAGCGGCAGTAGCTACACCGCCCCGGCGTACCAAAACGCTGCAGGCGCGTCGGCCAGTGTGCGGCGAGATCATGAGGCCGGCGGTGTGCCCGGTTTGCGCATTGGCGCAAACGTCATGCACGCTAAGTTCGGTCATGGTGTTGTGATCGGCGCTGAAGGTGGCGGTAACGATGCGCGTGTGCAGGTTAACTTCGGCGCCACAGGCATTAAGTGGCTGGCGCTCTCGGTGGCCAAGCTCGACGTGCTGTAGTCGCTGCGGTCACACTAGACCGCAATAGCCGGCTTTTCACACCCATTTCAATGGCTTGCAGCTATCTGTCTGGCATACAATCGGCGCAGAAATCAACCAAGGAGGGAGCAGCGTGAAGTCATTCCTGATTGCGAATCCCAAAGGTGGTGTTGGCAAAAGCACCATCGCGACGAATCTGGCGGGTTGTTTTGCCAAGCAAGGGCATAAGGTCATGCTCGGCGATATCGACCGCCAGCAATCCTCCCGTCAATGGCTGCAACTGCGATCCACGGCCCTGCCCCCGATTGCCAGCTGGAATGTTGATCCCGACAAGCCCGCGCGCCCGCCTGAAGGCACGACACATGTGGTGTTGGACACCCCAGCGGGCCTGCATGGCAAACAGCTGGGCCATGTGCTGAAGCAGGTTGATCGCATCATCGTGCCGTTGCAGCCCTCGATCTTCGACATTTTGGCGACGCGCGAATTTTTGGATGAGCTGCTCGAAGAAAAGGCGATTCGTAAGCATCAGGCCTTTATCGGCGTGGTCGGCATGCGTGTGGATGCGCGTACGCGCTCTGCAGCGCAGCTGGAACGCTTCCTACAAGACAATGATCTGCCGGTGCTGACGTATCTGCGCGATACGCAGAACTACGTGCAGGTTGCTGCGCATGGCATGACGATTTTTGATTTGTCGGAAAGTCGCGCGAGCCAAGACTGGGCACAGTGGCTGCCGATCATCGAATGGGCGTCTAAGTAATCGGTTCAGACGCGATCATCGCGAATGACAGGGCTTAAAACAGCTCAACGCTACTGGATTCAATGTTTCGTTTTTGTACGTGCCCGCCGGCAACCAAGTCCTCGTAGTTGAATACTTGGTTGCGACCATGGTTCTTTGCCCAGTAAAGTGCCTCGTCAGCGTTATCAATAATTGCCGACGGCAGATCATGGATGCCGATGCGCGCGAAACCGGTACTGATCGTTAGGTGCCCGATTTGTGGGAAGGCGTAGTCTTCAATCTGGCGCCGGAACCGCTCAAAAATCATCATCGCATTACGCAGATCCGTTGGCTTTAGAACCACGACGAATTCTTCCCCCCCAAAACGGAACAGTTTGTCGTGGGCGCGGAATGATGATTTCATCATGTTGGCGATCATCAATAGCACCTCATCACCGATTAAGTGACCATAGGTGTCGTTGATCTGCTTGAAGTGATCAATGTCAATCACGGCAAGCCAGTGACTTTGTTCCGTATCGACACCGTGACGTCGCCGCGGTAGGTGCAATACATTGCCGTTCGCTACAACATCACCTTGTTGCAGACTCGACAAAATCCGCAGAAGAGACTCGTCAAACGTCTTACGGTTGAGTAGCCCAGTCAAAGTATCGACTTCGCTGTAATCCAGCATGCGCAACTGATTGCAAAACAGACGGATGAGTCCTTGGACAAGGATTTGTTGTTGATGGTTGAGCGCTGTTGGATGACGTACAACAGCAAAGCCAAAAAAAACATTTCCCTCGCGCACAATCGGAAAGACTTGCTCGTGTAGCTCCCCTACTTTGGCTGGTACAACAATGCTGTTACCGGAGGTCAGGCTGCGGTGCAGGGCAGGGAAGTGTTCAATTGATGCCGTATTTGCTGGCCATGATAGGCCGTCATCGAGACAGCGACTTCCTGTGTCATCAGCCACGGCAACCAGACCAGCAAGGCAATCACCCTTGGGCGTGAAGACGCGGAAAAGCTCAGTACCCGCCGCCCCAAGAACCTCTCGGATCGCCGCGATGACAACGACCTCAAGTTCTGCGCGGTCACGCTGCGCGGAAATTACACCAGCGTGATGGAGAATCAGCGCTTCAGGTGATTGAGCGAGGGGGGTATCGGAGTTGAGGGTTGAGTAAGCGTCAGACATGTAGTCCGTATTAACAGGCACCTGTGCCTTAAGCTTACCGGGAAATGCTAAACATGACATGGCAGTCGTCGAAGGTTAATGAGTTTCGGGTAGGCCGGCTATTTCTTGATTCGGTGATGAATATACATGAATCATTATCTATTAGTGCACTTTGTCCCCAAAAACTATCAATGTAGCTTGTGATTTGTGAGCCACAAGAGGTCATTGTTTCCTAATGATGGGAGGTTTTACGTCACCTGACTTTCGTAAAAGTGCTCTGCCAGAGGGAAGGTGGGTAGTATTTTTTATATTTTTAGGTGGCTCTCTTAATTGATCCACATGCTACTCGTGAGGCAAAAATATGCGGATCTACTCAGAACGAAACGAGCGCACCTGAAACGGTGCTTGAAACATGGCCTGTTCATCAAGACGCACAGGGTAGAATTCGCGGATGAGTACAGCCCGATACGTTCATCTACGCCTGCATAGCGAGTTTTCAATTACCGACGGCATTGTGCGTCTTGATGACGCAATCGCCCGGGCCAAGACGGACGGCATGCCCGCCATTGCTTTGACCGATTTGGGCAACTTGTTCGGGATGGTCAAGTTCTATTCAGGCATGCGCGGCAAGGGCCTCAAGCCGCTGATCGGCTGCGATGTCTGGATTGCGGATGTGGATGGAGACGGCCGGGGTACCGGCTCCCGCCTGTTATTGCTAGCCAAGAACCGCGCCGGTTATCTGCGTCTTTGCGATCTCTTGTCGCTGGCTTATGCGGGGGATCGCGCCAGCGCTCGGGCCGAAGTTCCTTATGTGGCCTTGGCCAACGGCGATAACAGCAATCTCATTGCGCTTTCTGGCGCTGGCTTTGGTGATATCGGCCAGCTTTTGCTAGCCGGTAAAGGGGCCGATGCGGTGGCCCGTGCGCGCGAGTGGGCGGCTATGTTCCCGTCCAACTTCTATATTGAGGTACAGCGCCCGCAAGGCAAAAATGGCTCGCCACAGCAGGAAGCATTGGTTCAGGCGAGCGCCCAATTAGCAGGCGAATTGTTCCTGCCATTGGTCGCCACGCACCCCATCCAGTTTATGGATCGGGACGACTTTAAAGCACATGAGGCCCGGACCTGTATTGCTGAAGGTTATGTGCTGGCGGATCCTCGGCGCCCTAAGAATTTCAGTGAAGAACAGTATTTCAAGACCCAGGCCGAAATGGCCGAGCTGTTTTCTGACTACCCTGAAGCGCTGGAAAATACCCTTGAGATAGCCCGCCGTTGTAGCGTCTCCATTGAGCTGGGCAAGCCTAAACTGCCTTTGTTCCCTACCCCAGATGGGCTGACCCTCGACGAGTTCATGGCCCTCCAGTCGCGCGAGCGGTTGGAAGTCCGGTTGGCGCAGCTCTACCCCGATGAGGCAAAGCGAGACGCAGAGCGGCCACGCTATGCCGAGCGCCTTGAGTTCGAGATCGGCATCATTCAGCAGATGGGCTTCCCCGGTTACTTCCTGATCGTGGCGGACTTCATTAACTGGGCCAAGGCCAATGGCGTGCCGGTCGGGCCTGGCCGCGGTTCCGGTGCGGGCTCGCTCGTAGCGTATGCCCTCGGTATTACCGATCTTGACCCGCTTGAATATGACTTGCTGTTTGAGCGCTTCTTGAATCCGGAGCGGGTATCGATGCCCGACTTCGATATCGATTTCTGTCAGGACGGCCGCGATCGCGTCATCAATTACGTGAAGGACAAATACGGCCATCACGCCGTCTCGCAGATTGCTACCTTCGGCACGATGGCCGCCAAGGCGGTTATTCGCGACGTGGGCCGTGTGCTCGATTTGCCGTTCAACTTTGTTGATCAGTTTGCCAAGCTGATTCCGAATGAAATCGGTATCAGCCTAGAAGAGGCGCGTGAGAAAGAGCCACAGATCGGTGCTCGCATTGAAGCAGAAGAAGAAGTTGCTGAGCTGTGGGAGCTGGCTACCAAGCTGGAGGGGATGACCCGTAACGTTGGTATGCACGCCGGTGGCGTACTCATCTCGCCCGGCAAGCTGACGGATTTTTGTCCCTTGTACGCGGCGCAGGGCACCGATTCGGTGGTGTCGCAGTTCGACAAGGACGATGTCGAAAAAGTGGGCTTGGTGAAGTTCGACTTCCTCGGCCTGCGCACGCTGACCATCCTCGACGAAGCGGTCGAGTTTGTGAAGAAGCTGGACCCATCGCGCGCCGACTTCCGCCTTGAAGACATTCCGCTTGACGATAAACCGACCTACGATCTGTTTGCCGCAGGCAATACGACCGCAGTGTTTCAGTCCGAATCGCGCTCGGCGAAGGACTTGGAAAAGCGCCTGAAGGGCGACACCTTCGAAGACATCATCGCGTTGATGGCGCTCAACCGTCCTGGCCCCTTGGGCTCAGGCATGGTGGATGACTTCATCAATCGTAAAAAGCTCCAAGTGCAGAGCGGAACCGGTAAGTCGGAGTGGTATTTCCACCCGGATCTGGAGCCGGTGCTGAAGTCGACCTATGGCGTGATCGTGTATCAGGAACAGGTGATGCTGGTCGCGCAAATTCTGGCCGGCTACACGCTGGGCGGCGCCGATATGTTGCGCCGCGCGATGGGTAAGAAAAAGCCAGAGGAAATGGCGCAGCATCGTCAGCTATTTACGGATGGTGCGGCTAAGCGCGGTGTAGAGCCGCAGCTGGCCACGCAGCTGTTTGACCTGATGGAGAAGTTCGCCGAATACGGCTTCAACAAGTCGCACTCTGCCGCATACGCACTTGTCGCGTTTCAGACCGCCTGGCTCAAGCGCTACTATCCGGCCGCCTTCATGGCTGCCACGATGTCGTCTGAAATGGCCGACACCGATAAGGTGCAAATCTTTTACCAGGACTGTCTGGCGAACAACATAAAGTTCCTGCCGCCCGATGTGAACAGCGGCACCATTCGTTTCGAGCCCGCAGATGCCAGCACGATTCGCTATGGCCTCGGTTCCATCAAGGGTACGGGTGAAGCGGCGCTGTCGATGATCATGAAGGCGCGTGCAGAGGGAGGGCCTTTCAAGGATCTGTTCGATTTCTGTCGGCGCGTGGATAAGCGCGTTGCCAATCGTCGCGTGGTCGAGGCCCTGATTCGTGCGGGCGCGTTCGATTCAATCGATGATGATCGCCACAAGTTGTTTGCCTCCGTTGGCATTGCTATCGAAGCAGCGGATCAAGCTGAACGTAATGCTCTGCAAAGTGGCTTGTTCGACACGGGTGGTGAAGCTGACGCGCACGCACCGCAATATGTGAAGGTGCCACGCTGGGGTGAGCGTGAACAATTGCTCAACGAAAAGCAGGCCTTGGGCTTTTTCTACTCAGGTCACCCCTTTAATGCGTATCGCAAGGAGCTCGCTCCCTTCGTCAAACGCTCGCTCACGCAGCTCGCGCCGTCGCGCGAGCCGGTGTTGATGGCGGGCGTTGTGCACAGCACGCGTACGCAGATGACGCGTCGCGGCAAGATGGCCATCATCATGCTCGATGACGCGACTGCACAGGTCGAAGTCACCGTATTTAATGAGCTGTGGGATGCGGAACGCGCCAAGATCAAGGAAGATGAGCTGCTGCTGATCGAAGGCAAGATCAGCCATGATGATTTCTCGGGCGGCTTGCGCGTTACGGCCGAAAAGCTCATGACGCTGGGCGAAGCGCGCGGTCGTTTCGCTCGTGCCCTACAGCTCTCGATGAATGGCAACTCGATTGAAGGTCGCTACGCCGAGCGTCTTCGCGCGTTGCTTACACCGTACCGTAATGGCGCTTGCCCGGTGCGTGTTGCGTATCGCAATCATGAGGCGGAAGTCGAGCTGGGCTTGTCCGATGCTTGGCGTATCCGTCTGGATGATGAGCTGCTCATTAGCCTCCGCGAGTGGCTGCAGCCGGAAAACGTGAAGGTCATCTATCCGTAGTTTCCTGAGGGAGTTTCTCCATGAGTCTGAGCAGCCTGCTGTTTTTCGGTTTTATTGCAGTCGTCGTCATCTACGCGGTAGTTGTCTATAACGGGCTGGTGCAGCTCAAGCATGACGTAGCCAAGGCTTGGGCGAATATCGACGTGTTGCTCAAGCAGCGCCATGATGAGTTGCCCAAACTGGTGGAGGTCTGCAAACAGTACAAGCAGTTTGAAGCCAGCACGCTGGAGCGCGTGATCGCGGCACGTGCCCAAGTGCACGATGCGCGACAGCAGCAAGATATTGGTGCGCTGGGCGAAGCTGAGGGTTTGTTGCGTCAAGGGCTCGGGCGTTTGTTCGCAGTAGCTGAAGCCTACCCAGAGCTGCGCGCCAATGAAAACTTCATGCAGCTACAAACCCGTATCTCGCAGCTTGAAAACGCGATTGCTGACCGGCGCGAGTTTTACAACGAGAGCGTGAACATCAACAACGTGCGCATCGAGCAGTTCCCGGATGCGATTGTGGCCAAACTCTTTCATTTCGAAGCTAAACCCTTGCTCGAATTCTCCACGGCCGAAAAAGCCGACGTCGACGTTAAGGCGTTGTTCAGCTAAATGGAATTATCGTTGGGCGGCCCATGGCGGCTGTCGGATGGGGCGGGCCGCTTTGTCGTATCCGGCGGGCAGCTTGCCCTTGTCTTTGTGGGTCTCGAGATAGGGAGTCCGGAAGGCTGGCTGGGTGTGGCTGCAGCGATTGCTGTGCTCAGTGTCTTTGGCTGGCTGGGCGCGCTGCGACGCTGGCGCAGCGTGGGCGATACTCCTACCTCTCAGGTGGCTACAGCGGCGCAGGGTTATGTTGAGCTGATTGGCCGTGGCGCACCACTTGAGGGGCTGCCGCTGGTGTCACCGCTGAATGGACTGCCCTGTCTCTGGTACCGCTACATCATCGAGCACAAGGACAATGACGGTAAGTGGCAGCATGAGCGAAGCGAAACCTCCGACGCTTCATTTCTGCTGCGCGATGCCACCGGTGAGTGCCTGATTGATCCGGATGGCGCGGAAGTCATCACCATCCGCAAGGACAGCTGGACCGAGGGCGATACGCGCTATACGCAATGGCTGCTACTCGGCCAAGAACGGATCTATGTGCTTGGTCAGTTTGTCACGCGCACCGCACTCGATTTGCAATTGGATCGCGATGCCGACATTCGTGATTTGCTCGCTGAGTGGAAGCGCGACCACCCGCAATTGCTCAAGCGTTTTGATCTGGATGAGGATGGCCAGCTGAGCATGCGCGAATGGGAGCTTGCGCGTAGCGCGGCACGCCGCGAAATCGAGGCCAATCATCGGGCCGCACGCAATAATGCCGACTTGCACGTCATGCATTACCCGAGTGATGGTCGGCTTTATCTCATCTCAAACTTGGAACCGGCCAAGCTTGCTAGCCGCTACCAATGGTGGGCTTGGGGACATCTGGCCGTGTTCTTTGCGGCGCTCGCTGGCACAGCCTACAGCTACGCCTTGGTGTTTTGATCAGTGCGTAATCAGCGTGTTTCGACAACGCTGAAACGATCAAAATCCTCCTCATCGCTCAGCTCCACCCGCACATGGGCGACCGCTGCCGCGGGCGGCCCTTTGCGAGCCCAGGCGATCAGTGCTGCGACAGCTGAGCTTTCGCCTGCGATCACAGCCTCAACGCATCCATCGCTGCAGTTGCGTACCCACCCAACGATGCCTAATCGCTGAGCAGCCTCAACCATTGACGCGCGGTAATACACGCCTTGCACCTTGCCAGAGATGGTGAGGCGACGACGTGCAATGTCAGCGGCAGTAGGTAGGTTGTTAGGCATGGGCTACGAAGAAGAAGGACATTGAGCCTGCAACGCTGGCGAGCCAGAGTTACCCTCTCCCGCGGGGAGAGGGTGGGGTTAGAGCTGTTACTTGACCTTCATGCCCGGCGTTGCGCCTGAGTCTGGCGACAAGATGTACAAGCCACTGGCATTACCTTCGGTATCCGATGCGGCCAGCACCATGCCTTCGCTCATACCAAACTTCATTTTGCGCGGCGCGAGGTTGGCAACCATGACGGTGAGGCGGCCGATCAGCAGGGCTGGATCGTAGGCCGACTTGATGCCGGCAAAGACTTGACGCGTACCCAGCGTGCCGAGATCCAGCTGCAAGCGAATGAGCTTGTCTGCGCCTTCTACATGTTCGGCATTGGCGATCTTGGCGATGCGCAGATCAATCTTCATGAAGTCATCGATGCTGATGAAGGCGTTGTCATTGCTTGTTGCTGCAGCTTGTTCAGGCTTGGCTTCCACTTTCTTTTCCTTCTTAGGTTCGACGGCCGGCGTTACGGCGAGCGAATCGCGATTCGCGGCAACCAGTGCTTCAACCTGCTTAGGGTCAATGCGCTGCATCAGATGGCTGTAGTTATTGATCAGGTGACCCTTGGTCAGATGCACCGGTACTTCGGCCCAGCCTTGGGCGGGGATCCCGAGGAAACTTTCGACCTGCTCTGCCAGCTTCGGTAGCACTGGCTTCAGATACAAGGTGAGCAGGCGGAAGACTTCAAGTGCTTGGGAGCAGATGGCCTGCAGGGCTGGGCTGGTCGGGTCTTGTTTAGCAATTGTCCAAGGCGCAACGCTGGCAATGACGCCATTAGCGCGATCCGCGATCGCCATGATTTCGCGCAGGGCGCGGCCATAGTCGCGCTGCTCGTAGCATTCGGCAATTGTGTCGCTACCAGCACGCGCCATGGTGACCAGTTCAGCATCTGCATCGAAGGCAATCTTGCCGCCGAAACCCTTAGTCAGGAAGCCGGCACAACGGCTGGCGATATTGATGTACTTGCCGATCAGATCGCTATTCACGCGGGCGATGAAATCGTCGAGGCTGAGATCGATGTCTTCCATGCTGCCGTTGAGCTTGGCGGCAAAGTAGTAACGCAGCCATTCCGGGTTGAGGCCGGTGCTGAGATAGGACTCGGCGGTGATGAAGGTGCCACGCGACTTGGACATCTTGGCGCCATCCACCGTCAGGAAGCCGTGCGCGAACACATTGGTGGGGGTGCGGTGGCCGCTGAACTTAAGCATGGCCGGCCAGAACAAGGCGTGGAAATAGAGAATGTCCTTGCCGATGAAATGGTAGAGCTCGGTTTCCGAACCGTCTCGCCAGTATTCGTCAAAATTCAGTCCGACGCGATTGGCGAGGTTCTGGAACGAGCCCATGTAGCCAACTGGCGCATCCAGCCACACGTAGAAGAACTTGTTATCAGCGCCGGGAATGCGGAAGCCGAAATACGGCGCATCGCGCGAGATGTCCCAGTCTGAGAGCTTGTTTTCGCCGTCGGCACCCAGCCATTCCTGCATCTTGTTGGCGGCCTCGGCTTGCAGTTGGCCACCACGCGTCCATTCGCGCAGGAAGGCTTGGCAGCGAGGGTCGGACAGCTTGAAGAAGTAGTGTTCGGAGTTGCGCATCTCCGGCTTGGCACCGGACACCGCTGAGTAGGGGTTCTTGAGTTCAGCTGGTGCATAAGCGGCACCGCAGACTTCGCAGTTGTCGCCGTATTGGTCCTTGGCGCCACACTTCGGGCATTCGCCCTTGATGAAGCGATCCGGCAGGAACATTTCCTTGACCGGGTCGTAGAACTGCTCGATGGCGCGGGTCTCGATTAGGCCTGCGGCATGCAGCTTGGCGTAGATATCTTCGGCGTGAGTGCGGGTTTCGTCCGAATGCGTCGAGTAGTAGTTGTCAAAGGCGATGTGGAAGCCAGCAAAATCGCGGCTGTGTTCGCCATGCACGCGGGCAATCAGCTGTTCCGGGGTGATGCCTTCCTTTTCAGCGCGCAGCATGATGGGCGTGCCGTGCGTATCGTCGGCGCACACATAATGACAGTTGTGCCCTCGCATTTTCTGGAAGCGTACCCAGATATCGGTCTGGATGTACTCGACCAAATGGCCGAGGTGGATGGCGCCGTTGGCATAAGGCAGGGCGCTGGTGACGAGGATTTTGCGAGGGGCAGTCATGTGGGGACGCTGGGAAGCAGGATTCGGCAATCAGCCATTTTACCAAAGCCCCGTGCCTAAGCCCGGTCTGTCCGTCATTGGTCGGGTATACTAGACAAAATCACTCAAGTATTTTGGCATTGGAGTTCATATGAGCATCACCGAAGCGACGATTCAGGACGCACTCAAGCAAATCACCGACCCAAATACCGGTAAGGATTTCATTGCCAGCCGTAGCGCCCGCAATATCAAGGTCAATGGCGCCGATGTCAGCCTGGATATCGAACTCGGCTACCCGGCACAGAGCCAGCTCGGCCTGATCCGCGACATGGTCGAGGGCCATCTCGGCAAGATCGCCGGTATCGGCAAGATCACCGTCAATGTTTACGCCAAGATCGTTGCACACACCGTGCAGCGTGGTGTGAAGCTGCTGCCCAACGTTAAGAACATCATTGCTGTCGCGTCCGGCAAGGGCGGCGTTGGGAAGTCCACCACGGCTGTAAATCTGGCGCTGGCACTGGCTGCCGAAGGTGCCCGCGTGGGCCTGCTCGACGCCGATATCTACGGCCCGTCGCAGCCGCAGATGATGGGCCTGTCTGGCCGTCCCGAAGCGGTGGATGACAAGACCATCAAGCCGATGGAAGCCTACGATGTGCAAACCATGTCGATTGGTTTTCTGATCGATCAAGAGACCCCGATGGTGTGGCGTGGCCCGATGGTCACCTCCGCTATGCAGCAGTTGCTGGGCCAGACGGCTTGGGACAACCTGGATTACTTGGTGATCGACTTGCCGCCGGGCACGGGTGACATTCAATTGACCCTGGCGCAGCAAGTGCCGGTGACCGGCGCTGTCATCGTCACAACGCCGCAAGACATCGCTCTGCTGGATGCGCGCAAGGGCCTCAAGATGTTCGAGAAGGTCGGAATCCCGATCCTCGGCATCGTCGAAAATATGAGCATCCATATCTGCTCTAAGTGCGGCCATGAAGAGGCGATCTTCGGCTCTGGCGGTGGCGAGCGCATGTCGCTGGATTACGAGATTGAGCTGCTGGGCAAGTTGCCGTTGGATCTGAGCATCCGTCTGCAAGCCGACCAAGGCAAGCCGACCGTAGTGGCTGATCCAGATGGCCGTATTGCCGCCATCTACAAGCAGATTGCGCGCCGCGTGGCGGTCAAGATTGCGGAGCAGGCTAAGGAAATGAGCGGCAAGTTCCCCAATATCGTCGTGCAAAACACCTGATCACGACCTGATCTGAGCCTATTGCACCACCCCGAAAAGAGCGGATAATCCGCTCTTTTCGTTTTCCAGATCCCGGAAGCGCACATGAGCATTAAGTCTGACAAGTGGATACGCCGCATGGCGGAGCAGCACGGCATGATCGAGCCCTTTGAGCCGGATCTTGTCCGTGAGGTGGATGGCCGCAAGATCGTGTCCTACGGCACATCCAGCTATGGTTACGATATTCGCTGCGCGCCGGAGTTCAAGGTCTTCACTAATATCAACTCGACCATTGTTGATCCAAAGAATTTCGATCCGAACTCCTTTGTCGAGATGAATGGTGAGTACTGCATTATTCCGCCGAACTCATTTGCGTTGGCTCGCACGGTTGAATACTTCCGTATCCCACGTAGCGTGCTCACCATCTGCTTAGGCAAGAGCACGTATGCCCGCTGCGGCATCATCGTAAATGTGACGCCCTTTGAGCCCGAGTGGGAAGGCTATGTGACGCTGGAATTCTCCAACACCACGCCGTTGCCAGCCAAAATTTACGCTGGCGAGGGCTGCGCCCAAGTGTTGTTTTTCGAGTCAGATGAGGTGTGCGAAACCTCGTACAAGGACCGCGGCGGCAAGTATCAAGGCCAAGTCGGTGTAACCTTGCCCAAAATCTGATCACGCTTGTTCATCGCTGACGCACCTTCGTAACAGTAGCGTTTTACCCTAGCCACTTTTCTTCAAGACCCGATTGAGCCAATCGGGTCTTTGCCTTTCAGGAGCAGCCATGCGCTTCCACTTTCCTATCATCATTATCGACGAAGACTTCCGCTCGGAAAATGCTTCGGGTCTAGGTATCCGCGCATTGGCCGAGGCCATCGAGAAGGAAAGCATGGAGGTGATCGGGGTCACTAGCTATGGCGATCTGACGTCCTTTGCCCAGCAGCAAAGCCGTGCATCGGCATTCATTCTGTCCGTCGATGATGAAGAGCTGGCGATGGAAGAGGACGAGACAATTGCCGAGCTGCGGGCTTTCGTTGAAGAGATTCGTTTCAAGAACGCCGAGATTCCAATCTTCCTGCATGGCGAAACGCGTACCTCACGCCATATCCCGAACGATATCCTGCGCGAGCTGCATGGCTTCATCCATATGTATGAAGACACGCCTGAGTTCATTGCGCGTCACGTCATCCGTGAAGCTAAGGCGTATGTCGATTCGCTCCCACCCCCATTCTTCCGCGCCCTGACCGACTACGCAGCGGATGGTTCGTATTCGTGGCACTGCCCTGGTCACTCGGGTGGTGTGGCGTTTCTGAAGTCGCCTGTGGGACGGATGTTCCACCAGTTCTTCGGCGAGAACATGTTGCGTGCTGACGTCTGTAATGCGGTCGAAGAACTTGGTCAGTTGCTTGATCACACCGGCCCGATTGCCGCGTCAGAGCGCAATGCGGCGCGTATTTTTAATGCGGACCATTTGTTCTTTGTCACCAACGGCACGTCCACCTCGAACAAGATTGTTTGGCACTCGACGGTTGCACCGGGCGATATCGTCATCGTCGACCGCAACTGTCACAAGTCGATTCTGCACGCCATCATGATGACCGGCGCGATCCCAGTATTCCTGATGCCGACACGCAACAACTTCGGCATCATCGGCCCCATTCCGAAAGCCGAGTTCAGCTGGGAAAGTATCCAAAAGAAGATTGCTGCTCACCCCTTCGCTAGCAAGGTCAAGGGGCAGCCACGCGTGCTGACGATCACGCAGAGTACCTATGACGGTATTCTTTACAACGTCGAAGCGATTAAGGATGAGCTGGATGGCAAGATCGATACGCTGCATTTCGACGAAGCTTGGCTGCCGCATGCCGCCTTCCACGATTTCTATGGCGACTATCACGCCATCGGCGCAGATCGTCCACGCTGCAAGGAGTCGATGATTTTCTCGACGCAGTCTACGCACAAGCTGCTGGCCGGTTTGAGCCAAGCCTCGCAAATCCTCGTGCAGGATGCACAGAACAATAAGCTCGACCGCGATGTGTTCAATGAGGCTTACCTCATGCACACCTCCACCTCACCGCAATACTCAATCATTGCCTCGTGCGACGTTGCCGCGGCGATGATGGAAGCACCGGGCGGAACCGCGCTGGTGGAAGAGTCGCTCACCGAAGCCCTCGATTTCCGCCGTGCCATGCGCAAGGTTGACGAAGAGTGGGGTGTGGACTGGTGGTTCAAGGTCTGGGGGCCGGATGACTTGTCCGAAGAGGGCTTGGAAGAGCGCGACAGCTGGATGCTCAAGGCCGGCGAGCGTTGGCACGGCTTCGGCAATCTGGCCGATAACTTCAACCTGCTCGATCCGATCAAAGCCACCATCATTACCCCGGGTTTGGACGTCGACGGCGACTTCTCTGACGAGTTCGGTATCCCCGCCGCTATTGTGACCAAGTATCTCGCCGAGCATGGTGTGATCGTCGAGAAGTGCGGCCTCTATTCTTTCTTCATCATGTTCACCATCGGTATCACCAAGGGCCGTTGGAACACCTTGGTGACGGCGCTGCAGCAGTTCAAGGACGATTACGACAAGAACCAGCCGCTGTGGCGCGTGCTGCCTGAGTTTGTTGCCAAGCATGTGCGCTATGAGCGCATGGGCCTGCGCGATTTGTGCCAGCAGATCCATGATGTGTATCGGGCTAACGACGTGGCGCGCCTGACGACAGAGATGTACCTGTCGGACATGGAGCCGGCCATGAAGCCGTCAGACGCCTTCGCCAAAATGGCGCATCGCGAGATTGAGCGCGTGGCAATTGACGAGCTCGAAGGCCGCATCACCGCCATGCTGGTGACGCCTTATCCACCCGGTATCCCGTTGCTGATCCCAGGCGAGCGTTTCAACAAGAAGATCGTGAACTATCTGAAGTTCGCCCGTGACTTCAACGAACGCTTCCCCGGCTTCGAAACCGACATTCATGGTTTGGTTAAGGATGACGGCACGGGTAACCTAGGCTATTACGTGGACTGCGTACGCAACTGATTGGTGCGCCGCCAGTCGTTTGTGCCTTGCCGTGGTGCATGAGCCCCAACATAGCTATGGAACTGAGAAAAAGGAAACCAAAAAGCTTGAGTGTGTCAGCCTTTTTCTCACAAAGCTTGTGATTTTGGCTTTTCGCTCACCAAGCGTAGATATTTGATTTTAGGCACATATTTATGGGCCTGAATGCATCTAGTGGTTGCTAGCGAGGCGCCACATGCCCTAGAATTCTGGTAAGTGGGAATTTACTAGGGGGGAGTATGAAGTACCAAAGAAGCATGGGCGTGCTGGCTATCGCTTGCGCTCTATCCATGCAGCAAGCGCATGCTGCTGACGCACTGATAGAGCAAGCCCAAAAATTCATGCAAGCAGGTGATGCTAAAGCTACTTACGCATTGCTTGAGCCGCAAGAAAGCACACGTGCTGGTGATGTCAATTTTGATCTGCTCTTTGCCCTCGCCGCATTGGAGATCGGACAAAACACGCGCGCCATCTTTGCCCTTGAACGTATTCTTGCCCAAGATCCTAAAAACGCTCGTGCTCGAGCCGAAATTGGCCGAGCTTACCTCGCTACAGGAGAAACTGAATCCGCTCGCAACGAGTTGCAAGCGGTCAAAAATTTGGGTGTGCCGGGGGATGTTGAAAAAAGTATTGATAACCTTCTGGTTGCCGTAGAGCGCCTCGAAAATGAGGGAAAAACCAAGGTAGCTGGCTACGTTGAAGCTACGTTCGGGTACGACACGAATGTCAATGCGGGCCCTGACAAGTCGGCAATCGCTATTCCGTCTTTCGGCGGCCTCGCATTAACGCTCAATAACACGAGCCGTGCGACGGGTGACTGGTTTGGCAGTGTTGGTGCAGGGGTGAATGTTCGCTCCCCGTTAAACAAGCAATTGGCGATCGTAGCCGGCGCATCAGGATCGCAGCGTTTGCATCAGGATCGCAGCGATGTGGACTTGCTAACCGCAGATGCCAATCTTGGTTTGGTCTACAAAGAAGACAAAAACGTTTACTCCTTAAGTGGCCAGGCAAGTTCTGCCCACGTTGAAAATTCGCGCTTCCGTGAAGCACTCGGCTTCACTGCTCAGTGGCAAAACAATATTGATGCGCGTAATCAAGTAAGTGCTTTTGTTCAGTATAGCGACCTGACATATACCCACCAGCCTGCGCGTGACGCAAATCGCTGGGTATGGGGTGGGGCTTATGCACATGCGCTCCGAAATGGCATGTTGGGCTACGTAAGCGTGTACATGCTTGAAGAGTCCGTGCACCGCGATACAACTTCACGCTCGCTTAATCTCGATGGCTATGGGCTGCGATTGGGAGGCCAAATGCGATTGGGGACCGACACAACACTCTTCACTAATTTGGGTTACGAAATTCGGAACCACAAGGCGATTGACACTACCTTTTTGGTGGAGCGGGAAGATAAGCAATTTAATTTTGGCGCAGGCATCAGCCATGCGCTGAACAGAACGCTCAAACTGGTGGGGCAGTATTCGCGTACAGATCAGCGCTCGAATACGGCTTTTAACCAATATGAACGAGACACCGTCTCACTGACTCTCAGGCAAGAGTTCTAAGCTGAGCAAGGATAAAGACATGAAGCCTCAATTCCGCTTAAAAAATTCCATTCTCATGATGGCGCTTGCTGGAGCATACCCTTTGATCGGGCATGCTGCCGCAGGCCGCGTCGAGTTTGCGGCCGGGACTGTAGTCGCGGTAACAGCAACAGGTTCGCAACGTCCCTTAGGGAAGGGTAGCGCACTCGAGTCTGGCGACACTATCCGAACCAGCGATGGCGCACGCGCGCAAATTCGTTTCACGGATGGCTCTATGTTGTCGCTCCAGCCGCAGACCGAATTTCGGATCGACGATTACCGTTTTGAAGGAAAGTCCGATGGCGGTGAGCGGGGTTTCTTTAGCCTCATCAAAGGGGGGCTACGTACAATTACTGGCTTAGTTGGCCGTACGAATCGAGACAGTTATCGCATTTCTACCTCCGTGGCCACCATTGGTATTCGTGGGACGGAATATGCAGTGCGCTTCACTGGCGGACAAGATGGTCAGCTTTCGCTCGCCACTGGCGAAGGTGCGATTGAAGTATGTAATGCTGGCGGTTGTGTGACGGTCGCGGGTGGTGAGTCAGCCATTGTGACCGGAAACAACTCACAACCTCGGCGGACGGAAAGTCGGCCGGCGTTACCGCCTGCGGCTGCAACTGAACCGGCGGCCGTGACTTATTCAACGAGTGAAAATCGGAACTCGTCAGGGACGCTGAGTTTATTTGGTCCCGATTTAGTATCTGGCTCAGGTTATGCAGCTGCATGGACTTATAAGGACAGTGCGAGCTCCCACGATATTGGCTCCAACTCCTCAGTTACCGCGACATTCGCTGAGGCCTCTAAGCTCACTGCGATTAATGCCGGAACGATCTACAAAGCTGAGACGGTGGTTGGATCGTTTTCCTTTGATGGCGTGATTGGCTGGGGCTTATGGAGTCCTGCGTCTTATAACTCAGGCACGGCACTGAGTTCACTGCACTATGTAGTCGGCAAGCCAACGACAGACTTTACCGGTATTCATAATATGACCGGCACGTATAGCCTGATTGGCTATACCAATCCGACATCATCACTCGGTTCCGCTTCTGTTACGAGCGGCAGTCTTACAGCTGCATTCGATAGCAGTGGCTCGGTCAACGTTCAATTGAATCTGTCAGTTCAAGCTGGTTCAACGAATTATTCGTACAGTGGTTCGACATGGGGCTCCTCGACTTTCTCAATGTCAGGGTCCGTCACCGGTGGGGGAAGTGGAGCTACCGCTTCGGTGCAGGGCTTGTTTGCAGGCTCGAATGCGAGCCACGCCGGGATTGTGTATAAAATTAATGACGGTAGCGATGTAACCTCAGGCGCCGCTGCTTTCAAACAGCAATCGCTGACGACTACACCACCCAGTTCTAGTTAAAGGGTTTGATGCTTTTGAGCCACGAAATGTAATGATCGCGTGCGGCGGGACCGGCCAATTCATTGGCCGTTTCTCGAGCCGCCCTACGCATTCTTTTACATATATCGGGCCGTGCTTTGAGCGTAGTTAAAATTTCCCAAGCTTCTTCTTGCTCGCGAAAGACGAAGCCATTTTCGCCATTGCGGATCCAGTCGGTATAGCCCCCGCTGACGTGGGCTACAACGGGTAGTCCACATGCAAGAGCTTCCATAACAACCCGACCTGACGGTTCGTTCCAGCTTGGGCTGGTACGGTAGAAAAAGATATCTAGGCTTCGTAGAAAGGTAGCTGCCGGCACTGTTCCAGCTGGAAGTAGATCGACCCCCTCTGTGTTTTCTAAAGTATCCGATAAACACAGCCCGCCCATGATGCGAACATTGAAGCCAGCATGGACGAGTAGGCGGTAGAGCGACGGATCGTCCGGGTGATGCTTATCTGGAGTGTCTCGCGAGAGGCGCCCAACGACCATACGGTTTTCTTCTGCTTGGTCTTCACAAGGATAAAAGGTTTCCATATCCATGATCTCCGGGCATATGATTCCCGGTAGCCCCATGGTGTCGCGTAAACGGGAACTGACATAAACGATCTCTACATCGGGCAGACTTGGTTGCCGCAAAATCCCGAGTGTGCGCTGGAAAGAAACCGGGTCAGAATTAATACACACGAGCACAAGTCGCTGTGGGCGAGCATGTGCAATCCACGGCATCAAGTTCAGATAAGCCCCAACCAATATCAGCGTGCCACCACGAGGCATCGCCCCCCCAAATGGACGTATCTCATGGGCACGATACTGATTCACTATAGGGCTGCTGCGATCACTCCAGAAGACCACATCTGCACCCGCTTGATTGAGGCAGCGCACGAGTGATGCTGAATGCGTTTCTGCGCCACTTAGGCCTTGTAGGCTGGCAACGACGTGAATTGTGTGGGCTGACATAGGCAAAGAAAATGGAGTGTGGCAACATGCTGCCATGACTGTTGAAACGAACGACGCATACTATGCGCATACCCGAACTGATCATCCATTCTATCGCCTAGATCAGCAGGCCCTTCGCGAAACAGCAAGAACATTGCATGCTCAGGGGGCACTTGAAGATGCACTTGCTGCACTACAAATACTGACCGAGCAATCCCCCGCAGATATTGAGGCATGGCATCGTATTAGCGATATCTGCTTACGCTTACAGTTACCCAAAAAGGCACTTAAGGCATGTGAAGCTGCCTTGTCAGTAAATAGCGAACATACCGACAGCTTGTTCAATACTGGGGTTGTGTTGTCGGTACTGAACGAGCATGCCGCGGCACTTCATTGTTACGACAAAGTCTTGGCAATAAGCTCGTCGCATTATGGTGCCTTGCGTAACCGCCCATTGCTGCTAGCAAAGCTTTCTCGTCAAGCGGAGGCTCAAGAGGCCGCGGCTGATGCCGTCTCACATTACGCTCAAGATGCTTGGATACGTTTCAATCAGGGCGACCTGTTGCTGGGGTTGGCAAAACCCAAAGAAGCGGCAAATGCATTCAGACAAGCGCTGGCACTGTCTGCAGAGTTTCATCGCGCCCGATATGCGTTGTCGATAGCGCTTGCAGCTGATGGCCAGATCAGAGAGGCCTATAGTGAGCGGCTCAGAGCGTTAGCCGCAGAACCCGGACTCGTCAGCACCTACCAAAGTCCTTTAGTACATGATGTTGCAACTGGCTACTCGGACCCAAGTCCAGAACGTGTCTTTTTATTTGTATTGAATGAAGACCAGTCAATATGTAAGTGGGGCAATTATTCAGCAGATATTCAGTGCTACGCTGATCTCGTGAATGGGAAGTTGGGTCCGCCCCCCCTCGACTTTCCTGAGGCCGCTTACACGGCTTTGGGGATGCCGGATCCCGTTAATGATGCGCTCAGACGTCAGGTGTGTCGCCAGATTGCAGCCCGAACATCACGGGAGGTGGCGGATATTCGACTGCATCGCAACCACCGAACTGGGCGAGAGCGACTGAGGATTGCTTATGCAGCTGGGTGCTTTTCGCCCCACCCGAATGCCCGCCTGATGGGAAATATCTACGCGCGGCACGATCGTTCACGCTTCGATGTTTTCGCCTATGGCCTGGATCAGCCCAACGATAGCCCTGAGCGATTACGTGTCAAAAATGGGGTTGATGTGTTCAGGGAGGTTGCCCATTTACCTTCAGCCGCCATTGCGCAGATGATGGTGAATGATGGTATCGATATCCTCATTGACCTGTCTGGGTACATGTTGAATGCACGCCCTGCGGTAATGGCACTCAAACCTGCACCAATCCAGATCTCCTATATGGATTTCATGGGGACCCAAGGGGCGCCATGGATCGATTACACCCTGCTTGATCGCATTATTCTTTTACCGGAAGTACGTGATTTTTGGGATGAGCACATTGCATACCTTCCCAACTGCTCTTATCACTGCGAAATGCCAGAGCCATTGCGAGCGCCCCAGCGAGTGGATTGCGGACTGCCAACAAACGCGCTCATTCTGGGCGCATTACATCGACCAAAAAAACTGGATCCCTGTAGTTTTTCAGTGTGGATGGCGTTGCTAAAAGAGCTGCCGGAGGCGGTGCTGTGGTTGTTGGAGGAGGTGCCACAACAAAGAGCTAACCTGTGCGCAGAGGCATTGGAACATGGAGTCAATCCGGAGCGTTTAATTTTCGCTCCACCGAAGCCAAACCGTGAACACTTGGCACGTTACCAGTTGGTAGATATCCATCTCGACACGCTCGCCTACAACGGGCATACAACGACAATTGACGCTTTAGGTGCAGGCGTTCCTGTTGTCACCGCTCCAGGCACACAGGTTGTATCACGGGTGGCAGCAAGCATGCTCGCAGCACACGGACTCAAAGAATTGATTGCCTCGACAGTCGCAGACTACAAGCGATTGGTAGTACGGATGGCAAGAGATACAGAATGGCGGAACGCTCTGAGAGAGAAAGTTGCTCACTATGCAGAGAGCAACCTGTTCTGCCCAGAACGGCGTGTTCGTGAAATCGAAACCGCCTATGCAATGATGTGGGAACGCCACATAGCTGGCCTACCCCCGGAGGACTTTGATGTCCCCGCGTGGTCAGGCAGTATCAACGACGCACGTAACTAACGAAGTCGAAGTCGAGGCCGGTTTCACTACGGTGGCAACTACGGAAAACCTGCTGCCATTGATCGCGGTCGAAATCAGGGAAGGTGGTATCGCCTTCAAAGGGTTGATGTAACTCAGTCAGCTCCAGACTATCCGCATCTTTGATGGCTTGTGTATAGAGCTCTGCGCCACCAATAACAAAGAACTTTTCGCTATTCCGACAAGCGGCATGGGCGTTAGCGATGGAATCAAAAACTTCCGCGCCGGGGGCGACGTAGTCCGGATTGCGCGAGATGACCAGATTGCGGCGATTCGGAAGTGGCCGGAATTTCTCAGGCAGCGATTCCCACGTTTTACGCCCCATCACCACAGCATGGCCGTTGGTGAGTTCGCGGAAGTGCTTCAAATCTTCGGGCAGATGCCAAGGCAAAGTGGCTGCGCCATTGTCGGTACGACCGATGATGCCATTCGCTGCGATGCAAGCGATGAGGATAATTTGTGGATTGTGTTCAGACATAGTGTGTTGGATTATAAAGCGCGGTAGAGGTTCACATAGGTCTGCGCTGGCTGATCCCAGCCGTGATCAGCAGCCATGCCATTCTTCTGCAATTGGCGCCATAGGCGAGAACGGGACCACATATCGGCAGCACGGCGCAGCGTTGCCAACAGCTCGGCTGGCTCAGCCCGGCTAAATACAAAGCCGTTACCCAATGTCTTGTCGTCTGCATCAATCACTGTGTCCGCGAGGCCACCCGTCGCGCGTACGATGGGCGGGGTGCCATAGCGCAGGCTATACATTTGGTTCAGCCCGCAGGGCTCGAATCGCGATGGCATGATGAAGGCATCAATGCCTGCCTCGATCAAATGCGCCAGGCCTTCATCAAAACCGATCTTGACGGCAACCTGCCCCGGATGGCGAAGGGCAAGTTCTCGGAAGGCATTTTCCAGTGCCGCATCGCCACTGCCCAGGACAACCAGCTGCGCAGGCAAGGCAATCAGTTCATCTGCACAAGCCAAGAGTAGATCCAGTCCCTTTTGACCAGACAAGCGACTCACGACACCGAACAAGGGGCGGTCATTCGTGGCAGCCAGCCCTAGTGTATGTTGCAGTTTACTTTTGAGCTCCTCTTTGCGCGCCAGTGTGCTGGCCTTGTAATGCACGGGCAGATGCGGGTCGATGCTGGGGTCCCATTGCTCAGTATCAATCCCGTTCAGGATGCCGGTCAGCACATGGCTGCGATACCGCAGCAAGCCAGCCAGCCCCATGCCATCGGTATCCGTTTGAATTTCGCGCGCATAGGTTGGGCTGACGGTGGTGATGTGGTCAGCATGCTGCAGCCCACCTTTAAGAAAAGAGAGGTGCCCGTAGTACTCCACGCCTTCCATGCTCCAGGCCTGTGGTGGTAAGCCCAGTTCACGCAAAGTATGTGCGCCGAATAAACCCTGAAAGGCAAGGTTGTGAATGGTCAATACTGACTTTGCACGAGGCTTCAGCACATAGCGCAGGTACACAGGCGCGAGTGCCGTTTGCCAGTCGTGGCAATGCAACACATCGACCTCCCAAGCAAGCGGGTTTGCGGTGCTCGCGAGCAATGCCGCAACATAGGAGAGCAAGCCGAAGCGTACCGCATTGTCATGCCAGTCGCGCCCGTCGCTGCCGAGATACGGGTTGCCGCTGCGCGTGTAGCAGGCCATGCAATCCAACAGCAACAAGGGTGTGCCATCAGGCGCCGTGGCACTGCGCAAGGCTGCGCCGGGGAAGGCACCCGCGGTCGCGGGTAGCTCGGCAACGATGGGGGCATCTGGGAAGGCTGCTGCTAATGCAGGATAAAAAGGCACCAGCACGCGTACATCCATGCCCGCCCGACGCAGGGCCGGTGGCAAGGCAGCAGCCACATCACCTAGACCCCCGGTTTTAACCCAGGGTGCAATCTCAGAGGTAGCGAAAAGAATGTTCATTGGCGAAAGGAATAAAACCGATCAGCGGCACTGATCCGGCAAGTGGGTCGCAAAGGTTTCCTCGACGATGTGCAGGCGCTTATCCGCGCGGCGTGCGACCACCATGAAGTAAGCACTGTCGGTAAAGCATTTGCGGATGGAATAACGATCCGCTGTAATCTTCATTGCCTTGTCCTGTGGCGTGAAGCGTAGCTGACTGTAAGTCGAGCGCTCATTGCGCTTCTTGGCCTTGGCCAGATTGAAGCTAAGCAATTGTTGCCATTGCGCACCTGTGAGTTCCTGCTTTGTCGTGTCGCCGTTGTCTTCACGCCGCAGCCCAACAATACTGGCAGCGGGCGAGTAAAGATCAACCAGTGCGTCATCAAAGGCGTCGCTCAAGGCCACGTATTGTTTGAAGAAGGCTTTGGCCTCGGCTTGGGTGACAGCTTGTGCAAGGGCGTTGCTGCTCAGGGCGAACAACACGGTCAAGAGGAATGATGGCAACGCCAAGCGCAGTAATTTCATCATTGCTTGCTCAGGCTTGCCGCAATCAATCCCGCTGTTGAACTGTCTAGTTCATGACCAGCAGGCTGGCCTTCCAACAGGGGGAGCAAGCGCGCAGCAAGTTGCTTTCCGTACTCGACTCCCCATTGATCAAAGGCGTTGATATCCCATAGGCAGCCGGCAACAAACACCTTGTGTTCATACAGCGCAACCAACTGACCTACGGAGTATGGCGTGATTGCCGGCATCAACAAGGTGGTGGAGGGCTGGTTGCCCGGGAAAACCTTGTAGGGGGCGAGAGCGGCACCTTCGGGGCCGAGTTCAACCTGCGCTTCAGCCAAGGTCTTGCCGCGCATCAGCGCCTCGCTCTGCGCGAAGCAATTGGCGAGTAGTTTGCTGTGATGCCCTGCCAACGCATAATCAGGCGTTTTGACGGCAATGAAGTCGCAGGGGATCAGACGACCGCCCTGATGAATGAGTTGATAGAACGCATGCTGGCCATTGGTACCGGGTTCACCCCAGATGACCGGGCAGGCGGGCGCAGGCAGTTCATTGCCCTCGCGGTCGACACGCTTGCCATTGGATTCCATTTCTAGCTGCTGCAGATGGCGGGGCAATAGCTCCAGTGATTGACTGTAGGGCAGGATCGCTTGTGTGGGCGCACCCAGAAAACTGGTATTCCATACTTGCAGGAGGCCTAGCAAGGCGGGCAGATTTTGACCCACTGGCGCGGTGAAGAAATGCTCGTCCATCGCCGCAGCACCAGCGAGCAACTGTTCAAAATTGGCAAAGCCAATGGCGAGGGCGGTCGATAGCCCAACAGCCGACCACAGGGAGTAACGCCCCCCCACCCAATCCCAGAAGGCAAACGCATTGGCGGGGTCTATCCCGAATGCGGCAACAGCTTCAAGATTGGTGGAGACCGCGACAAAGTGTTTTGCCACCGCCAACTCTCCCAAGGCTGCCACTAACCATTGTCGCGCCGAGGTGGCGTTCTGCATGGTTTCCTGTGTGGTGAAAGTCTTGCTGCACACAATGAATAGCGTGTTGGCTGGGCGCAGCTTCTTCAGCGTGGCGGCAAGGTCGGCGCTGTCCAGATTCGCAACGTAATGCACGGAGATGCTGTCCACCGCATGCGTCCCCAGCGCCTGCGTCACCATGCGCGGTCCAAGATCGGAGCCACCAATCCCAATATTCACAATATCGGTGATGTGCTCACCCGTGGCCCCTCGCCATTGGCCCGAATGAATTGCTTCGCAAAAGGCCTTCATCTGCTGCAGGACGGCGGAAACTTCCGGTCGCGGCAGCGGCGCGCGCAGCCATGTGTGGCCGACGGCACGTGCCTCTGTGTGGTTGATTGCGGCGCCCGCTTGCATGCGGTTGATCCAGCCATGCACATCGGCGCTTTGCCAGAGCGCACCGAGCAAGCTCATGGTCTCGCTATTCACCCGTTGCTTTGAGTAGTCGAGCAACCATCCGTCAAAGCTGACCGAGAAGCGCGAGAAGCGCGTTGGATCAGCGGCGAAGAGGTCGCGCAAATGCGGCAGCGGCGGTGCCGTATGTGCGACCAGCGCACGCCAAGCCGGGGTTGAATTTAGCGCCATGACATCAGTTCCATTACAAGGGCGAAGCAAGTTGATTCAATAGGGTCAGACTTTACCTGAGGCCACACTTTGTGCGGCAAATGCACAGCCCGACTCATTCACCGACTAGGGGTGTCAAGGTTAACTCCAAGGTATGGCCTGCCGCTGCGCGCCAACTGAGCGTCAGCGTTGCGGCCTGCATGACTTTCTCGAAGCCCGCTTCGGATTGCGACACAGTGAAGTGTGGCCGTGCGCTGATACGGATGGGCAGGTTGCTCTTGAGAATGATTTTGCCACCGAGCACGCCATCGACCAGACTGAGCTGGGTTGCTGCCTCCAGGTCAAGTGCCTGCCCAAAGCCGCAGGGAATGCGACCATCAGCAAGCACATAGCGGCCGGCATAGCCGTCACAGCTGGGCATGGCTAGGTTGAGCTCGGTCTGCAGCAGGCCGGCAGAGGATGCGGTGTAAGTGACTTTTAGGCAGTCCTGTTCAATCACATATTGTTTGTGCAGCGTGACTTCTTCACTTTCGGCCCGATAGCTTGCTGCACCGGTCATGACATACACCGGTGTGTCCGCATTGTTATTGCTTAGCCAGGTATCCACAAACATGCCACGTGGGCGTGCATCCGGCACAACATCGGTGGCCGTGATGACATGCTTGAAGGCAATTCGATCATGGGCCGAGGCAATGCCTGCACCCTCAGTATTTGCGGAATGGGCTGCCGGATCGGCTGCAACGATACGGGCGTGATAGCCCTCTTCATAACGGCGTAGGGTGTCACCAAAATTGTGCGCGAGCGGGTAGCTGGAGAGTTCAACCAGCGCCGCATCGCTATCGGGACGGATGATGGCCAGCAACTGTGGGTTGGCGATAAATACTTCCGCATGCCCGTCCAGATCGCGATCGGCACTGAAGACTGCCGGGCGCGGCGCAATAGCATCCAGGCGGGCTTCAAGCATCAGCAGGTTGTTCCAGATAGCGCGGCGCAGGTGCGGCAGATATAAGCCACCGAACAGCCCGTGCCAGAACGCATCATTGGCTTGTGCGCGGTGCAGTAGCTCCTGCAACTCAGTTGTTTTCTGCGCTGGGTTGAGCGCAGCATAACGTTCAGATGCCTCCAGCATGCGCTTGTGCATCCAGTTCGACTCGGGATAGCGTGAGAAAAAGTTACGCCAGATGCCGCCGCGCAGGAACGGCTTGTGCGCCTCAAAGCGCCCTTGCTGCTTTTCACTTTCCACGAGTGCGTGATACGTCCCCGCTGCCGCACCCGGCAGCGACCATTCGTTCATCTCGATGTACGACGTGGTGGGCAGATAAACAATACCGCTGGTGGTATTCGCTGCGTGGTAATCGGCATACGTGTCGGTACGGATTAGTGGAGATGCCAAGACGCCCTCGATGAACTGGGCCAACCAGCCGCGCTCATAGACCCAGTTGAAGGTTTCTGGCCAGATGCCGAATTTCTCGATGTCATCGAAATACACTACGGCGCGCTGCCCCTGTCGTGCCAGATCTTCCATCCAGGCGACGACCTCATGTGCCGGTGCAAAGGGAATGCGATAACGCGCTTGTTCGGAGATGGGGAAGAGATCGAGCGTGCGACCGCTTTCCTCGGTGGTGTAGAAGCTGTCCAGCGTGTCGGCGCGCGCGCCGGTGCACAGGAAGTGGTAGTCATCCACGGCCACATACTCAATCCCGGCTTCGGCTAAGGAGGCAGCCACGGCTGACTCCCACACGCGTTCAGTCAGCCAGGCGCCGCGCGGGCGTGTGCCAGTGTAGCGGGCGATCTTGGCCGATAGGGTTTCGATCTGTGTCAGACGGTCTCGGTGCGGAATTGCGGCGAGGACCGGCTCGCAATCACCAGAGCCGAACCACTCGACCTGACCGCGCGCGGTCATCTCCGCAAGTAATTTCATGTCTTCTGGATGGCGCTCGTATAAGAGGTCGAGCAGCCAGCCTGAGAAATGTACGCTGAATCGGAAGGCTGGATACTTGTGCAATACACGGATGAACATGCCATAGCAACGCACATGTGCATCGTCAATCACCTCGGTGAAATTACCCACCGGTTGGTGTGCGTGGACGCCGAAGAGGAGGGAGATCGTCATGGTTATCCTTGCTGGGCTTAACTGGCGCGGCGCATGGTGCCGCCACCTTCGGCCTGACCACTGCTGCCGATGGAAATAGGTGTATCAAGAATGGCTGGGGGATCAAGCTGCAAACATCGATACAGGTTAGCGAGGTTGCGTCGGTACAACCGATCAAAGCTGTCTACCGAGGGGCCGGGGTTGTAGTCACCAAACCACCAGAACCAGTCTGAGCTTTCGCAGATGGCGAGTTGGGACTCCGCCGCCTTGACCTGTTCGGTGCTGAGCGCGCGTGCTTGCATGACTTCGTCGTAAGCCACTTTGGCTGCCACCAACAGATCCCATGCGCGATTCTTAGCCGCGTCGCCGACCCACGTTGAGAGTGTTCCATATACCCAGCTACCGGCTGTCAGCGCAGGCAGCGTCGCGCTGGGCGCGGGGCGCTCGTTCAGCAGTGTGGCAAAGGTGGTAGTGCGGATACCGTCATGGACAGCGAGCAATGTGTACAGCTCTTCGAAAAAATACCAGCCGTTATAGGGATAGTGTTCCCATGCATTCTCGCCATCGAGAATCACGGCGACCATGGGCTTTTGCCCTTCATGCTCGGCGCCCGGCGCTATATTCACGGTGTTGGCAACTTGCTCGACGAAGTGATGGGCCGCTTCGCCGCTATGCCATTTGCCGTATTCAAATCCGATGAGGTCGGACAGGTGCTCATCACGGAAAAACAATGTCAGACCCGGCGCACGATCGAGCTTCCACGGCTGCCAAGCAGGATGCGCAACTTGCATCTGCGCCTTATTCAGACTGTTGTGCAGTACCCCTTCTCCGCTGGCAATCCAGCGTACGCCTTCTGCCGCTAACTGGCGCGCAAACTCGGTTGAGACCGCGCCTTCTGCCGGCCACAGGCCAACCGGAGGTGCGCCAAAGCGTTTTGTATGGCTATCGAGCGCCATGAGAATGTGGCGACGCACGCGCTCCCCTCCACCCGGATACGCTGGTGCGCTCGGTGCAGGTGCATCTGGCACCGTTTCTTGCCCGGCACGGAGATCGAGTAGCAGTGGGCTGAGGGGGTGGGTCTGTGGCGTACAGGAGAGCTCAATCTGTCCGCGCTTGGCCAGTGCCTTGTAGCGCGGAATGATGTTGCGTAACGTGCGCCCGATCCACGCTAATAGCGCATGCCGATCTCCAATGCTGAACCCTTGGCCCTTGGTAATGAGGGCCTGTAACAAGGGCTCGGCACGGCGCTCGGATTCACCACTCCATGCGAGGTGATACCACGTCACCAAATCAAAGTAGTAGCTCTCCGAGAGATAGTCGAGCGCAGGTTCGTTATCCGCAGGGCTGCCCAGACTGTTAAACAAGGCATGCAGGCGCTGGTAGTCAGGAAAGGGCTCCAGCATGGTGGCATGGTTGGCGCGGAAGCAGGCATCCAGCAGCAGGCGTTTGTCTTCCGCCGCAAGCACGCCGCCCTCGGGCGTGGCGAGTAAGCGTAGAAGTGGGTCGCGAAAATCGCCGCTATCGAACTGGCCAGCATAGTCCTCAATCTGCTCGGCTAACACCGGCACAAAGTTGATGACTGCGCGCACCTGTGGGTGCCGCTCTAGATGAGCGGCCATATCCGTGTAATCCTTGATGGCATGTAGATAGACCCAAGGCAGCACGAACTCTGGTGCACCGGGCCGACTGTGGTCGCGGTAATCCGGTTGGTGCATGTGCCATAAAAAAACAAGGTCTATCTTGTGCATGTCGAGTACCGACCTAGGCTAGCCGATGCGCGGTGCACGCTGACCGAGCATGTCCTGCGTGACCAGAACCACCCCTTTTTCGCTGACGTAAAAGCGTTGTCGGTCTTCTTCAAGGTTGTATCCAATCCGCATGCCAGATGGAATTTTGCAACGCTTATCGATGACGGCACGGCGGATCTTTGCCCCCGGACCAATATCAACACCTTGCAGGACAACAGAATCTTCCACCAATGCGCCGTCGTATACATTGACCCGTGAGAACAGCAGCGAGCGGCGCACAGTCGCACCGCTGATGATGTCACCACCTGAGACCAGTGAGTCGACGGCCATGCCACGACGACCATCGTCATCGAAGACAAACTTAGCGGGCGGCATCTGCTCCTGATAAGTCCAGATCGGCCATTCCTCATCGTACATATTCAACTCCGGCATCACTTTGGTCAGCTCCATATTGGCTTCCCAGTAAGCATCAATGGTGCCAACGTCTCGCCAGTAGGGCACATCCGGACTGGCGCCACCTACACAGCTATTCTTGAAGCTGTGTGCAAAGACGCGCCGGTTGTTGGCCAGCACATGCGGGATGATGTCCTTGCCGAAGTCATTACTCGAATTTTCGTCCGCACAATCGCGCAGTAATTGCTCGTACAGAAAGTCAGCATTGAAGACGTAGATCCCCATGGAGGCGAGTGAGCGCTCTGGATTGCCGGGCATCGTGGGGGGCTCAGCGGGCTTCTCGACAAAACTGGTGACGCGATTGGCCTCGTCTACAGCCATCACGCCAAAGCCCTTGGCATCTTCAATCGGCACATCGATGCAGGCGACTGTGAGCTCGGCATCGTTCCAGACATGTTCGGCCAGCATGCGGCCGTAGTCCATCTTGTAAACGTGATCGCCAGACAGGATGAGCACATATTTGGGGCGGTTGTAGCGCAGCAGATCGATGTTTTGGTACACCGCATCGGCAGTGCCGCGATACCAACCCTCGCCCATCATCTGCTGTGCCGGCATCAAATCGACGCCTTCGTGGAAGCGCCCTTCAAGGAAGCTCCACGCATGCTGGATATGGCGGATCAGACTTTGTGCCTTGTACTGGGTAGCAACGCCTATGCGGCGGATGCCCGAATTAACGCAGTTGGATAGCGCGAAATCGATGATGCGAAACTTGCCTCCAAATGGAACTGATGGCTTGGCACGCCAGTCGGTCAGTTGCATCAGGCGGCTGCCACGGCCCCCAGCGAGTACGATCGCATAAGTGTTGCGTGTCAGGTGGCTGACATGTCGACCAGCCGTGTTCTGGTTGTTTTGCTCAGACATTGCAAGGCTCCCGCGGCTACAATGGCCGCACAGTGTGATCCGAATGGTGATGCAAATGCTTGATGCTGAAATGCGCCCCCTCCTCGAGGCACGCGAATATGATCCGTTCAGGGTACTTGGCCTGCACCGCCATGGCACAGGTTGGCGCCTCCGCGTTTTCAATCCGCATGCGCACAGCATAGCGCTGGAATGTGACGGCGCAAACACCTCTTTGCAACGGGCTGGCAGTGGCGGGGTTTTCGAGTGGCATGGCAGTGAACCGCCAACCGCACCATGGTGCCTGCACATACAGGAAGGCAAGCGCTCCTTTCGGGTGCATGACCCTTATGCTTTTCCGCCCTCCCCAAGCGAACATGACCTCTATCTGTTTTCCTCAGGGAGTAACTATCAGGCGTATCGACTCCTCGGCGCTTTGACCGAGATCAGACAAGGTGTCAGTGGAATTTGTTTCCGCGTGTGGGCACCGAATGCTGAACGCGTATCCGTAATCGGCGATTTCAATCACTGGGATGGGCGCTGCCACCCACTCGCCAGCCTTGGCGCCAGTGGCGTCTGGGAGCTATTTGTGCCGGATTTGCCGGACGGTACGCTGTATAAGTTCGAGCTTCGTCAGCGAGGTAGTGAGCTCGTCAAAGCGAAGGCTGACCCCTATGCACGGGGCTTTGAGAAGCGCCCCGCCACTGCCGCCCGCGTGGTGGCTAGCAGCCGCTATGACTGGCAAGACGCGGCCTGGCTGCAGCGACGAGCCACTGCGGATTGGCTGCATGCACCGATGTCGATTTATGAAGTGCATGCCGGCTCATGGATGCGTCATCCGGATGGCAGCTTCTATAGCTACCGCGAACTGGCCGATAAGCTGGTGCCGTATGTGCAGCAGCAGGGCTACACGCACCTTGAATTGCTGCCGATCATGGAGCATCCGCTCGATGAATCATGGGGCTATCAATGTACAGGCTTCTTTGCGCCGAGTGCGCGCTTTGGCATGCCGGATGACTTCCGCCATTTTGTGGATACCTGTCATCAAGCGGGAATTGGTGTGCTGCTCGACTGGGTGCCTGGGCACTTTCCGGCCGACGATTGGGCGCTCGCCCACTTTGATGGCACGGCGCTTTACGAGCACGCAGATCCGCAGCAAAAAATTCAGCCGGACTGGGGCACGCATGTCTTCAACTATGCGCGCAATGAAGTCCGCAGCTTCCTGCTGTCGAGCGCGCATTGGTGGTTATCGGAATTCCATATCGACGGCCTGCGCGTCGATGCGGTGGCTTCGATGCTTTACCTAGATTACTCACGCAAAGCGGGGGAGTGGAAGCCGAACAAATATGGCGGTCGAGAAAATCTCGATGCCATCGCCTTCCTGCGTGAAATGAACGAGATGGTGCACCGTGAGTTTCCGGGGGCGCTTACCATCGCTGAGGAGTCGACGGCATGGCCACAGGTCTCCCGGCCTGTTTATGTGGGTGGCCTTGGTTTCTCGATGAAGTGGAATATGGGGTGGATGAACGACACCCTCAACTACTTTGGGCAGGACCCGGTGTATCGCCGCTATCACCATGACAAACTGACTTTTGGTCAGCTCTATGCTTACTCGGAAAACTTTGTGCTGCCGCTCTCGCATGATGAGGTGGTCCATGGCAAGGGCTCCCTCCTCGGCAAGATGCCAGGTGACGAGTGGCAGCGTTATGCGAATTTGCGTTTATTGCTCAGCTATCAGATGACCTCGCCGGGTAAGAAGCTCACCTTCATGGGCAGCGAGTTTGCCCAAGGCCATGAATGGCGTGATCGGACCGAGCTTCCTTGGCATCTGTTGCAATGGCCATTGCATTCAGGGATGCAGCGAATGAGCGCTGATTTGAACCGACTCTACCGAGAGATTCCCGCACTCCATGAGCTGGATTTCGAGTCCGGGGGCTTTGCGTGGGTGGATTGCCATGATGCAGACCAATCTGTTTTGATCTGGCAACGCCGCGCCCGCGATGGCAGTGTGGTGGTCGTGGCTGCTAATTTTACCCCGGTGCCTCGCCAGCACTATCGAATTGGTGTGCCAACTGCGGGCAATTGGCAGGAGGTCTTCAACAGCGATTCTGCCCATTACGGGGGCGGTAATCTGGGCAATGGCAGCGGCCTCACCGCCAGCCCGCATGCATGGATGTCGCAACCGGCCGGCCTAACGCTGACTTTGCCCCCCTTAGCGCTCATCGTTCTCCAAGCTGCCTAGCAGTTCGCTGCATTTGGCTTGATATGGATCAAGCCACGAGCGCGCGCGCCCTGTATGATTAATTAAGCAAATGTAAAGAACATCATTATTTATTAATTCCTTGCAAAAACTTTACATTCTTTCTATCGTAGAAAATGCGGCCTACATTATCCCGTTAGCATTTTTGTTTGTGCATTGCCTCAACTATCTGAAAATTAAGGGGGTTATATGAAGACCAATCTGCCGATCACACAGACAGAGCGTTTTCTAGAGCCAGGTAAGCCAATTGTCACAAAAACGGATCTAAAGGGCCGTATTACCTATGCCAATGAGTCCTTTATCCGCATCAGTGGCTTCACGGCCGAGGAGCTGATTGGCGCCAGCCACAACGTGGTCCGACACCCTGATATGCCACCTGCAGCATTTGCCGATTTGTGGAGCACGGTTAAGGCCCATGAGCCTTGGCGGGGCTTGGTCAAGAACCGCGCTAAGAACGGCGACTTCTACTGGGTTGAGGCCTTTGTCACGCCGATTACCGAGAATGGCAAATCGATTGGTTATATCTCAGTTCGCACGCCACCAGATAAAGCCGAGGTGCAGCGAATTGAGCAACACTACAAGGATGTTCGCGAAGGGCGTGCGACGCTTAAACCCACAGCACGTCTCAAGCCGCTTTCTCGGGTTACCAACTACGTATGGGCATTCACTGCGGCCACACTCACCCTGCTGATTGGGTCTGCCTTTCTAGAGGGATGGGCGAACTGGAGCTTGTTGGCCGCAGGGTGTGTCGGTTTGCTGGGGGCGGGTGTCTGGCTACAAAAAACCTTGCTTGCCCCCCTTAAGGCACTACAAGAAGCCCTGGCCGCCGTGGATGAAGGTCAGTTAGCGAAGCGCGTTGTTCCGAAGGGCGGATGGCTAGATGCGTTGTTTATGCAGGTTGAGGCGATGCGTCTTCACCAGCGCGCGATGTTTGCCGATGTGTTACTGGCTGCTCGCGAAGTCGCTAGCCGGAGTCAGGAGCTCCAAGAGGCCATCGCGCAGCTTGAAGAAACGTCAGGGAATCAGACTGAACGCGTGATGCAAGTTGCTGCCGCCATGGAGCAGATGAGCGTGTCGGTGAATGAAATTTCCAGCAACACTGCACAAAGTCTGGAGGCCAGCGAAGCAACCGACAAGGCTGCCGATGCCAGCCGGGCCGCTATGCAGGTGAGTACGGAGAACATTCAGGAAGTAGTGCATGTTGTCAGTGATTCGCAAGCGACGATTCGCGAAATGCACGAGTCAATTGCCCACATCGGCGAGTTCGCCAGCTTGATCAAAGAGATTGCTGATCAGACGAATCTTCTGGCGCTCAACGCGGCGATCGAGGCGGCCCGTGCAGGGGAGTCTGGGCGGGGATTTGCTGTGGTGGCGGATGAAGTGCGGAAGCTTGCAGAGCGAACCGCGCAAACCACAGCCGACATCACACAATCGGTCAAGCTGGTTGAGCTTCGCGCCCATGATGCGGTTGATAGCATGGAAGCTGCAACGGCTGCGGTGGGTCGCGGAACACAATCCATTTCGGGCACCGCCGAGAGCATGGAGCAAATTTCACGCGCCAGTCAAAGTGCGATGGAATTGGCACACGATGTTCGGCGCATGCTGCAGCAGCAGTCGGATGCTTCACACGAAGTGGCAGTGAGCATGGAGGCGCTGGCGAGTCTGGTCGACAAAAACCATCACACTGTTGGCGACATTGGCGGTGCGATGAGTCGACTGCGTGCCACCTCTGGCGAACTACACACCCTCGTCAAGCATCTAGAAAGCGCCCTGTAGGCGCCATCCACTAGCCATAACTTATCCAGTCAGCTTACCGGCCAACAGCAGATGATCAATCTGCTGTTCGGCCGCCAGCCAGTCATCTGCTGCGTCGCCCCCACTAAAGCCGCGGTGTTCGGCGATGTAATACGCAGCGACTTCAATATGGCGCAAGCGGGCTTCAGCAGTAATGCCAATAGGCTTTGGAATCTTGGTCTTGCGGGTGTGTTTGATTACCTTGTCCGCTACCTTGGGCTCTGCTTTAGGAGCGGGCGAAGATTTTTTGGCAGGTGTTTTAACAGGCGCAGGTTTTGCAGCCGCGACTTTCTTGGCGACTTTGGCAGCTGTTGCTGTGGCGTCGATTTTGCTGTTTGTCTTGCTTGTGGTTTTTACTGCCTTTTTCACCGTAGATTTGCTGCGCGCCGTACTTGCTTTAACCTCGCTGACCATGAGTATCTCCTGAAGGGGTATAAGCGCGAAGCATCACTAGATCACTATGAAGCTTCATTGCTAAAACTAGCCCTCCGCACAGCAAATTCCAAATGAGCGATTTTTATGGACGCATGTAGATAACTACGCTCTCCCCACTGTGCCTCCAGGCGCAGCTCAGCACAGGGACGATCAAGCCATTTCGCCAGCGAAGCAGGCGGCCCCATGCAGGCCGAGCAGTGGGTCTGTGACCACGTGTACCGGCATCTGGCCAACCAATTCGGTATAGACCCCTTTGCGCAAAAACGCCGCCATGAAGGGGCCGCGCTGCATCAAGTCGAGGTTTGATGCGGCAATGCCGCCCGCGAGAAACACGCCGCCGCGCGCCATGCGTGCTAAGGCATAGTCACCGGCAACGGCGCCATAGACTGAAGCGAACAGATCAAAGGCTGCCAATGCCATCTCTTCACCTGCCTGCGCACGTGTGGCCACTGTGGCCGGGGAGTCGGCCGTGTTGGCAACACCACGTTGGTCGCACAGAAAGCCGTGAATGCTGGCAAGACCACTGCCCGACACTATATGTTCAGCGATTACGCGTGCATGCCGCGCGCGCAGCCAGCGGCACAGCGCATCCTGTTGTTCATCTTGGGGCGCAAAGCCGATATGCCCGCCCTCACCTGGCAGCACATGCCAACGGCTGTCACCCTTGAACAGCGAAGCAACACCGAGCCCCGTCCCAGCGCCGATGACTAAGCGCAGCCCTTCGGCGAGTGGTTGTCCGGGTTGCAGGGTGATCAGCGATGACGGTGGTGTGACCGTAATACCCATTGCCGCGCCCGCAAAATCATTCACAAGGTGCAGGCGAGGCAAGCTGTAATCTGCTTCGAGCGTATCCAGCATAATGCGCCACCCGAGATTGGTGAGATGTACGCTGCGGCCATCATCCGCCACCGGGCCGGCGACCGCGAAGCAACCACCCAGTGGGCGGACGCCCGTCTCAGCGAGAAATTGACCAAGCAGAGTGGCAAAGTCGGGGTAATCAGCGTTTGCAAAAACGCGCACATGCTGCAGCCCTTGTGGGCTGCTGAAGGCCAGTCGACTGCGGGTGCCACCGATGTCGCCGACCAGTTGCATGGAGTTCAGACTGCGACCGGCGCAGGAATGTGCGGATGTGGGTCGTAACCTTCGATGCTGATGTCTTCGAAGCGGAAGGCAAACAGATCAGTCACATCCGGGTTCAGCTTGAGTGTCGGGAGCGGGCGTGTATCGCGGCTCAGCTGCAGTTTGGCCTGCTCAAAGTGATTGCTATACAGGTGCGCATCCCCCAGCGTGTGCACAAAATCACCCACACCGTAGCCGCACACTTGGGCAATCATGTGGGTGAGCAGCGCATACGACGCGATGTTGAAAGGGACGCCGAGGAAGATGTCAGCACTGCGTTGATAAAGCTGGCAGGACAGCTTGTTGTCGGCCACATAAAACTGGAACAGTGCGTGGCACGGCGGCAGCTTCATCTTTGGCACGTCGCCTGGATTCCAAGCGCTGACGATGTGACGACGTGAATCTGGGTTGGCTTTCAGGTCACGCACCAACTGCGCGATCTGATCCACCTCTTTTCCGTCGCCCGCTGGCCAATGACGCCATTGGTGACCATACACCGGGCCGAGATTGCCGTTTTCATCCGCCCACTCATCCCATATACGGACGCCATTGGCTTTGAGGTAAGCGATATTCGTATCGCCCTGCAAGAACCACAACAATTCGTGGATGATGGATTTGGTGTGCAGCTTTTTGGTGGTCAGGAGGGGAAAACCTTCCTCCAAGTTAAAGCGCATCTGCCACCCAAACACCGAACGAGTGCCGGTGCCGGTGCGGTCGCTTTTGTCATGCCCTTGCGCTAGGACGTGACGCATCAGATCGAGGTACTGCTGCATGCTGCGTTTCCGAATAGTGGTTCGCGGGAAGCTGCATTCTAATAGTAAAGCGGGTGGCGTCACAGCAACATGCACATTGGCAAGCAATACGGATTTCAGTTCAGAATACGTGTGGATTCACTCATCTGCTAGGATTCAACTATTCGTAATAGGGGGTGCTCCATGCTGGGTCTGTTTTCTGCCAAATCCGATCATCCGCTCACCGATGCCAAAGAGGCGCGTCGGCTATTTGCGGATATGGCGGGCAAGGAGCCGGAATTTGCCCTTGATGACGCGACGATCCTGCTGGAATCTTTGCACCGTGATCAGCTCGTTGAGCTTGATCAACGTTGCGAGATTGTTCAGCAGATGGATGCCACTCTCATTGCGGCGGCACGTCGTTTTGCGCGTGACTATGCAGCGGCTGTACCGACGTCGCGTAATGAAGAAATGCGCCAATGGCGCTTGGGCGCCGAGTACTGGACCCAGCTTGCCCAATCCTACGCAAGTTGTCTGACCGAGTTATCAACGGCCTCAGCCAAAATCAGAGATGCACTTAAGGCAAGCCTGCCCGTTCTGTTTGCACGGGCCCTGCATGCCCATACGGTTCTACTTAAGTGGCAACAATTCCGCTATGGCCCGAACACTGCAGAGTTTTGGCAAGAAGCTGGCAAGATATATCTTGCGGCTGTCGAGGCCGGAGTCGTCCAAAAGTCAGTCAGTCTGTACGCCAATTCGCCACTGACCACGCCCGAGCGTGAATACCTCAAGAGCCTTGCCTTCCAAGCCTCTTCAATGGACAGCCTGCTCCCTCAGGAAATCGAACTGGCAGAGCGACTCTTGGATCATCTGCTGCCGCAATTTGTATTCGGCAATCAGGAAAGACCAGACAGTGTGTACTGGGTCGATGCGCTCAAGCCTCAACCGCCAAAGCGGCTCGCTATCAAGCCACCACCGGCTCCCACCTTGCGCTATTTCAGCCCCGGCCTTGCACTGGATGCTGCTTATGCGCTCAAGACACAAGCTGAACAAGCTATACCTCCCAGCCTCAACCTAGGTAACAGCTATCCCGCAGAGATGGTGGTCGATGTGCTCGATCACCTTGCGGCCTACTGGTCGCCGATCCCCCCACAACGCAGCCATGTGCGCCATCGCGTCAAATCGCGCATGACCATCATGTCTGGCCTTGCACAGGCCTACCGCTGTCTGGCCGGAAGCGGCGATAACGCCAACGCTGAATCATGGGTCGTGGAAGACGTGAGCCAGGGTGGCATCGGCGCGCAGGCGCAACTTATGCGAGACAGCCGTTTGTCCGTCAATACATTGCTGGTGATGCAGCCAGAAGGTGGAAGCAACTGGTTGCTCGGCATCGTGCGTCGTTTCACACGAGATACAGAAAGTAGTGCAACGCTTGGTATCGAAACACTCACCAAGCAACCCCGTGCGCTGAGTGTCGACAGTGGCGGGATTCAGACCGAAATCATTTTGGTCGACCCTTGGGAATCGTCAGCGCAAGTGCGTGTGGTGCTACCAGCGGCGGCATGGGAGGACAACATTGCCATGACCTTCAATGATCAAGGTAAGGCCGTCAAATTATTTCCTGATGGCCAGGTGCAGAGTGGGCCGGATTATTTGATCGGACGCTACCGGGTACGCGTCGCAGAGTAACGGCCGACCCTGCTTATGCCGATAGTGGCTGCGAGGCCGCTATCGGGTATGGCTCAACCCTTAGGTCGAATTGCGTTCTTCGGCCGCCACGCCACGACAACACTATCGTTGGTCTCAATATACGGCGCGCCAATCAGATCTAGGCAGTAAGGCACGGCGGCAAAAATGCCGGGCACAACTTGCATGCCGTCCGCATCTTTTACGCCTTCCAAGGTTTCCTTAATCGACTTGGGCTGCCCCGGCAGGTTCATGATCAGCGCTTGTTTGCGGATCACTGCGACTTGGCGGGACAGGATGGCGGTGGGGACAAAGTTGAGGCTGATTTGGCGCATCTGTTCGCCAAACCCCGGCATTACTTTGTCGCCAACGGCCAGCGTCGCTTCGGGGGTGACATCGCGTAGCGCCGGCCCAGTGCCACCAGTGGTCAGAACGAGATTGCAGCCAGCCTGGTCCACGAGTTCGGTCAGCGTTTTTTCGATGGTGGGCTGATCGTCTGGAATCAAACGGACGGCCTCTTCCCACGGTGACGTTAGGGCCGCATTTAGCCAGTCGCGCAGAGCGGGAATGCCTTTGTCCTCATATACGCCACCCGAAGCGCGGTCGGAGATGGATACCAGGCCAATTTTGATCAGGTCACCACTCATGCTTCGTCTTCCTCATGATCGTCAGTCGGTACCGGTAGGTTGGATCCATCGGCTTCGAGCTCGCGCAGCACACGATAAATCTCGCGATAAGCCTTGGGCGGCTTCTGTTGCTCTTGTTCGCGAATGGCGTTGCGGCGTTGCTGACGCAGATACTGCACATCAGCGTGCGGGTATTTGGCGATGATTTCCTCAATCACCTTTTCGTCGGCAATCAGGCGGTCACGCAGTCGTTCACGCTGATGCATGCGCGCATTCTCGGCAGCCGATAAACCAGCGATCTTGTCCAGCGCGGCTTGCAGCGGTTCGGGATCGACCTTACGCATGATGCGGCCAATGTATTGCAGCTGCCGGCGGCGCCCCTCGGTGCGCGGCGGGATGCGGTGGGCTTCCTTCAGTGCCTCGCGCAGGTCGTCGGGCATCTCGATCTTCTTGATCTGATCTGAGGACAGCTCAACCAGCTTGGCGCCGAGGTCCTGTAAGGCTTCGACATCACGCTTGCGTTGTGATTTGCTGGGGCGGCCATAGAAGCCCGAATCGTCGAATTCTGGATCGAGTTCTTCAGGTTCGGACATCCCGCGCGGCAGGGGGCGGTCTTTATAAGGTTTCTTCACGGGTATGATTATAGCTTTCCAGCCTCCTACATCCCCGTCCATATGTCCGGTTCAGGTTTTAATTATTCACAGGACACCCTGCGCAATCTTGCTCAGGACGTGTTGCAGCATGCCCGCAAGGCCGGTGCTACCGCTTGCGAAGTTGATGTGTCAGAAGGCTTTGGCCAGTCCGTCTCGGTGCGCAAAAGCGAAGTCGAGACCATTGAATACAACCGCGATAAGGGCGTTGGCGTCACAGTCTATCTGGGGCAGCAACGTGGCCATGCCAGCTCGTCCGACTTTGCACCTGACGCCTTGCGCGCGACCGTTGATGCGGCGCTCTCGATAGCCCGCTTCACTGCTGCTGATAGTGCGGCTGGCCTCGCCGACGAAAAGCTGCTTGCGAAGAAGTCGATGGAGCTCGATCTCTACCACCCCTGGGATGTGTCGGTCGCTGAGTCCATCGAATTGGCCAAGCGCGCTGAAGAAGCCGCATTCAATGTTAGCCCGCTGATTACCAACTCCGAAGGCGCCAGCGTATCAGTGCAGCAATCGCACTTCATTTCCGCCAATAGCCTTGGCTTTTGTGACGGTTACGCCAGCTCGCGTCATTACATTGCTTGCTCGGTGATCGCCGGTCAGGGCGACGACATGCAGCGGGACGACTGGTACAGCAGCCAACGTAAGAGCAATGATCTTGCCGCACCGGAAGTGATTGGCGACTATGCTGCCCGCCGCGCGCTCTCGCGCCTGCAAGCCCGCCAGCCGAAGACTGCGCAAGTGCCGGTGTTGTTTGAAGCGCCGCTTGCAGCCGGCCTGATTGGCAGCTTTGTGCGCGCCGTCAGCGGTGGTTCGCTCTATCGTAAGTCGTCTTTCCTACCCGATTCGCTGGGTACGCAAGTCTTCCCAAAATTCATGCAGATCAGCGAACGCCCTCACCTCATCGGCGGTTTCGCCAGCAGCCCATTCGACGATGATGGCGTTGCCACACAGAACCGCGAAGTCATCGCCAATGGCGTGTTACAGGGTTACTTCCTGTCTACCTACTCGGCGCGCAAGCTGGGCATGCAAACTACCGGCAATGCGGGTGGTAGCCACAACCTTATCGTTAAGCCGGGTGATCTCGACTTTGCAGCGCTGATCAAGAAAATGGGTCGTGGTCTGATTGTCACCGAGCTGCTTGGTCAGGGCGTGAACTATGTCACTGGTGATTACTCACGCGGCGCTGCCGGCTATTGGGTTGAGAACGGCGAGATCGCCTATCCGGTACATGAGTTCACCATCGCCGGCAATCTGAAGGATATGCTCAGAAATATCGTCGCTGTCGGCAACGATGTGCTGGTGCGCGGCTCCAAGCAAACCGGTTCCATTCTGGTCGAGAACATGACCGTCGCTGGCAACTAAACCATGTCACGCCGTCGCTTCGTACAACACGCCCTGACAGCACTTGCCGGCAGTAGCGTGCTGGCCGCATGCAGCAAGCCTGCGGAAGAAACAGTGGCAAAAGATACGGCAGCGAGCGTGCCACAAGGCACGGCTGAGCTCCCGGTCATCAAATGGCGCTTGGCATCCAGCTACCCCAAGAGTCTCGACACCATTTTCGGTGCGGCGCAGGTGGTGGCAGAACGTGTTGCTGCTGCGACGGATGGCCGCTTTCAGATCGAAGTGTTTGCCGGGGGTGAACTGATGCCCGGCAATCAGGTGATGGATGCGGTTCAAAAAGGCAGCGTGCCCATCGGCCACACCACCAGTTATTACTATGTCGGCAAAGACCCGGCGCTGGCCTTCGATACGGCCATGCCCTTTGGCATGAATAGCCGTCAACATGCCGCATGGATGTGGCATGGCGGTGGCATGCAATTGATCCGCGATCTGCTCGCCGAGTACAACATCTACAACATCCCCTGCGGTAATACCGGCGCACAAATGGGCGGCTGGTACCGCAAGGAAATCAATTCGCTCGACGACCTCAAGGGTCTGAAGCTACGCATCGGCGGGCTGGCCGGGCAGGTGATGCAGCGGTTGGGCGTGCTGCCGCAACAAATTCCCGGCAATGATCTTTACCCCGCGTTGGAAAAAGGCGCTATCGATGCCGCTGAGTGGGTGGGGCCCTATGACGACGAGAAGTTTGGTTTCCAGAAAGTTGCCAAGTACTACTACACCCCAGCGTGGTGGGAGGGCGGCGCGCAGCTGTCCATGTTTATCAATCAGGACGAATGGAAAAAGCTGCCCAAGAGTTACCAAGCCATCCTCGAAGATGCTTGTGCCTACGCCCATAACAACATGCAGGCCGCCTACGACGCCAAGAATATGGCGGCGCTCAAACGGCTTGTAGGCAGTGGCACTGAGCTCCGCTTCTTCCCCAAGGCCATGATGGAAGCGGCCCAGCATGAAACCTTTGCCCTGTATGAAGAGCTGGCCGCCAAGCATCCGCGCTTCGCGCGCATCTACGGCCCATGGCGCAAGTTCCGCGATGAACAGATGCTGTGGTTCGGCGTGACCGAGCGACCCTATGACAATTTTGTCGGGGCAACAGCGAGCGCACTCCCCCGCTGACTTGAAGCTGCATGTCGTTTATTGGCTAGGCATAGGGGCGCTCGTCGTTCTCTGCGAAAGCGCAGTTGCACAGGTACCTACGTATCACGTGGTTGCCAAGGCCAGTGACCCTTTCGATCTGTGCGCTAGTGTCGTCAATCGTCTGCCGCCAACCCTTGCTGAATTACGCCCAGTACTAGAGGTAGTGAGCGAAACCCCAGAGGGCGGAACCTTTCCGTGCGGCAGCAGTACATGCCGTGTGCACCGTTTCATCGGCAAAGGCTACGCCGCACGTTTTGTTGTGGCGACCCCGCGTGACGAAGTGACGCCCATCGAAGTCCGCATAGATAGTGCGCGCTGGCGTTTGCTTACCCCTTTACGTGTCGGCATGCCAGTGAGCGTTGCCGAACAGTTTTTTGGTGTCGCACTTGCAGGCCTCAATGGCCGTACAGAAGTTGAAGGTGTTTGCTCAACGCTGACGTTGGACTACCAGGCTCGCCAGCTAACCCACTTGCATTTGCAATGTCGGCCATGCGAGCGCATGACCGATGAAGCCCCTGCTCAGTAGTTTGCGTTTGAGCGTAGCGCGCGGCTGATCGCACGATCTTCTGCATCATTGGCTACAGAAGCTTCTGGTCCCGTCTGCACCGCATCAGGTGCGGCATAGGCTGGATAGATGGTGTGCGGTAGCTCGATCTTGACGCGGTCCTCATCAACCACTTCTTGCTTGTCCAGCCAGCCGGTGACCAGCCCCGGCCAGAAGATGACGATGAGCGCCATCAGCAATTGCAGGCATAGCCATGGAATGGCGCCGCGGTAAATGTCGCTGCTCTTTACATCCTTGGGCGCAATACCGCGCAGATAGAACAGCGCAAAGCCGAAGGGTGGGTGCATGAAGGCAGTTTGCATGGTGATGCAGATCAACACGCCAAACCACACCAGATCGATGCCTAGCTTTTGCGCGACGGGAGCGAGCAGTGGGATCAGGATGAAGGCGATCTCGAAGAAGTCGAGGAAGAATGCCAGCACGAAGATCAGCGCGCTGACAAAAAACAGAAAGCCGATCACGCCACCCGGTAGCGAGCTCACCAGCGACTCGACCCAGTGATTGCCATGCATCCCTTGGAACACCAGCGTGAACATGGTGGAGCCGATGAGGATGAAGACCACCATGGTGGTGATCTCCATGGTTGATTGCATGCCTTCCCACACCAGCTTCCAGCTCAGGCGCTTGTGCAGTGCAGCCAGCACCATGGCACCCACGGCGCCCATTGCGCCGGCTTCCGTCGGGGTTGCCAGCCCCATGAAGATGGTGCCGAGTACGAGCAAGATCAGCGCGATGGAGGGGAGCATGCCCCACAGCACGCGCTTGATCAGCGGCCAGCCACGCTGCGTGCGTGCCTCGGGCGGCAGTGGCGGCACTTTGTGTGGCTGCGTGAGCGCAACAAAGCCGATAAAGGCAACAAAGAGTAGGACTTGCACCAGCGAGGGCCCCATTGCGCCGGCATACATCTGGCTCACAGGTGTGTGTAGCTGGTCAGCCAGAATGATGAGCACCAGCGAGGGGGGAATCAGCTGGGTGATGGTGCCAGAGGCCGCGATCACGCCGGTGGCGATGCGCATGTCGTAGCCGTAACGCAGCATCACCGGCAGCGAGATCATACCCATGGCGATCACCGATGCCGCCACGGTGCCCGTGATGGCGCCCAGAATTGCACCGACCAGAATGACGCCAATAGCGACACCACCGGGAAAGCCGCCAAACAATTGACCCACGCCTTCAAGGAGGTCTTCCGCCAGCCCACAGCGTTCCAGCAAGGCGCCCATGAAGGTGAAGAAGGGCACGGAGAGCAAAAGTTCACGCGTAAGAATGTCGAAGATGCGGAAGGGCATACCCTCGACAAAGCTCATCGGGAAGAATCCCAACTCAACGCCGATGAAGGCCGCGCTCAAACCCAGGGCGGCGAGGGAAAAGGCAACGGGAAAGCCGATCAGGAGAAAGCAAACCAGACCGACAAACATGAGTGGGGCGGCGTATTCAGTCACTGCAAAGGCCGCTCATAGTGGGTATCCATCTCGATCACGCCACGCAGCCAGGCAATGCGTTTGATGATTTCGGAGATGCCCTGCAGTGCCAGCGCAGCAAAGCCCAGTGGCAACATCAACTTTGCGGGCCAAAGCGGCAGGCCACCGGCATTGGCGGAGACTTCATGTGTGGCCCACGCGGTCGCAAACATGGGCCAGGTATAGGTCAGCAACCACAGGGTGACGGGTAGCAAAAATACACAGAAGCCGAACAGATCAACCCAAGCCTGCGTACGCGCTTTCCAGCCACCGTAGAGCACGTCCACACGCACATGGCCGTTGCGAGAGAGTGTGTAGGCCGAGCCGAGCATGACCATGCCGGCAAACAGGTGCCACTGCACTTCCAGCCAGGCATTAGAGCCGCCCGAAAAACCATAGCGAATCAAAGCGTTGCCTGCACTGATCAAGCAGGCGAGCAGCACCATAGCACTGGCAATTTTTGCGCACAGGCCATTAAAACGATCAATGAAGCGCGACAGGATGAGTAGCTGTGACAAGGTAAAATATCGGTCTTCAACGCAGCAAAAGCGCGCAGTGTAAACCATGCGCGTAGCAACTAAGCCCATGAATTCGCCAGCTTTTCATCTACCACCCCCCACCCGTATCTGTATTGTTCGCCACGGCGAAACCGACTGGAACGCCGAGCGCCGCATTCAGGGGCAGATCGACATCCCCCTCAATGCAACCGGATACAAGCAAGCATTTGCAGCGGCTCGCGGCCTTGCCAAGCACACGTTTGCCGCCCTCTACAGCAGCGATCTGCAGCGCGCCCGTGACACGGCTGCGGCGGCTGCGCAGCTGCTAGAATTACCTCTGCAAATCGAGCCGGGCTTGCGCGAGCGTCATTACGGTGACTACCAAGGTCTGACCCAGGCGGAGATCAAGGCGCGTGACGACTACGAGCGATACATCAAGCGCGACCCGCAATTCACCTTTGGTACAGGCGAAAGCCTGTTTGATTTTGCCGAGCGTATTAAGGCAACGATCAATAACCTAGCGCAGCGTCACGCAGGTCAGACGATCGTATTGTTTGCCCACGGCGGCGTGCTCGATATCATCTACCGGATCGCGACCTATCGCCCACTCGAAACCGCCCGCGATTTCCCGATCCCGAACGCCGCACTGAACTGGATCGAAGTGGGGAGCCCTGGCTGGCAACTCCTCGACTGGGGCGTGCAGAGCCACCTTGAGAACAGCCTTGAACTGGCCGTTGAATAACTAGACTGTGCCTGACGTCGTTCAGTCAGGCGTTTAGCGACGTACTTTCCGACACCACCCACTGCCTTGCAGGGGTGGTGTTTTGTTTTCAGCCGCCAGTTGCCTTGTCTGTGCCGCTATAAATATTTCATATTTTGTTTATCTATCAATTGAGGGTAATGTCCTATATCCAATCAGCTGCTTGATTTCATGGGGTGGGGGGCCTAACCAAACCGAGCGAGCCTTTTAAATGAAATGGAGAAAATGGCATGTTCGGTATTCAAGCGCGTCAACAATTGATCGAGGCCCAAGCACGGATCAGTGAGATGGAACCAGCACAGCAGCGTTTCGAGGCGTTGCGTAAGACGGTTCCTGTGATCGAATTTTTGCCAGATGCCACGGTGGTGGAGGCGAACCAACTCTTCTGCGACATCATGGGCTATTCGCCCATTGAGGCTAAAGGGGCTCGCCACCGGGTGTTCTGCGAGCCCGACTTTGCCAATAGCCGTGACTACGAGGCGTTTTGGTCTCGTTTGCGCGCGGGCGAGTCCTTCAGTGGCAAGTTCAAGCGCATCCGCAAGAACGGAGACATCGTTTGGTTAGAGGCGACCTATTTCCCAGTCAAGAACTCAGCCGGCCAGGTCGACCGGGTCTTCAAGATTGCGAGTGACATCACTGCACGGGTCAATGCGGCTGCGGTTACCAATGACATGGTCGAGGCGCTTAACCGATCCTCGGCTGTGATTGAGTTTGACATGGCAGGCCATGTGCTCATGGCGAATGACAATTTTTTTAAGACGATGGGGCATACGCAGGACTCGCTGATCGGCAAGCACCATCGCATTCTGTGCCCGCGTGAGTTCGCAGACAGCCCTGAATACACTGCCCTGTGGGCGCAGTTGAATCGTGGCACGTATTTTTCGGGCGTCTGTGAGCGTCTGACACGTGATGGCCGCCCGATTTGGCTGGAGGCAACGTACAACCCCATACTTGATGAGGCCGGTCGCCCCGTCCGCATCATCAAGATCGCCGTTGATATTACTGAGCGAATTACCCGCCAAAAAATGGAGCAAGCCTCCGCCAAGGCGGCGTACGAAAGCTCAAGTAAAACAGCAGATCTTTCTGATAGTGGCGCGCAGGTAATTGGTCAAGCCGTCCAGCAAATGCAGACACTTGAGGAGGAAATGGGGCTTGCCGTGGGGCAGGTAAAGTCGCTCAGTGAGCAGGCAGGGCGGATCACCTCTATCGTCAAAACGATTAAGGAGATTTCCGATCAAACCAACCTGCTTGCGCTTAACGCCGCGATTGAGGCCGCCAGAGCAGGCGAATTTGGGCGCGGCTTTGCTGTGGTGGCAGACGAGGTGCGCAAGCTGGCTGAGCGCACGTCAAATTCAACCACCGAAATTGCTCAGATGATTAACCAGATTCAGGCGGAGACCACTGCTGTGAGCAACAGCATGGTCAGTAGTCTCAAGCATGTTGAAGAAGGCGTGGCCTTGGCCAACGAAGCCGGACAGGCCATTAAGCACATCAAGGGTATGGCTGAGTCTGTTGTGGGTGAGGTTGCCAAGCTGTCCGCTGGTAAGTGACCTTCCAAGTAGTTACTCAGTTTTTTTAAGTCGTATACGCGTAACAAATCACGGAGGAGACAAGGCAGTTTTTCGCAGACTGCCCATAATCACTGATTATGGGAAAATTCGATTAAATAATGGTTAAATATGTAAGTTGCAGTCCATAACTAATGATCGAACAAGTTCAATTTGTTTTCTGCGGGAGATGCCATGTTTAATGCCCAGCTCAAAAAGCAGTTAGCACAAATTACCGCGCAGCATCGGCCCCTACAAGACTTATTAGAATCATTGCGGCGCACGGTAGCTTTAATTGAGTTCTCGCAAGATGGAATTATCTTAGATGCGAACAAACTGTTCTGTGAAACGATGGGCTATTCCCTTGAAGAAGTACGTGGGCTTCATCACAAAATATTCTGTGATGAAGAACTGGTACGCTCGTCTGCGTACAGTTCATTCTGGGTAAAGCTCCGTAACGGAGAGTCTTTCAACGGACAGTTCAAACGCGTTAGAAAGAATGGCGAGCAAATATATCTAGAAGCAACGTATTTTCCTGTTCGTGATGAGAGCGGAACTGTCACTAAGATTTTCAAAATCGCAAGCGATATTACGGACCGCGTTAAAGAGGCCGAGGCGAGTCGAAATATCATTTCAGCGCTGAATCGCTCTATGGCAGTCATTGAGTTTGATATGGCAGGTAAAGTCATATCAGCAAATCAGAACTTTCTAGATGTGATGCTCTTCACTAACGATACATTAGTCGGTCAGCATCATCGAATTCTTTGCCAACCATCGTATGCAAATAGTCCAGAATATTTGCAGTTGTGGGCATCATTGAAGCGTGGTGAATTTTTCTCTGGAATATGCGAGCGGCTAAAGCACAATGGCGAGGTAGTATGGTTGCGTGCGACATATAACCCTGTACTTGATGAGGCAGGGAACCCCATTCGCGTAATTAAATTTGCTACCGACATCACTGCTCGGATTGAGCAACAAAAAAAGAGACTGATGCTGCCAAGAAAGCTTATCAGAGCTCTAGTAGAACCTCCGAACTATCCGAAGACTGCAATCTGGTACTTGATGAAGTCGTGGGGAAAATGCGTGATCTCGCCAAACAAGTCGGCGGCGCGGTAAAGCAGATCAATATTCTCGGAGAGCAGACTAGCCAAATCACATCAATAGTACAAACTATCAAGGAAATTTCAGATCAAACCAACTTGCTTGCATTAAATGCCGCAATTGAGGCTGCGCGGGCTGGAGAGGCTGGTAGAGGATTCGCTGTAGTTGCAGATGAGGTCAGGAAATTGGCCGAACGTACTTCAAACTCAACTAAAGAGATCGCCGAAACAATCTTTAATATTCAATCTGAAACAAGTGCTGTAACTGCCATTATGAACGATAGCCTTGAGCAAGTGGAGGGAGGTGCCGAGCTTGTGTACAAAGCAGGAGGCTCAATTGGAGAAATCAAAAATATGGCACAGGAAGTTGTAGATGAAGTTTACAGAATCTCGAACAGCGAGTTCCTTCTTTAATTGTCAATCCGCTATGGGTGAAGAAATCCCACAGGATGCGAGTGATAGAATAAATTTGTTATCACTACATTAGTAAAGCTGACATGTTTGCCAAGCAAAACACCCTTGCCAAGACCGATCCAGAACTGTGGGCGTCAATTACCGCTGAAAACCAGCGTCAGGAAGATCACATCGAACTGATCGCTTCCGAGAACTATGTCAGCGCCGCGGTAATGGAAGCACAAGGGTCGCAGCTGACCAATAAATATGCAGAGGGTTATCCGGGCAAGCGTTACTACGGCGGTTGCGAACATGTTGATGTAACCGAGCAACTGGCTATCGATCGGTTGAAAAAGTTGTTTGGCGCTGAAGCTGCGAATGTGCAGCCGAACTCTGGTTCGCAAGCGAATCAGGCCGTACTGTTGGCGTTTGCCAAGCCGGGCGATACGTTGCTCGGCATGAGCCTCGCTGAAGGCGGCCACCTTACCCATGGCATGAAGCTGAATATGTCGGGTAAGTGGTTCAATGCCATTTCTTATGGCCTGAATGCCAAGGAAGAAATCGACTACGAGCAAATGGAAGCGCTGGCGCGTGAGCATAAGCCGCGCATCATCATTGCCGGCGCGTCTGCCTACTCCTTGCGTATCGACTTTGCGCGCTTCGCCAAGATCGCCAAAGAAGTAGGCGCCATCTTCTGGGTGGACATGGCGCACTACGCTGGCCTGATCGCTGCCGGCTACTATCCAAATCCTGTACCGCATGCCGATGTGGTGACGTCGACTACGCACAAGACACTGCGCGGCCCGCGTGGGGGCGTGATCCTCATGAAAGCTGAGCACGAGAAGGCGCTTAATTCCGCCGTCTTCCCCGGCCTGCAAGGCGGCCCGCTCATGCATGTCATCGCCGCGAAGGCTGCTTCTTTCAAGGAAGCGGCAACGTCCGATTTCAAGCGTTATCAGGAACAAGTCATCGAGAACGCGATTGTCATGGCCAAGGTGCTGACGCAGCGCGGTTTGCGCATTGTTTCTGGTCGCACTGAGTCGCACGTCTTCTTGGTCGATCTGCGCGCCAAGAAGATCACGGGTAAGGATGCCGAGGCTGCGCTTGGTGCCGCACACATCACCGTGAACAAGAACGCGATTCCGAATGATCCAGAAAAGCCCATGGTGACATCGGGTATCCGCATCGGAACCCCCGCCATGACCACACGCGGCTTCACCGAGATCGAAGCCGAACGTGTGGCACATCTTGTTGCAGACGTTCTCGATGCGCCGGGTGACGAAGCCGTGCTGACCAAGGCGCGTAGCGAGGTTGCTGCGCTGTGTGCCAAATTCCCAGTGTATGGCGCCTAAGTCTGACGGATAAACATCCGTTCATGACCCGCTGTCTCCTGGCCTTTCTCTGGACGGTCGCCATGGCCTCGCTGGCGCATGGTGCACCGCCTGAGATTCGCACCGGGCATTATGTGCTCAAGGGAGATACCGGCACATTGCTCGTGCGTCGCGATGCACAGCAAAAGCTGACGTTCGAAATCAATACCATTGGCGGCAACTGCCATACCTGCGATCTGGCAGGTGTCATTCGTGGGCATACTGGCCATGCTGATTCGGAGATGCAGGGCGATAGCGCGTCAGCCTGCCGTATTGCATTTGCGCAGGACAATGCCGCGATCCGTGTCGAAGCGAAGACAGCGGATGCTTGTCGAGACTTTTGCGGCATGCGTGCAGGTTTTGAAGGAACGTACTTCATTCCACCCAAGGCATGCACGACCAAAAACCGTCAGAAGGCCCGTGATCAATTCATGGCCTTGTATCGTTCGCGTCGATACCAGCAGGCTGAGGATGTAGCGCAGACCTTGCTGACAGGCTGCGATGATTTCATGCACCGGATTGAGCTCGACCAAGTGCGCAACGATTTAGCGCTGGCGCAATATCATGGCGGCAAGCCCGCACAGTGTTTAAAAACCTTGAGTGCCACGCTGGCCGCAGATTTCAAAGGCGAAGAAGATTTGAAGGAAGGCGGGAATGGATTTTATCTACCGCCGTGTGATTTCGATAACTACATTGATGTGGCAAAAGCGACCTGGTTTAACCGGGCGCTGTGCACCAAAGCCAGTCTGAAAAAGAGCGACCCTCAGCAATGAAATGTCCCTATTGCGGTGATCTGAATACCCAGGTTGTCGATACACGCCTCAACGACGAGGAAGATACGGTTCGCCGTCGCCGTCGTTGCCCGGCTTGCGACAAACGCTTCACGACTTATGAGCGGGTTGAGCTGCAAATGCCTGCGGTCGTGAAGAAGAACGGCAGCCGCACCGAATTCAGCCGCGACAAATTGAAGGCCAGCTTTATGCTGGCACTGCGCAAGCGCCCGGTGATGACTGAGAACATCGACGCGGCAATGGATCGCGTGGTGGACAAACTGGTGACCTTGGGCGAGCGCGAAATTGCATCGGACCGTATTGGCGATCTGGTGATGCGCGAGTTACGTAAGCTCGACATGGTGGCCTATGTGCGCTTTGCTTCGGTGTATCGGAACTTCACCGACATCGACGAATTCTCTGATGTGATTCGCGAAGCCAAGACGCCACGGCCAACAAAATCCGGCAGTGGTAAAAAGAACAAGTGAGCCAACCTAACGCACAGGCCTTTAGCGCCGCTGATCATGCCTGGATGGCCGAAGCGCTGCGTCTGGCGCGACTCGGCTTATTCAGCACCACGCCCAATCCGCGTGTTGGCTGTGTGATTGTGCAGCCAACGACGGATGGAATCGGTACGGTGGTGGGTCGCGGTTGGCATGTCAAAGCGGGTGAGGCACATGCCGAAGTGCACGCCTTGCGTGATGCAGGTGAGCGCGCCCGCGGTGCAACTGCCTACGTCACGCTGGAACCGTGCAATCACACGGGGCGCACCGGGCCATGTGTTGATGCCCTGTTGAATGCGGGTGTGTCACGTGTGGTTGCCGCCATGACCGACCCTAATCCGCTTGTCGCTGGCAAGGGGCTGGCACGACTCGCCGCAGCGGGCATTAGCGTCCAATCGGGTCTGCTCGAAAATGAGGCAGCCGAACTCAATATCGGCTTTGTCTCGCGAATGACACGCGGTCGTCCTTGGTTGCGTCTCAAGACGGCGGCCAGTCTCGACGGTAAGGTTGCACTCAACAATAACCAGTCGCAATGGATTACCGGTGAGGCCGCACGGCTCGACGGTCATCACTGGCGTGCACGTGCTTGCGCCATTCTCACGGGCTTCGGCACCGTCAAGGAAGACAATCCGCAGCTCACCGTGCGTGGCGTGGATACGGGTACTGAGCCGCTTCGCCAACCGCTGCGTGTGGTGATCGATAGCCGCTTACAGATTTATCCGACTGCACGTGTCCTGCAAGGGGGCAATAGTCTGATCGTCGGTGCGGTGGATGATCGTGAGCGCATCGCTGCACTTCAGGCAGTGGGCGCCGAGGTGCTGATCCTGCCTAACGCGAACGGTAAGGTGGATTTGCATGCCATGCTGCAAGCGCTAGGTGAGCGCGGCATTAATGAGGTGCATGCCGAGGCGGGTGGCAAGCTCAATGGCTCGCTGCTACGCGAAGGCTGTGTTGACGAGTTCCTCATCTATCAAGCGCCCATGCTGATGGGAGATAAGGCACAGGGCATGTTCAGCCTGCATGAGCTGACTGAACTCGGTCAGGCCACACGCCTTAAGATCATGGAGCGCACGATCATTGGCGATGATTTGCGCATGCTTGCGCGGCCCTTGAAATAACGGTGCGCAGCCGAACTGTCAGTGTTGAGATTGAGGTGCCACCCGCCCGTGTCTATGCGTGTGTGCGCGACCCTGATCAATTACCGGAATGGGCGCCTGCTATTTGTAAATCCGTGACCGTCAACGATGGTATTTGGCATGTCGATACCGGGGGCGAGATGGGAACCGTCCAGCTGATCTTCTGTGCTGACAATGCCTTCGGTGTACTTGACCACACGGTGACACTGCCGGATGGCAGCACAACACTGAACCCTGTCCGCGTTGTCGCCAATGGGGAGGGCAGCGAACTGACATTTACCCTCTTCCAGCACGAGGACATGTGCGAAGAAGCCTTCCTTCGCGACATACAAGCCGTGACGCGAGATCTGAAGACCCTCAAAGTAATGCTCGAACGGGCTCAGCAGACAGGCGCCGCCTGACACGTATCCGCAGCCCTCGGTGGTGCAGGTTTGAGCGCCTATAGCACTTGTGCAGGGTCGAACCATCACCGAGGCTTGATGCTCAATATTTCATATGTATCACTTCTGTGTTCGGATAATATTCGAAATGCATTTGCTGTTATTTTTTAGACATTTGATTTTAATAAAATAAATAGCGTTGTCGTCATTAATAACTGACCTTCATTCTCATTAAGGATTTCAGCAAAGAAATAAAATGTTAATATTGCCAAATTATTGGCAAACCTATCGAAAGATGGGGACGCAAAGCTTCTGGGCTAAGGTGAATTCACGATGCCAGCAGAGCTGCCGGGAAACTTCCCGTCACTCATGATTGCGCTCCAGATGAATGGCCATACAGCCCTAATTCAGTAGGAGTCGCAATGACAAATGAAGAGTTTGTACGGGAGTTGGCCTCCCTTCTTCATTTACCCGGGCTGTCGGATGACATGCAGTCCCGCTCGCTCAAGATCTCGATTACCCAAGACGCTGCACCCGAAGGTGCCCTCGTCCTGATTGAGCTGAACAAACAGTCATCACGCTTCCAAATCATGATGGGCGGTGTCGCGACCCCAGCAGAAAAGCGCCCGCTCACCATTAATATGCGCTCGATCCCGCATGGGATTTCCAAAGCCGCCGCCTGCCATCTGATTGAGGATTTTTTGCGCCAGCACAGTGCCCACCCACTTGCCTCGCGCATCCAGCCAGCTCCGCAACGGCACCAGCCGCTTGGCAGAAAACTTCGTTTGTTACCGGCGCAAGCCTGTCCGGGTATGCAGTTGATTCAACCGGTCAGACTCAGGGATGGTCGGGTTTTGCTGGCGTCAGGGGTCGATCTCAACGACACACATATTCAGCGACTCATTGAGCGTGGCGTGGAATACATAGAGGTTGCGGTGAAGGACGACAGAACCGCCGAGCAACTAGAGATGGCGTTGAGAGCCGCTCGTGATCGGGTGAACTACATTTTCCGTGGTGGCGGTAGTTACGCACACAGTGCATTACGTGAAACGCTCATGTCGTACCGTATGAACGAACTCATGCCATGCGAACTAGCGTAATCGCAAGGGTCCTCGCGAATACTGACCGTATGCCAAGCTTGCCGCCTGTCGTCAGTAAGCTGATTCAGCTGCTGTCAGATGAGGACGTCACCCTGGATCAGCTGGTCAGTCAAATCAAATCTGATCCGGTGCTAACTGCGCGTGTGATTGCCCTGGCAAATGCGGGCGCCTATGGCAAACAAGGCATCAGCTTGCTTGAGCAGGCTGTGCCAATGCTTGGCTTTAATCGCCTGCGTGACATTGCCATTAACAATGCGATGCTCGAGGTTTTTGCACTAGACACACCTGAGCGCTTAGGTTCCTTGTGGTTGGAAAGTGTTGCAGTTGCGGTATGTGCAGAGGAAATGGCCCGCCGGACCGGCGAGAATCCCTCAATTGCCTACATTACAGGTTTGCTACATGGCATTGGAAAGCTGCTTTTGTATTCCATTTTTCGCGAGGAGTATCTGGATTTGCTGACGCTCTGGGAGCGTAGCAACGGAGCGCTGCATGAAATCGAAGTAAGCCTCCTCGGGGTGGATCATGTGCGTGTTGGCTACGAGTTGGCGAGAAGTTGGCGACTTCCGGATGTCATCGCTGAAGCCATCCTGGGGCAAACGCAAGCAAGTGAGGAAGAGGCCGAGTATATGGGCATGGCGAGTGTCATTCACTACGGGAGTGTGCTGGCACATGCGCTCGACTTGGCACAGGTCCCAGATAACCGCGTGCCTTCATTATCGGCGCCTAGCCTGCTCAGAATGGGAATTCACTGGCCGGAAGCAACCGAGTTGTTTGCCAGAATCGAAGGCCGATTCCTCTATATCTGTAACCTCATTGATTCAGACAAAGTGAGGTTGGTGCACGGGCGCGCCAGCCCGAAGCCCATGCAAGAGGCACTGCGAGAAGGCGTGTGTGTCGATCCGCAATAGGGCTCACTGCAACACACGCTTGGCAGCCTATTGAGGACTGTCTATTATTTGACAAAATCGCTAATAACAACTTTAATGAAACGTAAGTTTCTTGTCGGGCGACAGGTCTACAGTGGCTTAAGTATCTATTAATAATAATAAATCGTAAAGTGATAACAAAAGCATTTCGGATGGGGGTTTGAGTAGCGCAACGGTAGAGGAATCGCACATGTTGAACAGGATGAAAGTCAAACACCAGCTGTATCTCGTGGTCGCTGTCATGACCACTTTTATGGCGCTGATTGCAGCATTAGGGCTGATCGAATTAAAGGTGGCCAATGGTGAGCTCGATGACATGTATGTCAATCGCGTTCAGCCGTTGATGCAGCTGAAGATCGTGTCAGATACGTACGCGGTGAATGTCGTCGATACCACGCACAAGCTGCGCGATGGTGCGCTCACTTGGCAGCAAGCCGATGAGAGCTTTGCCCAAGCACTAAAAGAAAAAGAAAAGCAGTGGGGCGAATACATCGCGACCTACCTGACGCCTGAGGAAAAGCAGCTGGCTGACCAAGCCGTCGAGCAAATGAAAAAGGCAGATGCGGCGGTGGCTAGACTGCAGTCGCTGGTTAAGGAGCAAAACCGGGATGGTCTGCGCGAGTACGCCGCTAAGGACATGTATCCAGCGATTGATCCTTTGGGCGATACCATCTCAAAGTTAGTCGAGCTACAAGTCCGAGTATCAAAGGAAATTTACGAGCTCTCGATCGCTGAATACCATGCTGCGCAAAAGCACGTGTTCATCCTGTTAGTGGTGGCTGTAATTGTAGGTGGCTTGATTTCTGGAAAGATCATTTCCCAGCTCGTTAGCAAACTGGGGGCAGAACCGGACGATGTTGTCGCAGTCATGCAGCGTATCGCAGCCGGTGACCTTACCGCGCAGATCAACATGGATCAGCGGGGAGGAAATAGCGTGATGGCTGCTGCTGTATCAATGCAGGACAAGCTGCGAGACATGATCCAAGGCGTAGTTCAGTCTTCTACGGTTCTACACTCTTCCGCACACTCCTTGTCCGTAGCGGCCGAGCAGTTATCAGGCGGCATTCGTAATCAAGGTGAGGCCACCGCCAGCATGGCGGCTGCTGTTGAGCAAATGACTGTGAGTGTTGCGCATGTGACAGACTCGGCCTCCGAAGGAACCCGACTGGCGATCGAGTCAAATGAGAAGGCGACAGAAGGTAGCCAGGTCATCCAGGCCGCTGCGGGCGCAATCATGACCGTAGTTGATAGCGTCAATACTGCGTCGTCGCAGATCAATCAACTTGGCCAAGAGTCACAGCAAATTTCCGGCATCGTGCAGGTCATCAAGGAGGTTGCCGATCAGACCAACTTGCTGGCCTTGAATGCCGCCATTGAAGCAGCACGTGCCGGTGAGCACGGACGAGGATTTGCCGTGGTCGCAGATGAAGTCCGTAAGCTAGCCGAACGAACCTCATCTGCGACGGTGGAAATCTCGGATTTCATTACGCGCATGCAATCCAGTGCACAAACCGCCGTGGATAACATGGGCTCCATGGTGGGTGAAGTGGAGCGAGGGGCAGAACGAGCCCGTCAGTCAGATGAAACGATTCTGGAGATTGCGGGCATGTCATCGCAAGTCAAGCAAGTGACCAACGAAATTTCGGTCGCCTTGGTTGAGCAAAATAATGCCTGTACTGAAATCGCTCAAAATGTTCAACGTGTCGCGCAGATGGCAGATGAAAACTCGTCTGCCACCCAAGTGGTGGCTGGCATGGCCGATGAGTTTTCAGCGATGGCAGCGACCCTAACAGCCAACGTAGCGTATTTCCGAACCCAATAATCAGACAGTGGTTTTGGGAATGGCGTATGCGCGTTGCGTTGCTGGGCGCATGGCAATGCGATCAAACCAACGCTTGAGGTGTGGGAAGTCCTCAAGACGTTGGCTTTGACGAGCATGCGGAACGATCCATGGATAGCAGGCCATGTCTGCGATGGAGTATGCGTCGCCACAAATAAAAGCGTGGTTTTCGAGGTGCGTATTCAGCACGCCATAGAGACGGGCGGTTTCGGTGACATAACGATCAATCGCATAGGGCAATTTTTCAGGCGCGAAAGTGCTGAAGTGATGGTTCTGACCGGCCATCGGTCCGAGTCCCCCTACTTGCCAAAAGAGCCACTGCAGCATGAGGTTTCGCCCACGTAGATCGTTGGGAATGAATTGCCCGGTCTTCTCAGCCAAGTAGAGGAGAATGGCACCCGATTCAAAGAGCGAAATGGGCTCGCCACCATCAGTCGGCGCATGATCGACAATTGCAGGAATACGATTGTTCGGCGCAATTTTGAGAAACGCGGGCGCAAACTGCTCGCCATTTCCGATATCAATGCGATGAAGCGTGTAATCCAGACCACTCTCCTCTAGGAAGAGTGTGATCTTGTGGCCATTGGGTGTTCCCCAGTAATAAAGGTCAATCATGGTCTGGCTTTCGGAATAAAAGAGTATCCGCCGGACGCAATCAGCGACGACGGCGTGCAAAAGGTTAGCGTTACGATAGTTAGCTCAGCGCGGCTTCGATGGTGGCGGCAAGAGCCGACGGCACAACGGTAGGCGCGTAACGAGCAATTACTTTACCGTCGCGGCCAATCAGAAATTTGGCAAAGTTCCAGCCGATATCATCGGGTGCCTCGCCTGGCGCATTTTGTTTAAGCCATACATACAAGGGGTGTGCATTCGGGCCATTCACATCAGTCTTGGCGAACAACGGAAACGTCACGCTGTAGTTCTTGCTGCAGAACGTAGCAATCTCCGACGGAGTGCCAGGTTCCTGTGCACCAAATTGATTGCTGGGAAATCCCAATACGACCAATCCCTGATCCGCATATTTTTTGTAAAGCGCTTCGAGTCCGTCATATTGTGGCGTCAGCCCACATTGGCTGGCGGTGTTCACCACCAATAGCACCTTGTTGGCATATTCCTTGAGGGTGGTGGACTCGCCGTTCAGGCGAGTTAGCGGAATGTCGTAGAGAGATGAGCTCATGGGAAGACTCCTTTAACGGTGACGGGTTAAGTGTCACTCTGGGTGAAGGCAGAAAGACCACCCTGAATGTTCGAGACGTTTCGATAGCCAAGTTGTTGCAAACTATCAGCAGCAAGCGCCCCCCGGTTCCCTCCCGCGCAATAGAGAACGATCGGCGTGTCCTTGTCCGGTACCGCCTCAGCGATCTTGAGTTCAAGCCGACCACGACTAATATTCAGTGCGCCAGCCACGGCTGGCTTCTCCATCAACTCGTCAGCGTCACGCACATCGATCAGAACTGCACCATGCGAAACAGCCTCACGTGCATCAGCTGGGCTGATTTCACGAATACGTGCGCGTGCCGCACTGGCTAGGCGGAGGAAATCTTCATTGAGTGCCATCAGTTATCTCCATGGAATCAAAACTACACACGCCACGCCTGAATCAGCGGGTATGGAAAAGAGTTACCAAGGCAGTACATCACCTAAGTGAAAGAAGCCGCCGGTTGGGCCGTCAGCAGGCAGTGTAGCGAGTTGCACGCTGGTCTTGCCGCCTTCGCTGACTTCCATGGGGGCTTCGGCTCCGCCCATATCGGTCTTGACCCAGCCGGGGTGAGCTGAGTTGACCTTAATGGGGGTGCCCTTCAGTTCGTCGGCCAGGTGCACAGTGAACGCGTTGAGTGCGGTCTTGGAGGCGTTGTACGCGAGCTCTTTGGCGGCAGCAATCGGCGAGTCCGGCAGCTGATGGACGCCAAGCGAACCAAGGATGCTGGACAAATTAACGATGCGTCCAGCCGGCGCTTTCTTGATCAGCGGCAACAGCGCTTGAGTAAGGGCAATGACGGAAAAGAAATTCACATCAAAAGTTTGCTTCAAAATGTCTTGCGACACGGTGCTGCTGTTGTTACCAAAGAACGGTGTCAGCGATACGCCGGCGTTATTCACCAAAATATCCAGCTTGCCGTATTTACGTTCCAACACTTTGTACACGCCCTGATGGGTGCTTTGATTCAGCGCATCAAAAACAACCGCTTCAGCAACGACACCTTCCTGCTTCAGGGTCTGAACAGCGGCGTCACCTTTAGCCAGATCGCGCACACCGATTACTACCGTGATGCCGAGCTTGCCCAAACCGCGTGCGGTTTCCAAGCCTAGGCCACGATTACCACCCGTGATAAATGCCACTTTGGTGTTTGCACTCATGATGCTTCCTTTCGAATAAAAATCCCACACCGACCGCAAGGGAGAGTGCGGTGCGGGCGATAAAACGGATTACTTCGCCGCGGGGGCGTCGTTCGCCTTCAGTGCGGTTGTTTGTGTTGAGGCCGATACTGTAGAGACCGCGGCAGTGGCGGAATGTTCCTGCCAACCACCACCCAAGGCACGAATCAGGTTCACCAGCGCACGGGCGCGCTCACCATCCAATTGCACGGCTGTGCGTTGTTGTTGCAGGGCACTGCGATCCGCATCGAGGACGCCAAGATAGCTCAGTGCACCTTCACGGTATTGAATGGCCGAAATTCGTGCCGCCCGATTGGCCGACGTTACCGCGCTGTCTTGTGCCTTGTTCTGCTCATCGAGCAGGCGCAGGTTAGCGAGGTTATCTTCCACCTCCTTGAAGGCACGCAATACGGTGGCGCGGTAGTTGGCTACGTCCTCTTCATAGGCTGCATTGGCACGATCCACGCCAGCAGCGCGGGCGCCGCCATCAAAGATCGGCAGTGTCAGCAAACCGCCAACGAGCGGACCGAACACAAACGTGCGGCTGGCGTTCTTGAACAGGTCGCCAAGATCATTCGACTCATAGCCTAACGAACCGGTCAGATTGAGACGTGGGAAGTAAGCCGACTTGGCCGCACCGATACGCGCATTGGCAGCGGCCATGGCGCGTTCTGCTGCCGCAATATCTGGACGGCGTTCGAGCAGGTCAGATGGCAGCCCGGCGGGGACGCTCAAGGTCAGACGGGTTAGCGGGAGCGGCGGGAAGCTAAAGTCGGCCGGCGCCTTGCCCAGCAAAATCGCCAGTGCATGTTCAGCAACAGCGCGTTGCCGTGCAATGCCCAGCGATTCAGATTGGGCCGAGGCCAATTCGGTCCGCGCACGGGCCAGCTCAAGCTCGCTAATGTCGCCCGCATCAAAGCGGCGTTGGAACAGATTCAGCGTTTCGCCGCGCAGACGCACGGTGTTGGCATACAAAGCTTGCGTAGCATCCAGCTCGCGGATTAGGAAATACGCTTGCGCCACATCGGCCTGGAGTGCCAGCAGGGTGGATTGGAACAACGCTGCATTCCGTTGCGCATCAAAGCGTGCGGCATCGGCGACTGTACTGACGCGACCGAATAGATCCGCCTCATATGCAATCGTCGCTTGGCCACGCCACAGCGTCACTGGGCTGGTATCCGCATTAGGAGGTAAGCCTTTGGAGGCGGGCGATGGCAATTGACGCGTTGGACCAAAGCCGAGGCCGACTTGGGGAAACAGGCTGGCGCGTGCGCTTTGCTCCAAAGCACGGGCTTGGCTCAAGCGTGCGGCAGCGGCCTTCAAATCCTGATTCGCGACCAATGCTTCAATTTGCAGTTGGTTCAGCGTGTCGTCATTGAACACCTTCCACCATTCACCCCGCGCAACTTCTTCTGCAGGCTGTGCGGCTTTCCACTCGCCGGCTGCAGGCTTGGCCTCGGGGGCTGCGGCGTTCGTAGGTGCTTCCTTGAAAGCCGTAGGGGTGGCCACATCAGGACGCTGATAAACAGGGGCGACTGAACAACCTGCCAAGATCAGCAGCGATGCCAGCAGACCGGTCGCGGTACCGAGTGATGATTTATATGTAGTCATGATTTACTCCAAGCCCGCATGGTGGCTGGCAACATTTGCCGGCGTCAGCGGTGCATCGTGATGGGCTGCTGAGTGCAACTTGCGCGAGCCACTGAGTTTGCGAAGCAGCACATAGAACACGGGTGTCAGGAAGAGGCCAAAGAAAGTCACACCGATCATGCCGAAGAACACGGCGATCCCCATCGCTTGACGCATTTCAGAGCCAGGACCGGATGACAGCACCAGTGGGATCACGCCCATGATGAAAGCGATCGAGGTCATCAGAATCGGACGCAGACGCAAGCGGCTAGCATCAATCGCAGCACGCAAAGGGGTGGCGCCGAGGATTTCAAGCTCGCGGGCAAATTCGACAATCAGGATGGCATTCTTACACGCGAGCCCGACCAAGACCATTAAGCCGATCTGCGTGAAGATGTTGTTATCCCCACCCGTGAGGAATACACCCGCGAGCGCAGCCAGAATGCTCATCGGTACGATCAGAATCACCGCCAGCGGCAAGGTCAGGCTCTCGTATTGCGCGGCCAGCACCAGGAACACCAGAAGCACGCTGATCGGGAACACCCAGATACCTGCGTTGCCGGCGATGATCTTCTGGTAGGTCAGGTCGGTCCATTCAAACTTCACACCCGGCGGCAATACTTCATCGGCAATCCGCTCAGCCGCTGCCTCTGCCTGTGAGGACGAATACCCCGGTGCTGGGCCACCATTGATGTCGGCAGCGGTAAAGCCGTTGTAGCGCACCACCATTTCCGGACCGAACGATTGCGATACGGTGACGAGCGACGACAGCGGCACCATTTCGCCTGCAGCATTACGGGTCTTCAGAGCACCAATATCTTCGGCATGCGCACGAAACGGTGCATCGGCTTGTGCACGTACCTGATACACACGGCCAAAGCGGTTGAAGTCATTGATGTAGAGCGAGCCCAGATAAATCTGCATGGTGTCGAACACATCGGTGATCGCCACGCCTTGTTGCTTGGCCTTCACGCGATCCAGATCGACATCCAGTTGTGGCACGTTGATCTCATAGCTAGAGAACATCGGGCCGAGTTCAGGCGCCTTGCTCGCTGCTGCCATGAAAGCCTTGGCCGCCTTATCAAGCTCGGCATAGCCCACCGCACCGGTGTCTTCCAGCTGCATCTTGAAACCACCCACGGTACCCAAGCCCATCACTGGCGGGGGTGGGAAGATGGCCATGAAGGCTTCTTGAATGCCAAAGAACTTCTGGTTCAGCGCACCCGCAATCGCACCTGCTGACAGGGACGGATCACGACGCTCTTCAAAAGGCTTCAGCGTTACAAACACAATGCCGGCGCTGGAGCTATTGGTGAAGCCGTTGATCGAAAGACCCGGGAAAGCCACTGCGGATTCAACCCCCGGTTGCTTGAGGGCAATGTCGCCCATCTTGCGGATCACTTCTTCCGTGCGGTCCAACGAGGCACCGTTCGGTAGTTGCGTAAAACCGATCAGGTATTGCTTGTCTTGTGCCGGCACAAAGCCACCGGGCACCAGCATCGAAATACCGACGGTGGCGGCAAGCAAAACGACATACACGCCCATGGACTTCGACTTGTGCGAAATCACGGTCGTCACGCCATTGCCGTATTTCTCGGACGAGCGATTGAAGAAACGATTGAAAACCGCGAAGAAGCCACCCAGATACTTATCCATCTGGCGCGTCAGCCAATCCTTCGGTTCATCGTGCCCCTTGAGCAGCATGGCCGCGAGTGCGGGCGACAAAGTCAGCGAGTTGAAGGCCGAGATCACCGTCGAGATGGCGATAGTCATAGCGAACTGCTTGTAGAACTGGCCGGTCAAGCCGGTCATGAAAGCCAGCGGTACGAACACAGCAACCAGCGTCAGCGCAATGGCGATAATCGGGCCCGACACTTCACGCATAGCGCGATACGTTGCGTCGCGCGGCGATAAGCCCGCTTCAATATTCCGCTCGACGTTTTCCACCACCACGATGGCGTCATCCACCACGATACCGATGGCCAGCACCATGCCGAACAGCGACAACGCGTTGATTGAGTAACCAAAGCCCAGCATCAGCGAGAACGTCCCGATGATCGACACGGGTACGGCCAGCAGCGGGATGATCGAGGCACGCCAGGTTTGCAGGAAGATGATCACCACCAGCACCACCAGTGCAATCGCCTCGAGCAGGGTGTGCACCACTGCCTTGATGGAGGCGCGCACAAACTGCGTCGGGTCGTACACGATGCTGTAGCTCACCGATTCCGGGAATTCCTTGGCCAGCTCGGCCATGGTTTCGCGGACTTGGGTGGAGATGTCGAGCGCATTCGCGCCCGGTGATTGGAAGATTGGGATCGCCGCTGCAGGCTTGTTATCCAGCAGCGAGCGCAGACCATATTCAGCGGCATCAAGCTCAATGCGCGCTACATCGCCCAGACGGGTAATGCCACCCGTGGGCGAGCTCTTCAGAATGATCTCGGCGAACTCAGCTTCTGTCTTCAGACGACCTTGGGCATTCACATTCAACTGCAAGGGCGCATTGGGGCCACTGGGTGAGGCGCCAATCGTGCCGGCCGCGACTTGAATGTTCTGTTCGCGAATCGAACGCACCACATCACTCGCGGTTAGGCCACGCTGCGCCACTTTGGTGGGGTCCAACCAGATCCGCATGGCGTAGTTACCACCCCCAAACAGACCGACTTCACCCACCCCCTTAATACGTGCCAGCTTGTCCTTAACGTTAAGCACGGCAAAGTTACGCAGGTACGTGGTGTCGTAGCGATTGTCTGGCGAGGTGATGTGCACCACCATGGTCAGCGCAGGCGTTGATTTCAGCGTGGTCACACCAATACGTTGCACATCCTCAGGCAGGCGCGGCAGCGCTTGCGAGACCCGGTTTTGCACCAGCTGCTGTGCCTTGTCTGGATCCATGCCCAGTTGGAAGTGCACGGTCACGGCGAGGTTGCCGTCGCTATTGGCTTGCGACTGCATGTAGAGCATGTTCTCTACGCCATTGATCGACTCTTCCAGCGGTGCAGCCACTGCCTCAGCAATCACCTTGGGGTTAGCGCCCGGATACTGCGCGCGCACCACCACTGAAGGCGGTACGACTTCCGGGTATTCGGAAATCGGCAACTTGAACATGGCCAATGCACCGGCCAATACAAGGACGACCGATAGCACGCCGGCAAAGATCGGCCGGTCGATGAAAAATTTAGAAATATTCATGTGAGTTCTCTGTCGAGGCGGCGGGATTAGCCGACCTTCTTGTCATGGGGCGCGGCGGCGGCCGGTGTGGCAGGTGCCGCATCAGTGGCCTTGCCCGTCTTCATGTCCACGATCTGCGGCGCTACCGGTGCGCCCGGATGTACGCGCTGCAAGCCGTTCACCACAATGCGTTCACCCGACTGCAAGCCAGATTCGATGATGATCAGGCCGTCTTGCGTGGCACCGGTCTTCACTTCGCGGTAAGCCGTGTTGTTGTCCTTGCCCACTACCAGTACAAAGCGCTTGGACTGGTCGGTGCCCACGGCGCGTTCCGCAATCAGGATGGCTTCACGTTCTTGTCCACCACCCAAACGCAGGCGGGCGTACAGACCGGGGACGAGCTGACCATCCTTGTTGTCGAACAACGCACGCACACGAATCGTGCCGGAGCTGGTGTCGAGACGGTTGTCGATCGAATGGATACTGCCCTCGCGTGAGAAGCTGCTTTCATTGGCCAGACCTAGCTGCACAGGTAATGCCGGACCTTTGCCTGCGCGAGCGGGATTGATGTACTTGAGGAAGGTTTGCTCATCCACATCAAAGCTCGCGTAAATCTTGTCCGACGACACCAGCGTGGTCAGTGGAGTCGGGCTATTCGCCGTGACCAGGTTGCCCACCGTCACTTCGGCACGCGACATGCGGCCATCGATCGGCGCACGCACTTGCGAGTATTCAAGATTCAGCTTGGCGATACGTAGCGCGGCCTCGGCCGACTTGGCAGCGTTCTTCTTTTCTTCAAAGTCACGCTTGGCAATGGCGTTCTCGGCCAACAGGCGTTCGCCGCGTGCCAGATCCGATGCGGTGTAATCTGCGCGGGCTTCTGCAGCAAACACTTCAGCCGCATACGGGCGCTGGTCGATGGTGAACAGCACATCGCCCTTCTTTACGAGCGCGCCATCCTTGAAATGGACAGCGGTTAGCACGCCCGATACCTGCGGACGAATTTCTACACGGTCAACCGCTTCCAAGCGGCCAGAGAAGTTGCTCCAGTCAGTAATCTTGCGGCTCACCACTTCAGCCACTTCGACTGGTACAGCTTGGCTGGCGGCAGGCGCATTGGCTTGTGCTTCATTGCTGCCATAGATGCCCCAAGCGCAGGCGGTAACCACCAGTACGCCGGCGACGGCCAGCGACACGGCATTGCGTTTCTGTGTGAGCTTCAGGTTTGGGAGGTTCATGGGTGTATTCCTTTGCACGAATTTAAAAATTTGAAATCGGTTAGCGAGTGTTGCGGTCAGGTCTGCGACGTACGTGGCGGATGGAGGTGACGTTTTAAAAAGTCCGCAGCTTCCGCCAGCAGCGGCACGTGTTCGGGGAGTTGGGCATGTTTCACTGCGAAGCGTGTGATCTGGGTGGCAACACCCGCAGCAATCAACGCGCTGGCGTAGTGCTCAGCTTCTTTGTGCAAAACATCAGATTCCGCCGTCAGGATCAGTGCGGAAGGCAAGCCCGCCAGTCGCCGCGATTCGAGCGGCGAGGCATACGGATGTAGGCGTTCAAACGGGCTATGCAGGTACTGTGCATAACAATTGGCGCAGGTTTGCGGCTTGATATCAGAGCCCAGCCGCTCGGCATCGCCCATCTTCGTCATGCTTGGGTCGAGCATGGGACCGATCAATACCTGTGCACTCAGCGCTGGGCCGTTACGGTCGCGCGCAATGAGCGTCAGCGTCGTGGCCAGGTTGCCGCCAGCATCATCACCGGCAGTGGCCATGCGCGTGGCATCAATGTTCAAGCTGGCAGCGTTGGTGCTCAACCAGCGTGCCGCCGCATAGGCATCTTCTGGGGCGGCCGGGAAAGGGCGGGCGGGTGCCAGCGAATAGCCGACAGACAGCACGGCTGCGCGGGCGTGTTCGGCCAAATAACGCGCCGCAAAATCCGCATCGTCCAGCGAACCGCCAACAAAACCACCGCCGTGGAAATACAGCACCACAGGCAACACACCCGTCTCTGCCGTTGGGCGATACAGGCGCGTCACGATGCGGTCGATAAAACCGTTGACCATGTGGTTCTCCACGCGCACGGCATGCGCGCTGGCTTGCAGCGGGCGAAGGAAGGCGGTCACGGGGTCATTCAACGTAGTCATCGGGGGTGGTAATGCACTCAAAATGGAAAGCGGTTTCGGGATGACTGCATTTTGGGTGTTGCTTTTCAAGAGATAAATACCTAAATTTCGTTAACACTGTTCTGTATGGGCGAACAATAAATCAGGTATGTTGACACCGTCATGTCAGTAGAGAGCCCCAGTCTGGCTGCCAGTCTGCATTGTTAAGTATATGAAAGGTAATGAAAATGGATAGATTTCAAGCAATGCAGGTGTTCATGGGCGTGGTCGATGCCAACAGCTTTAGCCGCGCTGCCGACAATCTGGGCCTCCCGCGTGCGACGGTGACCACCACCATCCAGAACCTGGAAAGCCACCTCAAAGTGCGCTTGCTCAACCGCACTACCCGCAGCGTCAGCCTCACCCCCGATGGGGCGGCGTATTACGAGCGCTGCGCGCGCATCCTCGCCGAGCTGGAAGAAACCGAAGCCGCATTCAAGGATGCTGCTCAACGTCCTCAGGGGCGTTTGCGTATCGATGTGCCATCCACCATCGGGCGCCAGGTGTTGATTCCTCGTCTCTGTGATTTCCGTAATCGCTATCCAGATATTGAGCTGGTCATTGGCATGGGTGACCGCCCTGTTGATCTTGTCCAGGAAGCCGTTGATTGCGTCATTCGGGGCGGTGAGCTGATTGACTCAACCTTGGTCGCACGCCGTATTGGCAGCCTTTCCTTTATCACCTGCGCTGCGCCACGTTATCTCGAGCGCTTTGGTGAGCCCAAGACACTTGAAGAGCTACAAGAAAACCACCAGGCCGTGCATTACTTTTCCAGCCGCACTGGCCGTGTGATCGATTGGGACTACATGATTGATGGCGTACGCACCGAGGTTAAGATGAAGGGCTCGGTCTCCGTCAATGACGCCGAAGGTTATATGGCACTCGCCTTGCAAGGTTTCGGTTTGGTGCAGGCAGCGCGCTTCATGGCCATCCCACATATTGAAAATGGGGAGCTTGTAGAAATTCTTAAGCAATGGAAACCAGCGCCGTTGCCGATCTCCGTGCTTTATCCGCAGAACCGTCACCTCTCAGCCAAGGTGCGTGCCTTTACCGATTGGGCGGCGGAGTTGTTTGCGCAGTGCCCACTGCTCAATGGCAAGGACGGGGATGACTTCGAATACAGTACTGAATGCACCTTCGCTGGTAAGCCGTCAGAAACCACCACGCAGCGGGACAGCATGGAGCAACGCAGCATCGCTGAGAGCGTGCTGTAAGTGTTCGTGCCCGCTTGATGCAAGCACTCAACACCGACGCGCTATCACCCGACCTCAATACGATGAGCGATGCGCTCATCGTGCATTTCCATAGCGAGCAAGGCATGCGCCGCCGCACGGTGAGCCCGCTGTTGCCGCACAGCACGCTTAACATCCCTTCCCCGCCTGCGCGACTGGTGGCGGATTGGGTGCGTGAAGTGGCGAGCCTTGAGCTCCAGCATGGCGACATCGAACCCTTACCTTTGGCCCGCACTATCTTGCGCTGGGCGGACTACCCACGTTGCGCCGAGGCTGTGTCTGCATGGCTACAAAC
>CAZCLF010000004.1:11206-114426 GCA_964499485.1 uncultured Rhodocyclaceae bacterium | reverse complement strand
TCACCGCATCGAATGCCCCTTGAGCCTCGGTTCAAGGGGCATTTTCTTTGGGCTTACCGCCAAGGTTGCCACACACCATGTACCGCTATTTCTACTTCCCCGACCGCATGAAGTACGACAACCCAGCGCGCGCTGGGCTGCCTTTCGAAACGGTAGCCTTCAACAGTCCTGACGGCACCCATCTGTCAGGGTGGTTTATTCCTGCCGCCGGTGTGGCACCACATGAAGCCAAAGGCAGTGTGATTCACATGCATGGCAATGCGCAAAATATGACAGCGCATTGGGTCTATGCAGCGTGGTTGCCGCTCCAGGGGTACAACGTCTTCACGTTTGATTACCGTGGCTACGGCAACTCACATGGCAGCCCGGAACCACAGGGCATGCTCGAGGATGCGATTGCAGCCCTCGACTACATGCGCAATCGTCATGACATCGATACAAACCGACTCTTCGTCTTTGGTCAAAGCTTGGGCGGTATGCTCGCCATTGCGGCGGCGGCATCAAGTCCGCAAGGTATTCGGGCTGTCCTAGCAGAAGCCCCCGTGCACTCGTACAGCGCCTGGGCAGAAGATCAAATGCCGGAGAAAGAGCTAGCACTCGACGACATGCACTGCGCGAGCACTCATATAGCAAAGCTAGCGCCGATCCCGCTTTTGCTGATTCATAGCCTCACAGATCGCATCGTCCCCTACTCCCACTCAGCACAGTTGTTCGCGTCAGCTGGTGAGCCTAAATGCTTGGAAACCATCGCTGAGGGTGAACACAATGATGCAATGACAGAACGCCACGGAACACGCTATCAGGAATTAGCAATGAATTTTTTTGCTCAAGCGTGTGATGAGTAAGCCCTCAGCACATGCCTGCCGCCCTGGTTGTGGCGCATGCTGTATCGCCCCCTCGATCAGCAGTCTACACAAGCCGGCGGGGGTCCCATGCCCTCACCTAGATGGGAGCCTGCTATGCATGATTTTCGGTAGCGCAGAAAGGCCTAGCTGTTGCAGCGGACTAAAGCCTTCGGAAGAGATGTGCGGGCCAGATCGTGAATATGCAATTATGTGGCTCACCGAACTAGAACGTCTCACCGCGAGTTGACGCTATTTTAGATCGCCGTGAAGGAAGCGGTTGATGTGCTGCAGCCCCCACTTCACCGGATCCTCGTGCGCTACGATCTTGTCGTGAATACTCGGGCGGGAGAGGTCAATCACTTCAGGCTTAATATAAGTCTGGGCACGCGTTGAAAAGAAAACCTTTACCTTCGGTGATAGCAATGAGCTTGCGCTTTGCTCCATGACCACCGCAAGGCGCCCCGACTCCAGTCGGATCAGCGAACCAACCGGATATATGCCGATACTTTTCACAAAAGCCTGAAATACAGCCTCGTCAAAGTGCCCCTTGCTCCACTCGGCCATCTTACGGATCGATTCGCCGGGCTCCCAGCCCGCCTTGTAGGGGCGGTTTGAGGTAATCGCATCGTAGACATCGCAGACCGAGCCCATCTTCGCGAACAAGCTGATTTGCTCGCCCTTCAGATGATCGGGATAACCTGAGCCATCAACCTTTTCGTGGTGATGTAGACAAACATCCAGAGGAATTTCACCAACCGCCGCCCCCTCTTGCAGCAAACGATTGCCCTCCAAGGGGTGGCCTCGCATAATGGCAAACTCATCATCCGTGAGCTTGCCAGGCTTGTTCAGCACCTCAATTGGCATCATTGCTTTGCCCAAATCATGGAGCAAGCCTGCCAATCCGAGCTCTCGCGTCGTGTTGTCGTCCAGCTCAAGCTGTTTGGCTAGCGCGACCATCAGCGCGCAAACCGCCACCGAATGCATATAGGTGTAGTCATCGGCGGTCTTGATGCGTGCCAAACTAATGAGGGCACCCGGATTACGCATCACAGAAGATGAGATTTCTTCGACCAGTTCGCCGGCCGCCTCAGCACTGATGGCTTTGCCCATGCGAACTTCTTGAAACATAGACACAACAGCACTCTTAGCCTTGTTGCAGATTTTGGCTGCGCGAAGCACCTCTTGATCAAACTCGATCTGCTGGACCAACGGTGCCTTGACCAACTCAGCGTAAGCCAACATTTGGTCAACCTCACTCGCCACCTCTACTTCGGTAGCAACTTTTGCAGCGGTCGCATCAATCACATCGGCGCCTTTGGATGTATCAATCCAAACCTCTGCCACACCACTATCGCGCACGCGGGCAAGGTCTTGGGCGTCTTTGACTGCGAACTTGCTGCGCCAGAAAGAGTGATCCATCCAGCCACCACAAAACTCATGGATATACATGCCCGGACGGAGGTCTTTGATATTGATCTTTTTCAGCATGCTAAACTCGACAGCCTCTCTGGCTGGACACTCCCATGGATTACTACCCGCTATTGCAAGCCCTTATCCTCGGCATTGTCGAGGGCATCACCGAGTTCCTACCAGTCTCAAGTACCGGTCATCTCATTCTTGCCGGTGATCTACTAAATTTTAACGACGATCGCGGCAAGCTGTTCGAAATCGTTATCCAATTTGGGGCAATTCTCGCCGTTGTGTGGGAGTATCGCACACGTGTTGCACAAGTCTGTGCAGGCGCGTTCAGCGATAAATCGGCACAAAAATTTATCCTAAACATTGCGATTGCATTTATGCCGCTCGCAGCCCTTGGGCTTGTTTTCGGCAAGAGCATCAAGGCTCATCTATTTGCCCCTGTACCGGTTGCGCTCGCCTTCATCATTGGTGGCTTGATCATCCTGTGGGCCGAAAAACGGGAACACTCCATCCGAGTTGAAAGTGTTGATAACCTAACGCCGCTGGATGCACTTAAACTGGGCTTGGCACAAGCGGTTGCCTTGATTCCCGGCACCTCCCGCTCCGGTGCCACCATCATCGGCGGCCTGTTGTTTGGTCTATCGCGCAAAGCGGCCACCGAGTTTTCATTTTTCCTAGCCATTCCAACACTGAGTCTTGCGACCTTCTATCAGCTTTATAAAGAGCGCAACTTACTCAGTGCTGACGATATCGGCATGTGGCTGGTGGGCTTTGTGGCTGCCTTTGTCTCCGCATTTCTTTGCGTACGCTGGTTATTACGCTTTATCAGCAACCACGACTTCACACCGTTTGCCTGGTATCGCATCGCGTTCGGTTTTGTCGTCCTTGCCACTTGGCATTGGGGGCTGGTGGATTGGAGCAGTCATTAAGCATGGCTAGGCTCCTCTACCTGCATGGCTTCCTGTCTGCGCCAGCATCACGCAAGGCGCAAGATCTGCACGCGCGTATGCATGCGCGTGGCTACGGTGATGCCTTTATCTGCCCACAATTACCCGTTTCGCCCAAGGCAGCGATTGAGCTCGCCGAATCCTTGCTGCAACCCGACACCACCGTTGTTGGTTCCTCGCTAGGTGGCTTCTACGCCACATGGCTGTGCGAGCACTATCCCTCACTGGTTCGCAAGGCCATCCTGATCAATCCCGCGGTGGTCGCCTATCTCTCGCTGGCTCAATACATCGGTGTGCAAAAAAACCTCTACACCGGTGTTGCCTTCGACTTTACCCAAGCGCACATCGACGAAATGCAGGCGTTGGATATTCCCGCACTCAAACGTCAGGAGAGTTATTGGCTGCTGGCTGAGGAAGGCGACGAGGTACTCGACTATCGACAAGCCGTGTCCAAATACCAGGGCGGGCGGCAGACAGTTTTGCCTGGTGGGAACCATACGTTCTCGCGCTGGCACGACTATCTCGATGAAGTGATTGATGTTGCGATGTCAGCCTGAATGAGTACAACTGCCTGAGAACCGCTGACAGATCCAAGGCTAGACCGGGGCTCGCGGTATAATTCGTGCCCGCAAACCCGCAGTACCCATCCCCCATGAATGTCCTGTTTGAAGAGGACGGCGCTTTCAAGGCCGGCACTATCCTCGCCGACAACAATACCTCGCTGCAAATCGAACTTCCAACGGGCAAGCGCAGCAAGGTCAAAAGCGCTAATGTGCTGCTGCGTTTCGATGCGCCCAGCGCATCCGAGCTGTTGCAACGCGCCGAACGCAGCGCTGAAGAGATTGATGTCGCATTCCTGTGGGAAGTCTGCGCTGACGGCGAGTTCTCGTTCGAGGAGCTGGCCGCTGAATACCAAGGGGGCAAGCCCACCCCGGTCGATGCCGCCAGTGTGTTGCTTCGCTTGCATGCTGCGCCCATCTATTTCCATCGCAAAGGCAAGGGGCGCTATCGCAAGGCGCCGCCAGAAATCCTACAAGCCGCCCTCGCCGGACAGGAAAAAAAACGACTACAAGCCGAACAGGTCGAGCGTATGGCGGCAGAGTTGGTCGCAGGTAAGCTGCCGGAAGAATTCTCGCCACTGCTGAACCAATTGCTCTACAGGCCGGATAGAAACCGACTTGAAACCAAAGCACTTGAGGCAGCCTGTGCGGAGAGCCACTTCTCCGTCGCCAAGCTACTGTCTAGCTGCGGCGCCTTTGCCAGCAGCCATGACTTCCATTTGGGTCGCTTCTTGTTCGAGTACTTTCCTAAGGGCACAGATTTTCCACCCGGTGACGGCAACTTGCCGGACTTTTCCTCACTGCCACTCGCGACCGCTGAAGCTTTCAGCATCGATGATGCGCAGACGACCGAAATTGATGACGCCCTCTCTGTCACCCCGCGCGCCCAGAGTGAAGGGGGTGGCTGGCGTGTCGGCATCCATATCGCAGCGCCCGGTCTAGGCGTGACGCCAGACAATGCGCTCGGCGCGATTGCTCGCCAGCGCTTGTCGACCGTGTATATGCCGGGCCACAAGATCACCATGCTGCCTGATGCGGTGGTCGATACCTACACCCTTGCTGCCGGGAAGGTGTGCCCAGCGCTGTCGCTGTACCTTGATGTTGCACCTGATCTGCGGGTGGTGGCTCAGGAATCTAAACTTGAACGCATTCTGATTGCTGCCAACCTCCGTCATCACGACATTGAGCCGGTCTTCAATGACGAGACACTCGCGGGTGGCGACAAGAGCGGCTTGGCCGACTTTCCCTATCGCGATGAGCTGTATCTGCTGTGGCAACTAGCTACCGTGCTGGAAGCCGGGCGCGGCAAGCCCTCTGCCAATCGCCAGCAGAAGGATTACAACTTCCGTATCGACTGGGAACGCGATGGTGTCGATCCCGGCTTTGCAAACACCAAGGGCTGGATCAGTCTCGACGAAAGACCTCGCGGCAGCCCGCTCGACATGCTGGTCGCCGAGATGATGATTGCTGCCAATGCAGGCTGGGGTGCCGCATTGCGCGATGCGGGTATCGCTGCCTTGTATCGCGCCCAAAGCGCGGGCAAGGTCAGAATGACCACCGTTGCCGCGCCCCATGACGGCCTGGGTGTTGATTGCTATGCTTGGTCCAGCTCGCCGCTGCGCCGCTATGTCGACCTGATTAATCAATGGCAGCTGATTGCTTGGTTGCGTAATGAGCCGCCTCCCTATACGGCCAAGTCACCTGAGTTTCTCGCCGCGCTGCGCGACTTTGAACTCACCTACGCGGCCTATGCCGAATTCCAACGCGGCATGGAGCGTTATTGGTGCTTGCGCTGGCTAGCACAAGCCAATCTACAGGTCGTCACGGCGACTGTGCTGCGTGAACACTTGGTGCGCTTAGAGGCCCTGCCACTCGTCTTACGCACCCCCTCACTGCCCGCACTTGATCGCGGCGCTCGTGTCGAATTGGAAATCACACGTATTGACCTGCTCGATGCCGACATCACCGCCCAGTACCGCGCCACGCTGGCCGAGCATGGTGAAGTGATCGAAGATGAGGAAGAAGTAGAAGAGGATGCCGCACTCATCGGTGCCGAAGAGGTGAGCGAAGCCAGCAGCCCTGCTGCGCCACCAGAGCTGGCTGGCACAGAGGCTAGTGAATTGGCAGCAAATGCAGGCTCTGCTAACGCTTTGGGAGACCCCACAGGCACGGAGTAAAATCAGGGGAAATGCTTAAGCCTGCTTTCCCTGCTGTTTCCGGCCTCACCCTTGGTGTCGGTGCTTCACTGCTTTTTCATGCGGTGATATTGAGCATCCATTTCGAATTGCCGCAAGCCATCGGCAAGGCCAGTGCGAAAGCCATGGATGTCATCCTGGTCAACAGTAAGCATGCACGCAAGCCCTCAGATGCTCAAGCCTTGGCGCAAGCTAATCTTGATGGTGGTGGTAATACAGACCAGAACCGCATAGCCAGTACGCCATTGCCACCCTCCCCGCAGACCCGCGAAGGCAATGATCTGGTCAGTGCACAGCGCCGCGTTGCCGAGCTGGAGGCTCTTCAACAGCAGCTGATGACGCAGGCCAAGAGCAAGCAAATCGTCCGCAATGAAAAGAATACGCGCGACCCGCAGCCCCGCGTTACAGATACGCTGAGTGGGATGGATCTGGCCAGCAGTGCAATGGCGATTGCGCGACTTGAAGGGCAGATTGCTCAGAACCTCGATGAGTACAACAAACGACCCCGAAAGAAGTTTATTGGCGCCCGTACTGAGGAATATCGTTTTGCTCAATATGTTGAAGACTGGCGTCAGAAGGTTGAACGCATTGGCAACCTCAACTACCCCGAAGCAGCACGCGGGCGCCTCTACGGCAATTTGGTACTGACCGTGATCATCCGCAGCGATGGTAGCTTGGATCGTGTTGAAATCAATCGCTCGTCCGGCTATAAGGAGCTAGACGAAGCGGCACGTCGCATTGTGCAAATGGCCGCCCCCTATGCTGCCTTCCCCGAAGCTATTCGTCGAGATACCGACGTACTCGAAATTTCGCGCACTTGGTCGTTCACCACAAGCGACCGCCTGCAGACCAGTAAATGAGCAATTACCTCCCTGATCAATACGTCGTTATCGGCAACCCGATTGCGCACAGCAAGTCACCGCGCATTCATCAGCTATTTGCTGCCCAGACCAACCAACATCTGGGCTACGAAACCTTGCTTGCGCCCTTGGATGGTTTTGCGGCCAGCGTGCGCAACTTCATCGCAGCCGGTGGTCGGGGGGCCAATGTCACGGTTCCTTTCAAAGAAGAAGCTTTTCGGCTCGCCAGCGAACTCAGCCCGCGCGCGCGGGCCGCAGGTGCTGTGAATACGCTGCGCTTCGACAGCAATGGCGGTATTTATGGCGACAATACCGACGGGACAGGGCTGGTACGCGATATCACTGTGAATTTGCGTCGCAGCCTCAATGACAAGCGTGTGTTGCTACTGGGTGCCGGTGGAGCAGCGCGCGGGGTGATCCTGCCGTTGCTGCTTGAAGGCCCGGCCCGCCTGTACATCGCCAACCGTACGCCTGCCAAAGCGGCGGCACTGGTCAATGAGTTCAATGCATTCCCCGATGGCCTACCCGGTCGCCTTGATGGCGGTAGCTTCAGCAATTTGACTGGCCAACAATTCGATGTGGTGATCAATGCCACATCGGCCGGTCTCTCAGATAGCGCCCTCGACCTCCCAGATAATCTGTTTGCCACCATGTCGCTGGCCTACGATATGGTCTATGGTCGGGAGACCCCCTTCATGCAACAGGCCCGCGCTGCTGGCGCCGCCATTGCGGATGGCCTCGGTATGCTGGTCGAACAAGCGGCTGAAGCATTTTATCTCTGGCGTGGCGTACGGCCAGACACCCAGCCTGTGATGCAGGCCTTGCGCGTCGGATGAAACATCTGTGGCACTGGCTGAAGCGGGGCTTGGCTGTACTGGTCCTGTTGGTATTGCTGATACAGGCGTGGTACCTCGGCTGGGTTATGTGGTGGCGCTTCGTCAATCCAGACACCACCAGTTTCATGAACTTGCGCCTCGGCGAGCTGCAGGAAAAGCGCCCCGATGCTCAACTGAAACATCAGTGGCAGCCGTATGAAAAACTATCGATCCATCTGAAACGCGCCGTCATCGCCGCTGAGGACGACAAGTTCATCGACCACGAGGGCTTTGACTGGGAGGGCATACAAAAGGCCCTCGAGAAGAACCAGAAGAAGGGGCGCATCGTCGCCGGTGGCTCGACGATTTCGCAGCAACTGGCGAAGAATCTGTTTCTCTCTTCCAGCAAAACGCCTTGGCGAAAAGGGCAGGAAGCCATCATCACCCTGATGCTGGAAACCCTATGGGACAAGCGGCGGATTCTTGAGGTTTATTTGAATGTCGTCGAATGGGGCGAAGGGATCTTCGGTGCCGAAGCGGCATCCAAGCGCTACTTCGGCACAACCGCCACCCGACTGGGGCCAGAACAAGCAGCAAGACTGGCAGTCATGCTCCCCGCCCCTCGGCGATTCGAGAAAAACCCCTATTCCGCCTACCTGAACGGACGCACCCAACTCATCCTTGGGCGCATGTATTACGCCACCGTACCGTAATCACTGCGCTGCTATCATCTCGGCATGAGCCTGACACCGACACCTACGCTATCTGAGCTACCCGCCTATCGCACTGCGGTATTGCGCCGTATGCTGGGCATGTCGCTGTCGTGGCGACATCCTTTTAGCTCAGCAGAAGCCCTACTGGATCCGGGTGCCCTGATTGGCACACTCTGGATCCTAGTGTTCAATGCAGGCTTACAGCATGAGTTTCACTGGTGGTTGCTAACAGGTGCACTACTAGCCCTGACCTATCCCTCACCAGCCTATCTGCGCGTCCCGGTAACGGCAATGCTTCGCAGCCAGCTCTCCGGCTGGTTGGTGCTTGCAATCATCCTTGGTTGTGGAAGTATCGTGATGCACACGCTGATCGATACACCACGCCTGTTTGAGTCCGCAGTCTTGTGCGAGTGGATCTGGTTGGCACCGTTGGTCCAAGTGGGACTGCATCTTGGCTTGCGCTGCCTCGTGCCAGTGGTTGCTGATAAACATGGCAACACACGGATTGCCATTATTGCGGGTGCCGGTGAGGTCGCCGCACGCCTTGCCACGCAACTGACGAACAACCCTTATGGTGCAACCCAAGTCAGCGGTTTTTTTGACGACCGTAATGGTGAACGCATCGACCACGCATTGCCGATGCTTGGTTCACTCGCTGAGCTGCCTGCTTACGTCGCAGCGGGGAAAGCCAATATTGTCTATATCACCCTCCCGCTGGCTGCTCAGTCGCGCATTGGCCCGTTGCTGGAATCGTTACGCAATACTGATGCTCAGGTGTATTACGTGCCCGATGCGTTGGTCGCTGACTTACTGCGCGGTTGGTGTGATGTTGTCGGGGATGCTCCTGTGGTGGCCATGCTGGAGTCGCCGTTCAGTAGTCTTGCGGGTGTCAGCAAACGCTTGATAGATATCTGCTTGGGCACCTTACTGTTTCTGCTCAGTCTGCCGCTGTTGCTCTTACTGGGGATTGCCGTCAAGCTCTGCTCTCGCGGCCCGGTGTTTGTTCATCACCACCGTTACGGGCTAGATGGCAAAGTCATTGTGGTTTACGCCTTGCGCGCCACTTGTGATGGTCCCCAAGAAAACGAGTTGGGCGACAAAGCCCCTCCAAGTAATGCCCTAGGTCGATTTTTACGTAAAAGTCAGCTTGAAAAGCTACCACGCCTAATCAACGTCATTCAAGGCCGGCTCAGCATTGTTGGGCCGCGTGCCCATGCCAAAACACATAATGAAATTTACCGCCGCATCGTCAAAGGCCATCTGATCCGCCACCAAGTACGCTGTGGCATTACTGGCTGGGCTCAAATCAACGGCGTGCGCGGTGGCGAAAAGTCGCTCGACCACATGAAAGCCCGAGTCAGCCACGATCTTGAATACCTACGGCACTGGTCGCTGCGTCTGGATCTGCAAATCATGGTGCGCGCGCTGGCTAATCTGTTCGCACGGCGGCTATGATGGCCTACAATGGCGCCCGTAGCGTGGAGGAAGCATGAGCGAAACTGGCGACACCCCTATTGATGACGACAGTGCTGCCATGCAACTTGACCTGCGTGAGGTTCAGGAACTGCTGGCACGCCAGAAGCGTGTAGAGAACCTGGTCCACCGTCAGGACATGCCACGCCATGAACTGGTGGAAAACCTTGTTCACAAGCAGCACCTGAATGAACTAAAGAATCGCCTAGGATTGATGCCCTCGGCGCGTATTGCCCGTATCCTCGAAGCCCTGCCGCAAGACGATGGTCTGCTGCTGTGGGAACTGATAGGTCCGGAGCGCGGCGAAGATGTCCTGAATGAACTCTCGGAGGCTGTGCGCGAAACGCTCGCGGCCACCCACCCCTACCAGCGTCGCCCCATCATGCTCAACGCTTTCGAACTGCACAACGGACGCCTGCGCCAGATTCCGGTTGAGAATCGGAGTGATCTCGCCTCGACCAAACCCATCTGGGTTGATCTGATCGCACCGAGCGAACTTGAACGTCAGTGGGTCGAAGAAATCTTCGGACTGGTCCTGCCGGACACCAGCAACCTCACCGACCTTGAAGAGTCGGCCCGTTTTTACATTGAAGAAAACGGCGAAGTGCATCTGCACTCCGACTTCCTGCTCGACAAAGATGATGAGTCGCGCAACGTGCCAGTGGCTTTTGTCATTCATCAAAACATCCTGTTCTCCGTCCGTGGCGAAGAGCTGCCCGTATTCCGCTTGCAACGTCTGCGCGCACGCATCCAGCCTGGCTATGTGTCGGAAGGCCGCGATGTGCTGCTCGACTTGTATGCCGCTGATGTCGAATACTCGGCAGATGCGCTTGAAGACGTCTATGCCGAGCTGGAAGAAGTCGGCAAGAAGGTACTGACGCCGAATGTCAGCGATGAAGAAGCCGCCACGATTCTGGCCGACATTGCCCGTGAAGAGGACTTGAACGGCCGCATCCGTCGCAATGTGCTGGATACGCGTCGTGCGCTGTCATTCCTGTTGCGTGGTCGCATTCTGGCTCCGGATCAGCATGAGGATGCGCGCCAAATTCTGCGTGACATTGAGTCGATCGATGGCCACACTGCCTTCATCTTCAACAAGATCAACTTCCTGATGGATGCCACCGTTGGTTTCATCAACATTAACCAGAACAAGGTGGTGAAGATCTTCTCGGTGGCCTCGGTCGCCCTGCTACCACCCACGCTGATTGCCAGCATTTACGGCATGAACTTCCAGTTCATGCCTGAATTGAACTGGGACTATGGCTATCCGTTTGCCATTGCCCTGATGGTCATTTCAGTCGGGCTACCCTTCTGGTATTTCCGCAAAAAAGGCTGGTTGCGTTAAGCAAACAAAAACGGCACCCACAGGTGCCGTTTTTGTTTGTATCTGGATACGCTACTGCATGCTGCTGAAAATGGCATCTGCCGCAGCAACGGTCGCGGCAATATCTGCCTCACTGTGCACAATAGAGACGAAGCCCGCCTCGAAGGCCGAGGGTGCGAGATAGACGCCCTTATCCAACATGCTGTGGAAGAAGTGATTGAAGCGGCCCTTATCCGCCTGCATCACATCGTTGAAAGTGCTTGGTGGGGTGTCTCGGAAATACAGACCAAACATGCCACCCACAGACTGTGCAGAGAAAGCAATGCCATGCGCACGCGCCGCGCCGGTAAGGCCCTCGCACAAGGAACGCGTCTTGGCCGCTAGCATTTCATAAAAGCCAGGCGTCTGGATTTTGGCAAGCGTCACGAGGCCCGCTGCAACAGACAACGGGTTGCCCGACAAGGTACCCGCCTGATAAACCGGGCCGAGCGGTGCAATCTTTTCCATGATCTCGCGACGACCACCAAACGCACCCAGCGGCATGCCACCACCGACAATCTTGCCGAAGGTCGATAGATCGGGCTTGATACCAAACAACCCCTGCGCACTACCCGCAGCAACGCGGAAACCGGTCATAACCTCATCAAAAATCAGCACAGCACCATGTTGCGTGCACTGCTCGCGCATGGCGAGCAGAAATTCTGCTGTTGGCACCACCAGATTCATGTTGCCCACCACAGGCTCGACGATAATGCAGGCGATCTTATCGCCATGCTTGGCAAACGCCTCGCGGAGCTGCTGCGGGTTGTTGTAATCGAGGACTAGCGTGTGCTGCGCCAGATCCGCAGGCACACCGCTCGACGAGGGATTGCCAAAAGTCAGCATGCCGGAACCGGCCCTGACCAGCAGACTGTCGGCGTGACCGTGGTAACAACCTTCGAACTTGATGATGAGATCGCGGCCAGTGTGTCCACGTGCGAGACGAATCGCGCTCATGGTGGCCTCAGTGCCAGACGACACTAAACGCACCATGTCCATACTGGGCACCAGCTTGACCAACAGGTCGGCCAGCTCAATCTCGCGCTCGGTCGGCGCGCCAAAGCTCAGGCCCAACGCTGCAGCCTCCTGAACCGCCTTGACCACATCCGGATCGGCATGCCCAAGGATCAAAGGGCCCCAGCTACCAACGTAGTCGATATAACGCTTGCCATCGGCATCCCAGGCATAGGCACCTTCGCCCCGCGCAAAGAAGCGCGGCGTACCACCAACAGAGCCAAAGGCACGCACCGGCGAGTTAACACCGCCAGGGATGTGCGCCTGCGCGCGCTTGAACAGTGCCTCGTTCTTACTCATACCGACACCTTGAACAGTTGTTGATAGGCGCGAGCCTGGGCTTCCACGTCGGGCGCATCAAACAAATCGGTAATCACCGCGGCCATGTCAGTCCCCGCTGCAATCAGAGATGGCACTTTATCCAACTTGATGCCCCCAATCGCGCAAACGGGCACGTTGAAACGCGCACGCGCATCGCTCAGCAAGGACAGAGGCGCGGCCACCGCACCGGGTTTCACGGTAGAGGGGAACATGGCACCAAAGGCCACATAGTCTGCGCCCTCAGCTACTGCCGCGGCGGCAATCGACAGATCGTCATAGCAGGAGACGCCAACAATGCGATCCGGCCCGACGATGGCGCGAGCGCGGGCAGCCCCACCATCCTCGCGCCCCACATGTACGCCGTCCGCGCCGATGTCGGCGGCAATTTCTGGATTGTCATTGACGATCAGCAAGGCACCGGCGGCGCGACAAATACGCAGCAACTCTGCGGCTTGCGCACGGAACAAGGGTCGTGGAGCAAACTTATTACGGTATTGCACAACCTTGACGCCGCCTGCCAGCGCTTGATTAACCAAGGTGGACATGCGTGGCAGCAAGGGATCATCCGGGGTAACGGCATACAGGCCGCGCAGACAGGCCTGCTGGGTGGGGCTGAGACTCATTGATGTGCTTTTCTCGCGTTGCTTGTTTATTTGTTACGTGTGACTGACGAAAATTACTTATCAGTGCGGTTGGCGTTTCTGGCCCAGAAAAAGCGATCTGGAATGTGTTGCCCCATGCCAGCGCGGAATCCAGCTGCTAGGCATTGCCAAGTGAATTCCTGCGCCTCATGCACAGCCTCTTCAATCGACATACCCTGCGCCAATGCGGCCGCCAACGCTGACGCCAAGGTGCAACCTGATCCATGATAGTTACCAGAGAGTCGCTGCCAACGATCTGTCCGCACCACACCATGGCTGCCATATAGGGTGTTCACGACCTGAGCTGTGTTTTCATGCGTACCCGTCACCAACACATATTCGCAGCCAGCCTGTAGCAGCCGATGAGCACACTCGCTCAGTTCTGGCGGTGCATTTTCATCGTCCAACTCAGCCAGACGTCGTGCTTCAAGACTATTGGGGGTCAGGATAGTGGTCTGTGGGAGCAATAGCTCAGTAATCGCTTCAATCATGTCCTCATTGGACAACTGGTCGCCGCGTCCAGACGCGAGGACCGGATCAAAGATCAAGGGGATATGCGGGTAATCGGCGACCACTTCGGCAATCGCCGTAATGTTCTCGACGCTTCCCAATACGCCAAACTTGAAAGCAGCAACCGGCATGTCTTCAAGCACGGCGCGGGCTTGGTCCTCGACCCAACCCGCATCAATTGGCAGAATGTCCTCAACACCCGTTGTATCTTGAACGGTAATGGCGGTGACAACCGACACGGGATGGCATCCCATGCCAGCAATCGCCAGCAGATCGGCTTGGATGCCTGCACCACTGGTCGGATCTGACGCGGCAAAACTGAGCACGATCGGCGGACAAGGCGGAGGGGTAACCGAGAGGGCAGCGCTGGCAGGTGAGCTCATGGGAATTGGGAAAGTGTGCCGCAGTCGTAAAAGCCTGCGGTATAGTGCTTCCATTCTAACCGAAACATGAGAAAGACCATGAGCAGCAACGACTTTCACACTTGGATGTGCCTGATTTGCGGTTTTATTTACGATGAGGCCGCCGGAATCCCAGATGAAGGAATTGCACCTGGGACGCGGTGGGAGGATGTCCCCCCCAACTGGACCTGCCCTGAGTGCGGTGCCCGCAAGGAAGATTTCGAAATGGTGAAAATATAAACAATAAGATTGCCTTATTTATTCCGGTCTTAGTATGATGGCTGGTATTAGGTAGCACTGAACAAGGGTTTTGAGCCCAGCAATTCCTCAGAGAGGAAGGCAAGCGGCCAATACATTGCTGGTTCAGTTCTTGCATTCAAAAAGCATTCTCTGTTTCGAACATTAGGGGTGGGCGGCAGGTGAGTGAATCACGCAGTTTGAATAGTGTGAAAGTCATGGTTATCGATGACTCGAACACGATCCGCAAAAGTGCGGAAATCTTTCTGGTTCAGGCCGGATGTCAGGTTGTCCTCGCTGAGGACGGCTTTGATGCCTTGGCAAAAATCGCAGACCACCAACCAGACTTGGTGTTTTGCGACATATTGATGCCTCGCCTTGATGGCTATCAAACTTGTGCACTGATCAAGAAAAACCCCCGCTTCGCAGGGACCCCGGTCGTCATGCTCTCCTCCAAAGATGGTCTATTCGACCGCGCCCGAGGTCGCATGGTTGGCTCGGATGAGTACCTCACCAAGCCTTTCACCAAGGACAGCCTGCTAAATACAGTTGCAGCGCATGCCCGCCATAATTAAGCTCGTTTTCATCTGTTTTACCCTGAAGGAAAAGTAATGCCGATCAAGAAAATTCTCGTTGTCGACGACTCCGCCACCGAGCGCCATGTTCTCGTGACCCTGCTGGAAGGCAAGGGCTACACCATCGTAACGGCCAACAACGGCGAAGAAGGTGTTGCGGCTGCCAAACGTGAACTGCCAGACTTGATCCTGATGGACGTTGTCATGCCTGGCATGAACGGTTACCAAGCGACACGCACGATTTCACGCGATGACGCCACAAAACACATCCCCGTCATCATGTGCACCAGCAAAGATCAGGAAACCGACAAGATCTGGGGCATGCGCCAAGGCGCCCTTGACTATATGGTCAAGCCCGTCGATCCGACAGCACTGCTGGCCAAGCTGGCCACACTCTGAAGCAGGCACTTGAATGGCCAAACGGCTTAGCCTGCGGGACTTCCAGGAAAACCTTTCCGCTCGACTGCTATCAGCCAAGCGCGGCGAAACCACACCGCCGATGCTGGGTTTCCGTTCGGGCGGGCGCCGCTGGCTACTTGAGTTACCTGACTCGGGCGAAGTGGTGCCACTGCCCCCCTTAAGTCAAGTGCCGCTCACGCAGCCATGGTTTGTCGGGATGACCAATATCCGCGGCGGCCTGCACGCTGTGGTCGACTTTGCACAGTTTGTCGGAGCCCCTCCTACGCCACGCACCGAAAGAAGTCGTTTGCTGCTGGTAGGTGCGCGCCATGGGATAAACAGTGCGTTGCTGGTTGAGGGCATAGAAGGTTTGCGCCCGTTGAGCGCGCTTCAATCAATTGACATGGAGGCAAGCGCCCCGTCCGCTAGCTGGATTCAAGCTGCTTACCGTGATGAACAAAATAATACCTGGCTGCATATTGCACTCGTGAATCTGCTGCAGGACTCTGCTTTCCTTGATATTGCTCTGTGACCTCAGACGCCTTATGGCGTTTTTCTGGAGATAACTATGGCGTTCAATCTGAAACTGCCCTCACTCAACCTGCCCGGTCAAACTCTCAACGACGAGGATGGCGCCCCCGTTGTTCCCCAAAAGGTTGAAAAACAGAAGGTTCAGTTCAGCAAACAGCTGAAGTTCTTCGGTAGCCTATTTATCGTCATTCTGCTTGCCACAGCGGGGATCACCTACGTGAACAACCGTGCAGACCTAGCCGATGACACCCGGATACGCTTGGGTCACAAAATTAACGTGCAGGCCTACCAAATTGCCAAGGCGGCCACCCTTGCACAGAGCGGAGATCTCAACGCCTTCCGCGAACTGGGCCAAATTCGTAAAGACTTTTCAGAAGCACTACAAATTGTTTCGAAGGGGGGCGAAGTCGATGGCGTTCGTATTCGCCCAGCAGGCGAAACGGTCTCGCCGCCATTAAATAAATTGCAAGAGGAATGGAAGGTCGCAGACGCACGTATCTCGGCACTCCTCGCACAGCAAGGGGCTTACGTCGCGATTGCCAAATTTGTAGCCGAAGGTGGTCGCAAAGGTGGCTGGGGAGGGCAAGGTGAGCGCATTCTGCGTGAGGCAAGCCAACTCGCCTCACCTACGCCAATGGAAACTGCAACCGAGCTAGCCTTGGCAAAGGATTTGCGTATGCAGCTGGAGTTTGTCGCGGGCAAGGGTGACAACAGTGATTTCGGCACCCAAGCTAAAGCATTACTCGCTGCACTTCCTGCTGACATGACAGCCTTTGCCGTGGCCCGCGATGGCGCGTCACAGCTGCTCGCCAACATCCTTCCCTTAACCGCCGCAACGGACACCCTGCTCAGCGTATTCGAGGCGCAAACGGATCAGCGCTCAATCCACGCAGCACTGTTTGCTGTGTTTGGTTCTCTAGTCCTCGCTCTTCTCGTGGTGGTCGTAAAAATCTTCAATGAAGAGGCCGCCGAACGTAACCAAGAATCTGAGGCGCTACGCCAACAAGCAGAAGCTGAACGTAATGCCTCACAGGACGCCATTCTTCGCTTAATGAACGAAATGGGCGACCTTGCTGATGGTGACTTAACCATTCGTGCCACAGTGACCGAGGACATTACAGGTGCGATTGCCGACTCGGTGAATTACACGATTGAAGAACTTTCCGTGCTTGTTAAGCGCATCAACGATGCTGCAACACGGGTGGCAGCCGCTTCTGAAACCGCTCAAAAAACTACAGACGAATTGCTCTCAGCAACTGAGACACAGTCCGAAGAAATCCGTTCGGCTAATAGCTCAGTACTCTCAATGGCAGAGTCGATGACGAATGTTTCGATTAACGCCAGTGAGTCTGCCCGTGTGGCACTGGTTTCGCTTGCGGCCGCACAAAAGGGTTCAGCGGCTGTAACGAACTCCATCAAGGGCATGAATGAAATCCGCCAACAGATTCAGGAAACCTCGAAACGGATTAAGCGCCTCGGCGAGTCCTCGCAGGAGATCGGTGAAATCGTGGAACTGATTTCAGACATTACAGAACAAACCAACGTGCTGGCACTCAACGCTGCGATTCAGGCGGCATCAGCCGGTGAGGCGGGTCGTGGCTTTACCGTGGTTGCTGAAGAAGTGCAGCGTCTGGCTGAACGCTCTGCAGAAGCTACCAAGCAGATCGCAGCGATTGTGAAGACCATTCAGACCGATACGCACGATGCCGTTTCGGCAATGGAAAACTCAACCCAGAACGTGGTTGAAGGGGCCCAACTCTCCGATGCCGCGGGTCAGGCGCTCGAAGAAATTTCTAACGTTTCCCAAAACCTTGCTGACCTGATTGAATCGATCTCCGGAGATACGGAAAAGCAAGCAACCGTTGCAACCGAGGTTGCAAAGCTCATGCAGAACATTCTGCACATTACTGAACAAACTACGACCGGTACGCGTCAGACCGCTGTGTCGATTGGCGAATTGGCTGAACTCGCCAGCGAACTCAAGGGCTCGGTTGCTGGCTTCAAGGTCTGATGAATACAAATTCCGTAGATATCGGCCCACTCACCTGGGTCAAAGGCGAGATCGATATTGCGCTGGACCGCGCAGGTGAGCTGTTGCGTACGGCGGCCGAGGGGGATCTCGATTCAATCAGCAAAGCGGCTGCACAGTTGCACCAAGCGCATGGCGCCCTCGCTATTGTCGGCCTGGATGGCATCACCCAATACTCTGAAGCCGTAGAGCAGCTGTTTGCTGCTGTCGAGTCCGGGCAGCTGGCGTATTCGACAGAAGTCAGAGAAGCGGCAGAGCAGGGCCTTTTCACAATTCGCCATTACCTGGATGATCTGGTTGCTGGCAACCCTGATCAACCTTTACGGCTGCACCCTCACTATTGCGTTTTACAAACACTGTGTGGCCAGAGTACGCCGCCCGAATCTGATCTATTTTTCCCGGACCTCAGCCTACGCCCCCCCAAACGCGACAAGGAAGAGATCTCTCTTGAACCTAGCGAGTTAGAGCGCCATCTCAAGGCAGCGCGCATGGCTTATCAACGCGGACTACTCAAGTGGCTGCGTGGAAATCCTGATGGACTTGCCGACATGCGCACTGCGCTGGAAGCAATTGAAGCGACCCAGACACAACCGGCTCGACGGACGCTTTGGTGGTCAGCATTGGGCTTGCTGGACACATTACGCGAAACTGGCATTACAGCGGACAACGCCACACTGCGGAAGCTGAATGCACGCATTGATACACAAATTCGCAAGCTGATTGAGGGCTCGACCACGATTGCAGAGCGACTCCTGCGTGATGTGCTTTACCACGTTGCAGTTGCCCCCTCCGGCAGCGAGCAACTGGAATGCGTCCGTGCTGCATTCCAGCTCAATGAGCAGTTACCTAAAGCACAGCATGACGCCGACGCTGAAGCCAAACGCCCAATCATTGCGCAACTGCGTGACATGCTCGGCAACGCCAAGGATGATTGGAATCGATTCAGTTCGGGAACGGCAGCAGCGCTACCCCGCTTCCATCAACGGATTGATGAAAGCTGTGTGCTAGCGGTGCAACTTGGGCATGCGGACTTCACCAGTCTCGTTAATGCAATCAGTGATATTGCTGAAACCTTACGCAAAGACCCGCTGAGGCAGGACGAAAGTGTGGCGATCGAAATCGCTACTGCAATGCTCCTGGCTGAAAGCAGCATAGCCAGCTATCCGGCGTTGGGCGAAGACTTCCCTGAGCAGGTCAGTGCGATGGTTGCACGTCTGGCTGCATTGAATCGCGGCGAGTCACTTGAAGCGCTGGCAATCCCACAACTGGATGACATTGCTCGTAAAGCCCAAGAGCGTCTGCTCATGGCCCAGGTGGTACGTGAAATCACGGCTAACTTGGCCACCATCGAGCAGGCACTAGATGCGTTCTTCCGCAACCCAAGCCAGAACGAAGGCCTCTCTGCCTTGCGCAAACCGCTGGATCAGGTCGCAGGCGCACTCGCGGTTCTGGGTCAAGACAATGCCTCTGAGCTATTGCACGAGTGTGATCTAAAAATCCGCAGTTTCGCCTCAGGTGAAGGCGCCCCCGCACAACATGAATTCGAAGAGGTGGCGAGCAAGTTGTCAGCGCTCGGTTTCTTCGTTGAACAATTGCGCCATGGCCAAGCCAATCTTGATGCCATTCTCAATCCACGTAATGCTGCAAGCAATGATGAGGATGCCCAAACGATTGAGGCTAGCCTTGATCTAAACAAGCGACTGACACAGACCCTCATTGGCGCCTTGCGCGAAAAGCCTGAAGATACTGTGTTGCGTGACGAGTTGAAACAACAACTCGAAACACTGCGCGAGGATGCACAACTCGTCGCAGATGAAGGCCTTGAGCAACAGCTGAATACGGCTATTGCAGCACTCGATGACAATGCGTCAACGCCTGTGATTGAGGAAGCGATTGCCACACTGGTGGAAACACCCACTGTAATCGCTCCCTCAGAAGAAACCATGCGTCTTGCGAGTGCGAGCAGCGAGGTGCTGGATGCGGAATTGCTCAGCATATTCCTTGAGGAAGCCAACGAGGTTCTTGCGACGCTCAACGAGACGTTACCCATTGCTACGCGTGACCCGCATGATCACGAATCACTGACGACCATTCGCCGTAGCTTCCACACCCTCAAGGGAAGTGGTCGCATGGTCGGCCTGATTGAACTGGGAGAGACCGCCTGGGCTGTTGAACAAGTCATGAATCACTGGCTTCAACAGGAAGCGGATGGCACCCCATCTCTCATGCAGATGCTGGATGAGGCGCATGGCTTATTTGCCGACTGGGTCGTTGCTTTGGAGCAGGGCGACATCACCGCCCCAGATACGAGTTGGCTGATTAATCGCTGTCAGCAATTGACATCCGGTGAGCCGCTAGAGAGCCTGCCTGAAACATGGGAGGCAGAGGACGCACAACCTGTTGTCGAAGATACGCCAACGGCAATTGAAAGCGCAAAGGTCATTGAGTTCCCGAGTGGGCCTGCAATGATTGAAATTGGACCGCTGTCATTAACGCCAATGTTGTTTGACACGTTTGTTGGCGAAGCGCGCAGTCACATTGCTGCCCTGCAGGAAGAATTTGCGACAAAAGAGACCCCTCCCTCTGAGGCCCTGATCCGTGCTGCTCACACGCTTGCAGGAATTTCCGCCACCGTCGACATCGAGCCCATTCACTTCTTAGTTAGCGCACTTGAGCACGCATTAGTGCGCTTCGCTGTGGCCGAGCAGACGATCTCCTTCGAAGATAGAACAGTCATTGCCCGCGCGATTGGCGCGCTTGATGGCATGGTTGGTGTTATCGCTGGTCGTCGGATGCCGGGACGTGATGAGGAACTGGAGTCAGCACTCATCGCCTTAACACCGGCGACAGAGGTCACGACCGAGCCCCCCTTAGTGGGACTCACTGATCAAACGCACGAATTAGATGTAATTGAGGAAGCCACTTCTGCTCCCTCTCTTCAGGCGGCACTTGAGGCTGGCATTTTTGATGTCCAGCCCAATAGCGTGGACGAAGCGTTGCAGCTGGTTGATGAGCTTGAGTTCACCGTTATCGAGGATGAAATTGATGCCCAGTTGCTCCCCATTTTCCTCGAGGAAAGTGATGAGCTGATGCAGGCGATTGGCAGCGCACTTAGAGACTGGCGGGCGTCTCCTGACAGCCAGGCAGCGGGTGAACAGCTTCAACGACAACTGCACACCCTTAAAGGGAGTGCTCGCATGGCAGGCGCCATGACGCTTGGCGAGCTTCTCCATGCGATGGAAACACGTGCGGAGCATGGCTTGCATATTGGCGCACAGCTTGGTCTGCTTGACACCCTAGATGCCGCCTACGATCGCAGTGCCCATATGCTGGCACGTCTCAGCCGAGGAGAGCCCGCACTCGAACCAGCTTTGGTGGATGCGGCATCTGAAGAGAGTGATGTCAGCGATAGTACACAGGCACCGACCCGCTCAGTAGAGAGCGCTAGCCCCACGACACCTGGAGAGACCAGTGGTAGCAATGTGCTACGCGTCCGTGCGGGCTTGGTCGATGATCTCGTGAATAGCTCTGGTGAAATCGCCATCACCCGCTCGCGTATTGAGGGTGAAATCCGCACCCTCAAGGACTCCTTGCTTGATCTGACAGAGAACGTGATTCGTCTGCGTAGCCAGTTACGCGAAATCGAAATCCAAGCCGAATCACAAATGCAATCCCAGGAGTCGCTTGTTCCAGAGCATAGCGCCGACTTCGACCCACTTGAATTTGACCGCTTCACGCGCTTTCAAGAGCTAACGCGCCTGATGGCCGAAAGCGTGAATGACGTGTCGACCATTCAGCACAACCTGTTGCGCAATCTCGAAAATACCGATGCTGCGCTGGTTGCCCAAGCACGCCTCAATCGCGAGCTATCGCAGTCGCTCATGAGCGTACGTATGGTGCCGTTCAACTCGGTTGCCGATCGTCTCTATCGAGTCGTCCGACAGGCAACCAAGGACACCGGCAAGCGCGCCAATCTGGATATTCGAGGCGCACAAACAGAGTTGGACCGCTCAGTACTAGAAAACATGATTGGCCCGATTGAGCACTTGCTACGTAATGCAATTGCACACGGTCTAGAGAGTGCCGATACCCGGAAAGCCGCGGGTAAGAGTGACATTGGTGAAATCGGTATTAGCCTTGCGCAAATCGGGAATGAAATCGCGATCACGCTTGAGGATGATGGCGCCGGTCTGAATTTTGAGCGCATCCGCGCCATTGGCGAAGAACGTGGATTGGTTGATCCTCTAGCGGTACTGGATGAACAAGCACTGATCGACCTGATCTTCACCCCTGGCTTCTCGACCATGAGCGAAGTGACTGCCCTTGCCGGTCGTGGCATCGGCATGGATGTGGTCAAGAGTGAGGTACAAAACCTGGGTGGCCGGATTGATGTCAGCACCACTGCAGGCAAGGGTTCGCGCTTCAGCATCTATCTCCCATTGACCTTGGCTGTTGCGCAAGGCGTGCTGGTGCGCGTGGGCTTACGTACCTTCATTCTGCCAGCGGGTATGGTGGCTCAGGTAAATGAACTAAAGCCCGCTGACATTGAGGTTGTTCGCAAAGCGGGAGGCATCGAATGGCAAGGGACACACTACCCATATCACTATCTGCCACAACTGCTGGGTCAGCAAGACGCCCAACCTGAACCGGCACGTCGCCATTGGCTGATGTTGCTGCGCACCGGGCCCCAGCATATTGCGCTTGAAGTTGATGCACTGCTCGGCAACCAAGAAGTGGTGGTCAAAAATATTGGTCCACAGCTGGCGCGTGTGACGGGCATTGCCGGCGCGACAGTACTCGGTGATGGTGAAATCGCACTGATCATTAATCCAGTCGCCTTGGCTGGCCACAAGCCACGCACAAGCCCTTCAGTACCCGTTGTCGCCTCGGTCGTTGAAGAGAGGACTGCGACTATCCCAACCATATTGGTGGTGGATGACTCGCTCACCGTACGCAAGATCACTGGCCGTCTGCTCGAGCGCTCTGGCTATCGCGTCGTTACGGCAAAAGACGGGATCGATGCGCTAGAGCAAATGGTTGAGCTGGTGCCGGATGTCATGCTGGTTGATATTGAAATGCCACGCATGGACGGCTTTGACCTGACACGAAATGTACGTGCAGATGACCGTCTCAAGGCTATACCGATCATCATGATCACCTCGCGTACAGCCGAGAAGCATCGCAATTACGCGGCCGAAATCGGCGTCAATCACTATCTTGGCAAGCCTTACGATGAAGATGAACTGCTACGCCTGATTGGCAGCCATCTCAAGGCGTAGTAAGCACACCGCTATAATCTGCACCGTGGCGAGAATAGTTTCGCCACGGTGCGTCCTCCCCTTAAAATAGCGTTCTCTGCACGGCCAGCATGTGCCTGCCTCTTTTCTTTGCCCATGAATAGCCGCCAGCTTTACCTCCGCTTGTTGTCCCATGTACGGCCCTATGCGAAAGGCTTTGCCCTCGCTATCGGGTGCATGGCTGCTGCTGCGATCACCGAGCCACTCTTCCCTGTGCTCATGAAACACATGCTGGACAATGGCTTTTCGGCCAGTCGTGGTGCTTGGGATTGGCTCATGTATCCCTCAGCCATTGTGCTGGTGCTCCTGACGCGCGCCGCATTCAACTTCCTTGGCGACTACGCCATGAGCTGGGTAGCCAACAATGTTGTGACCGAGCTGCGCCGCATCATGTTTGCGCGCATTATCCGTCTGCCTAATGGTTACTTCTCCGACACCTTGTCGGGTCATCTGATGTCTCGCGTGGCCTATGACGTCACCAACGTAGCGGGAGCAGCCACAACAGCCTTGACTACGCTGATCAAAGACAGCCTCATCATTGTTGGCCTGCTTGTCTGGTTGCTCTACCTGAACTGGCAACTCACGCTGATCACGCTATGCATGGTCCCCTTCATCTTTTTGGCGGTGCAGATTTTCAGCAAACGCCTGCGCCGTATCGCTCGCAGCGTACAAGAGTCGCAAGGCACTCTGACGCAGATCCTGCAGGAAAGCATTGCGGGGCAAAAAATCATCAAAATCTTCGGTGGCCATGCCTATGAAGCACAGCGCTTTGAGCGCGCCATCAATGAGCAGCGGCGCCTAAATATCCGCTCAACCGCAGCTTCTGCTGGGCAAGGTCCGCTTGTGCAGTTCTTTGTTGCCATCGCACTTGCCGTGATTATGGCCATTGCCTTGCGGCAGGCAGTGAACGCAGAAGCAACCGTGGGTAGCTTCGTCTCTTTCATCACGGCCATGATGATGTTGCTGAGCCCGCTCAAGCGCCTAACCGATGTCAATGCGCCGATTCAGCGTGGCCTCGCCGCAGCCGAGAGTGTGTTCAGCGTGATTGATGCTGAACCCGAGCACGACAGCGGCACGGAGGTATTGGGGCGCAGCCAGGGCAGGATCGAGTTCGATAACGTGGGCTTCCGCTATCCAGGCGCCGAGCGCGCGGCCCTAGAAAACATCAGCTTCAACATTGCGCCGGGAGAGTCCGTAGCGCTGGTCGGGCAGTCGGGCAGTGGCAAAAGCACCATCGCCAGCTTGCTGCCACGCTTTTATCCCAGCACGACAGGCACTATCCGCATCGATGGGCATGCCTTGGAAAGTATCAGCCTTGCCAGCCTGCGCCAGAACATTGCCTTAGTCAGCCAAGATGTCGTCCTCTTCAACGACAGCATTGCAGCGAATATTGCCTATGGGCAGGCTGATGCAACTCATGCTGAAATCGTGGCTGCCGCAAAGGCTGCCCATGCGCTCGACTTCATCGAGTCATTGCCGGAAGGCTTCAATACACAAGTCGGCGAACAGGGCGTCAAGCTTTCAGGTGGTCAGCGTCAGCGTTTAGCGATTGCCCGTGCGCTGCTCAAAAATGCGCCGATTTTGATTCTCGATGAAGCCACCTCGGCGCTTGATAGTGAATCAGAACGCCATGTTCAGGCCGCACTGGAAACACTCATGCAGGGGCGGACGACGCTGGTGATAGCCCATCGACTGTCTACGATTGAGCGCGCGACCAGAATTTTAGTGTTAGCCGAAGGGCGGGTTGTGGAGCGCGGCTCACATGCTGAGCTGTTGGCCGCCGATGGTACCTATGCAAGGCTGTACCGGCTGCAGCACAGCAGCTGATTTAGGGCGCTGGCAATAAGCCCACCTTACCAGATGCCGCCAGCAGGCTGCGTAGCGCATCTTTGACACGTTGTACTTCTAGGTGCTCAAGACAATCGCTGACGCTGTTCACATGACGCTCACAACCTTCCAACAGGCATGGCACGCAGCTACCGTGCCCCTGTAGCAAAAAAACATTCCCCTGCCGACCGCTGCCGACCTTTGACCACGGGCTGGCTGGCTCTACCCTGCTCGCTGGCCAAGGGCCCCACTTAACCGGATTGGACGGGCCAAACAGTGCCAATGTGGGCGTGCCGCTGGCCGCTGCCATGTGCGTCACCACCGTGTCTGGCCCCACGTAAAGTGCGGCCTGATCCAACAAGGCGCTGGTATGCGCTAAGGACAACTGCCCCGCAAGGTTGCGACTTTCGAACGATAACTGGGACTGAATCGCTGCTACATAAGCCAGCTCGTCTGCATCTCCGCTGCCACTGAATACAACCGTCAAGCCGCTTGCATGCAGCCATTCCGCCAACTCTACCCAAGCATGCTGGCGCCACATTTTGTAGCGGAACTTCGGACAAGGATGGAGTACGACATAGGGTCTGTTAGGCAGACGGGCAGTGAAAGTAGCTTGCGCCGCTGCATCAAGCTGAGGCAAGACCACCTGCATGTGCGCGGGGATTTCCAGCAGCGTCAGTAGCTGCGCCTGCATGGATACCGTATGCGTATCCAGATCATCAAAGCTGACGTGCTTATCCAGCAGAACAGCCTTGCGCTGCTCGCCCTGCTGCGGGGTTAAAAAGCCGATACGGAACCGCCCACCAATCCAAGCAGATAGACGTGAACGGTCAGTTGGAATCGCGGCCACAGCAATATCGTAACGACGCCACATGCCAAGCGCCTCGCGCAGCTTGGCCCACAGGGACGCACGCTGAACCTGTACTAGCACCTCGCGGATATCTGGATTACCCGCCAGTACCGACTCCGTCCCGCGCAACACCAACACATCAATCGCGGCCGTTGGCCACGCCCGCTTCAAGGAATGAATCAATGCCGTGGTTAACAGCACATCGCCCAGACGTTGGGGACATGTCACCAGAATCTGACGGGGATTGGTGGGAATAGGCTTCACGATAAGGACTGCATCACTGGTTGGAGGTCGGTTTGACTATAATGCGCGATCACTTCGCCGCAGGCAAAACAAGCAGACTGATATGCCCAAGCTATATATTGACGAGTTTGTCGGAGTTTCGAATCGGCTCGAGGTTTTGCCACTGGCATTTGCCATTCGCCAAGCCTACGGGCATGAAATTATCCTCGATTGGCATGAGCTTGACTCATTTTCTGTCGATGACACGCGTCGCGGCAAAGTCCGCGTGTTGGCGCGTATCGGGGCGGAACGTATCCGCAACTGCGATGCAGCGACCTTTGCCCGGCTCGCTGGACAAAAAATTATCCTGCGCTCCCTTGATGGCCCCGAAGATGTCTTGGCGCCCATTTATCTTGAGGCAGCTCGAAAGATCCATCTGGCACCACATCTAGCTGATGCCATCCGCGCAACCTTCGCCAGTCGGCATGGACGCCCGATTGTCGGGGTTCACATCCGCCAAGGGGATTACGAGCTAGAAAACCCCGATTGCTATCAGATAGGCAAAGAGTGGCCGGCGGTGCCCGTATGGTGGTACGAAGAAACCATGGCGCGCATTGCCGAAGCACAACCGGATGTGAGCTTCTTCCTGTCGTGTACTGGCGATCCGGCAGCCTTCAGCAATCTGCATGCGCGCTTCGACACCTTTAGTCTCGATACGCTCTCGCACTACGACTACAAAGGCCCCGACCATCGCTCGACGGTAAATCCGGTCGCCGATCTGTTTGCCCTCGCCTGCTGTCCGACACTACTGGCAACCCCTATCTCTGGCTACTCACATTGGGCCGCCAATGTTCTAGGCAATCCGAGTAGTTGTATCGTGCCGCTGCCCGGCGCGACACGGGAGGCGCCCTTGGCAGGCTTAGTCGAGCTCTACGGACACCGCATGCCACGCTGGCGTGCTGCGGGTAGAACCGGCAGCGACACAAACGCGATTCAAGATATCACTGCGCTAAACCTCGCGCAGCACGCACACACTGACTGGCTGTGATCCCAATGAATGTCGCCCTACTCAACCAACGCGCACGCAGCGTAGCCGTGTGGGGGCTGGCTGGACTAGGCTTCGCGCTACCGCTTACGCCAGGGCTGGCGAACTTGATGTTGTTGCTTGTTGTAGTGAGCTGGCTACTCAGTGGCGACTGGCAGCGGAAATGGGCTGTAATCAAAGACGCTCCCGCTGCCAAGGCAGCAGGATTGTTTTATGCACTGGTCGTGATCGGCATGTTCTATGGTGTTAAGGATGACAGCGCCCACTATGCCGGCAAATACGCGTCGATATTCATGCTACCCATTATTCTGAGCTTGCAACTCAGTACAGAGGAAAAGTGGCGGGCGATTGCAGGCTTCTGTGCAGCCATGGTAATGACCTTATTTCTCTCGATCCTGATCTGGCTTGAGTTACTTCCAGTGAGTTTTTTTAAGAACACTGACGCGAATAATCCAATTGTATTTAAGATGCATATTACACATGGGTTCTTTATGATCCTTGCGGCCTTCTTCATGTTTATCGCCGCACTTCACCTACCCGACAATACTCGCCGATACGGATTGTTGGTGCTTGTTTTACTGGCGACTATCAATGCGCTTCTGATGATTCAAGGACGCACTGGACAAGTTGTCCTAGTTGGCTTGCTTGCCTATCTTTTTCACCTCCGCTTCCCACGCTATGGCGTGCTGCTAGGTCTAATCGCAGGCTTAGCGCTTGCAGGCTCGGCCTACCTGAGCTCACCTAGCTTTAAGAGCCGAACAGATATTGCAGTGCAGGAGGCAATGCACTGGTCAGACAATCGCGGAAACGAGGAATCATCTATTGGTACCCGATTCGATTATTACGCTACCTCGCTGGCTATCATCAAGCAGCATCCGATCATTGGCGTGGGGACTGATGGCTTCCCTAAAGCGTACGAAGCGCAAATTGTTGGTACCCTACTCCCCCCTTCGAATAATCCGCACAATCAATATTTACTGATCACCGCCCAATATGGATTGATTGGTTTAAGTGTCCTGTTATTTTTCTATTTCAGTTGCTGGCGTCAAGCGCGTATGCAGCCACAGCCTTTCGCAGTGCTCGCTACCGGCGTACTAATCGCCTTCCTGATCGGCAATCTGTTTAACTCATTCATGCTCGACTTTGCGGAGCGTTTAATGTTTGTGTGGGCCATGGGAGTATTACTGTCACCTGCCCGCCCGGATCGCGCACATTGATGACTGAGATCCGTCGCGTCCTATTCACAGAAAGCTCGCCGAATATTGGCGGACAAGAGCTGCAATTACTGGCACAGGCTAAAGGCTTGCAAGGTCTCGGTATCGACACCTTGTTGGTGTGTCGCCCCACTAGCCGTATCAGTGCAATCGCCACTGAACAAAAGATTGCCGTCGCCCACCTGCCTTTTCGAAACAGCCTTCACCCAGCAAGTATTTGGGGTTTACGCCGCATCATGATTGAGTACTCACCGGACGCAGTCATCTCACACAGTGGGCACGATGCGAATACCACAGCACTGGCTGCGCGACTGTGCTTCAAACGCCCATGCTTAATTAGATCACGTACCTATCAACCGGGGCTCCCTCACGCATTCACCTACAACTCACTGTTCGACCTTACCCTCGTCCCAAGTGCGTTCCTTAAGCAGCTGCTCCTGCGCAATCCGCGGATCAAGTCGGAGCGTATTAGCGTTCTCTACCCCGGGATTCCGTTTGAGCACAACGATGCACGTAGTCAGGAAAGTTTGACGCCGGAGTTACTCGCGCAACTTGGGGGGGGAACTCGCAAGCTGCTCGTGCATGCGGCGATGCTGCGTGGGGAAAAAGGACATCGCACCATCCTGCAAGCACTCCCGGCGCTTGTGCAAAAGTTTCCTGATCTTTGCTACGTCATTGCAGGAGAGGGCGAGTTGGAAGCGGCGCTGAACCAAGAAGTCGTGGATCGCCACCTCGAAGCGCACGTGCTGTTTTCCGGCATGGTGAGTGCCGTCCCCGCCCTGATGCGCCAAGCGACATTGGTGATCATGCCGTCCACCTACGAGCCGCTTGGCATGTCGCAGATTGAGGCATTGGGGCTGGGCATTCCTGTTGTCGCCAGCGATACAGGAGGGATTCCAGAGACCATTATGGATGGCCAAACCGGCTTGCTGGCAGCGCCCGAAGATGTCGCCGCTTGGCAGGCTAAGCTGGAGTGGGCGCTCAGTCATCCTAAAGAGATGCAGACCATGGCGGCATTGGGCAAGGAAGCCGTACGCGCACAGTTCTCGATGGACGGAAATCTGCAGCAACTGCTTGCCTACTTGGATACCGCTGTACGCGCACGTCACTGACTCAAGGTAGCAACCGCCATCCAGCAGACGTCGTGTTGTCTTGTTCAAGACACACAACGCTTGCATGGGCGAATGACATGCCCAGCCACTGAGGCTCAGGCAAACCTAACAATTGTGCGCACACCAGTTTCATCACCCCGGCATGCGTCACCCATAGGCAGTCCGCGGTGAGCTCACCAAGCGCCTCGGTAACCCTTAGCTGCATCATCGCCACACTTTCGCCACCATACCCCGCATAGGTCAATGGGGCTGCTGCCCAGGCGTCCAACTCATCGCGCGAAATCTTGTCCCATGCTTGCATTTCCCAGCGCCCGAAATCGAGCTCGCGCAAACGCGTATCGGTGCGCGCTGTGGGAGACAAAGCGATCGCTAGATCATGACAGCGGCGCAGCGGGCTTGAATGAACGGGCAGCCCTGCTGGTAAGGCTGCCCGCAAGGCAAGCAAAGACGACTCCCAGCCAGGGTGCAGCGGCAGATCGCTAGCGCCGTAACACACGCCAGGATCAACCGCGACAGCCGGATGTCTTACCAGGTAAAGACGCACAATAGCCCACAGTAGAAGGCTAGCTCACCCAGCTGCTGAGAGGCGCCAAGGACATCGCCGGTATAACCACCAATCCGTCGGACGCTGTAGCGCGCCCATGCCCATACGACCAAGCCCTGTAACAAGAGCGCACATAGGGCGTTTTGCCAAGGCAAAAGCAAGCAGGGTACAAGACCAAAAAGCAACACCACTGCAAGCTCAGCAAAAGTCATGCGACGCGCCAGCGGCTTGGCCTTGCTGTCTTCATCGCGCACGTAGTCCAGCGCATAAATCAATGTTGATGCGGCCGCACGGGAGCTGGCGTGGGCAGCCAGTAGACTGAATAAGAGCCAGTCTTCCAGCTCCATCAGCGCATTCCACTTCGCCAGCAGCAGCAGCATAATGCCGATGGCGCCATAGCTGCCGAGGCGAGAATCCTTCATGATGGTCAGCACGTGCGCCTTATCCCACCCGCCACCAAAGCCATCGCAGCTATCGGCAAAGCCATCTTCATGGAAGGCGCCTGTCACGAGCAGTGTCGTCGCCATCCCCAGCAGAACCGCTAGGGACAGGGGGAGTACCCATGCAGCTAGCCATGTCGCAAGCGCACCCAGCGCACCGACAATAAGTCCCACGATGGAAAGATAGCGCACTGCATGATCGAGCTGATCCTGCGAATGCCCGACCCAAGCGGGCACCGGCAGGCGGGTAAAAAACCGTACAGCGGCAAAAAAATAGCTGGCTTCGCGACGGATCAAATCAACGCTCACAGGGCAACAAACTGCAATTGATCACTCACGATTGGCCAGCAAGCGCCCCAGCAAATCACTCACCACACTGGCCTCAAACGGTTTGTCACAAATGCCCGATACACCAGCGGCTTCAACCGCTGCCAATCGGCTAGCATCTGCCTCACTTGTCACCATCAGGATGGGTACATCCTTTTGCCAGCTGTGCTGCCGAATATGTTGGACCAAGGCCTGACCATCCATCTCAGGCATGTTGTAATCCGTGACCACCAAATCAACCATCGTGCCTGCCAGCAGCTCGACCGCCTTACGGCCATTCTCCGCCTCAATGAAATTCGTGATGCCCAAATTTTCAAGCATGCGTCGCATGAAGCGGCGCGCACTACCACTGTCGTCAACGAGTAGCACCTTAAGTTCTTCAGCGCGAAAATCGATCGAGGTCGTGTGTTCAAGTGCCAGAAAATCGAGGGTGGTATCCAGCACTTTACGCAGCTGTGACGTGGTAAAGGGCTTGGGCAGAATCCCGCATATGCCGGCTTGCCGCACAGGGTCTAGGGCCTGAGGTCGTGTCTCGCTCGATACCAGAATGAAGGGGATTCCGGCCAGATCGGTTTCCTCACGCATCGCCAACACAAGATCAAGACCAGACATATCGGGGAGATACAACGCGCTCACCACCACTTCCGGGCGCACCTCGCGCATGTCCGCCAACGCACCCCAGCCATTTTCGGCTGTACGAATACGATCCATGCCTAGCTCGCGGAAGGCCTTGCTCACCACCTTGGCCTGCATGGTGGAGGGCTCAACCAGAAGAATACTTGGATCAGCAAACAGGCTAGTCATGCAGGGCCTCGTGTCTATCGCGTGGGGGACTTTCCATTGTAGTCGCTTTCAGTTTTACGATTTCATGCCTCACTCACGCCGGCACTGGCAAAGCTCGCCATCTCATCCATAAATAGGCATGCCGACTGAAGTAATGGGTAAGCCAACGCCGCACCCGTGCCCTCTCCCAAACGCAGCCCCAGCTGCAGCAAGGGTTCGGCCTGTAAATATTGCAGTTGCAGGCGATGCCCGGCCTCCGCCGAGCAATGTGCAAAAATGCAACAGGCGCGCACCTCTGGAGACAGTCGTGTAGCGACGAGCAAGGCCGCAGTGACAATAAAGCCATCGATCAGCAAAACCATGCGTCGTGCTGCTGCGGCGCGCATAGCACCCGCCAGCATGGCAATTTCAAACCCACCAAAGCGGGCCAGCACGGCCAATGCATCGTCATGTGCAATCTTGGCGACTGATAGCGCTTGCTCAAGCAACGTCTGCTTTCGCGCAAGGCCGGCATCATCAAGCCCAGTGCCGCGCCCGACACACTGCGACAGCGGGCTACCCGTCAAGCAGTGCGTGATTAAAGAGGCTGATGCGGTATTACCAATACCCATCTCGCCAAAGCCCAACACGTTGCACCCGCCCTCATGCAGACGTACCACCACATCAGCGCCATGCTGCATGGCCGCCGCACACTGTGCATCTGTCATCGCGGCGCCATCAAGATAACTGTCGGTGCCATGCGCAACCTTCACGTCCAGCAAGCCCGGGCGCATACCAAAGTCATGATTCACGCCGGCATCAGCTACGACCAGTTGCATACCTGCCTGCCGCGCAAAAACATTAATAGCGGCACCCCCAGCGAGAAAGTTTTCCACCATCTGCCAGGTCACATCCTGGGGGTAAGCAGAAATACCTGCGCGGGCAGCACCATGGTCTCCGGCGCAGACGAGGATATGTGGCTGGCTTAGCTGGGGTGTCAGACGCTGCTGGATCAGGCCGAGCTGCAGCGCCAAGGTTTCCAGTTGGCCCAACGCGCCAAGTGGCTTGGTCTTACTGTCAATTTTCGCTTGGAGCGCAGTACGGAGCTCGGCATGTTGCGGGGTGAGTTCGCTAAAAGAATCCATGGTCAGTCGTGTCTTCGTAGAGACGCTATTGAATCATGGCCAGAATTCGCATTGCAGGGTTTCCGCCTGAATGTGCGAATTATTCTTTCCCGATACAGTGTCCAGCTCATGGCAGAATCAAGGTATGAGCTTGCCAGCCTTGCACGTTACCACCTACAACATCCACAAAGGCTTCTCGCAATTCAACCGAAGCCTGATGGTGCATGAGTTGCGCGCTCAGTTGCAGGCGCTGAATCCTGACCTCATTTTTCTTCAAGAGGTGCAAGGGCTGCATGAAAAGCATGCACTGCGCCATCATCAGTGGCCAGGCACACCGCAGCATGAATTCCTTGCTGACGACATTTGGCATCAGGCCTATGCGCAGAACGTGGTGTATGACCACGGGCATCATGGCAACGCGATCCTGTCACGCTTTCCTATCTTGCACAGCCGCAACCAGGATGTCACGCATCTGCGTTTTGAAAAGCGCGGGCTTCTGCACTGCACGGTGCAACCTGAAGGCTGGACGAGAGCCCTGCATTGCGTCTGTGCACACTTATCCCTATTCGCTGCCAGCAGGCGCCGACAGATGGATGCACTCGCGGCGAATATCGAAGAGCTGGTGCCTGCGGACGCACCGCTTATCATCGCCGGTGACTTTAACGATTGGCGTAATCAAGCCCACCGCCACTTGGCCCAACGCCTGCAGCTTGATGAGGTCTTTGCTGGTCCGCATGGCAAGCCAACGCGTAGCTTTCCCGCGGCCATGCCGTTGATGCGGCTTGATCGCATCTATGTGCGGGGCTTTCGTGTTGAGAAAACGACTTTGCACGTCGGTGCGGCTTGGTCACGCATTTCCGATCATGCCCCGCTGTCGGCTTATCTGAGGCCAGACAGCTGATGGCGCTTATCCCCTTCAGTAGCGGCAATCATGTCAGCCTGCTGCACAGCGGGGATGCTTTTTTTGCTGCGCTATTGCAGGCCATCGCGACTGCGAACGCTGAAATCCGCCTTGAAACCTACATCTTCGCCTCTGACGCCACCGGTCAGAAAATCGCTGATGCATTGAGTGCGGCGGCGCAACGCGGCATCAATGTGCATGTGATGGTGGATGGTTTTGGTAGCCCAGACTTCATGCCGGGGCTGGGTGAACAGATGCGCAGGGCCGGGGTCGAAGTCATGATCTATCGCCCCGAACTCGCGCGCTTTCGCATGCGCAAACAACGCTTGCGCAGACTGCATCGCAAGCTGGCATGCATTGATGCCACTGTTGGCTTTGTTGGCGGCATCAACATCATCGACGATCTGGATGACGCTGGCCGGCCACGCCTCGACTATACGGTGAGGGTCACAGGCCCGGTGATCGCCCCCCTCCATCACACCATGACACGCCTGTGGGAGTTGGTCCGCTGGGCCAGCTTAGGGCGCCGGTATCGCACGGCACCGCCGCGCATAGCGACAACTGCAAGCGAGGGACAGGTGCATGCGGCGTTACTGGTACGCGACAATCTGCGCCATCGCCGCAGCATTGAAAACGCATACCTCGATGCCATGCACAACGCACGTCACGAGATCTTGATTGCCAATGCCTACTTCCTGCCGGGACGGCGCTTCCGACAAACGCTGATCGATGCTGCACACCGCGGCGTCAAGGTGACCTTATTGCTCGAGGGGAAAGTCGAATATCGGCTGCAGTATTTTGCAACGCTCGCGCTTTATGAACAGATGCTCAGCGCTGGCGTGAACATTTATGAATACCGCCACAGCTACTTACATGCCAAGACCGCGGTCATTGACGATGACTGGGCTACGGTGGGCTCATCCAATATCGATCCCTTCAGCCTGCTGCTCGCGCGCGAGGCGAATGTGGTCGTACGCGACAAGGCCTTTGCTTCAACACTGCGGACCGACCTCGCAGAAGCCATTGCAGCGGGTGGTGTAAAAATCGAGGGCTGGGTCAAACTGCCTTGGTACTACCGCCTAGCGGCTTGGCTTGCCTACGGCACCGTGCGTACTCTGATTGGCCTGGCCGGGTACAGCAAGTTGCACTGATCAGCGGAACAAACGCGGATAGTCGATCTTCGGGCAGCGATCCATCACGACCTCAATGCCTGCATCGAGGGCACGCTGGGCGGCTTCTTCATTGACGATGCCAAGCTGCATCCAGATGAACTTAGCGCCGATTGCAATCGCATCCTCGACGATGGGCGGAATATCCTCAGCACGCCGAAAGCAGTCCACCATATCCACTGGCTCTGGGATGTCGCGCAGTGAGGCATAGCATTTCTCGCCCAGAATTTCGGTCTGCCCCGGATTCACTGGGATCACTCGAAACCCAAGGTCCTGCAGATATTTGGCGACATAGTGGCCTGGTCGCTCAGGCTTAGGTGAGCAACCCACCACGGCAATGGTACGCACCGTTTCAAACAGGCGCTTCAAATCGGCATCACATGTAATCAGCATGATTCTTAAGGTAAAGGAGAGGAAATATGTTGAGGCACGCGGCCCAATGACCAATGCTGTAATGCCCATTCCCACAGGGCATCGCGCGTACCGCTCCGTAATGCAATCGGCGGTTGCTGGCCAAGGAAGCTGAGTGCCTGCCACAACGCCGGCACAGGATCGTCATCATTGAGTGGTTCGGCCAAGGTCTGCTTGGAGAGTTTTTCACCCGCGACGTTCACCACCACAGGCAAGTGCGCATACTGCGGCGTGGGCAGACCAAGGCACTGCTGCAAGGCAATCTGCCGTGGAGTTGAATCAAGGAGGTCAGCCCCACGCACCACATGCGTAATACCCTGATCCGCATCGTCCTGCACAACGGCAAGCTGATACGCAAATAGCCCATCGGCGCGGAGCAAGACAAAATCGCCGACCTCACGGGCAAGATCTTGCGTGATCTCACCTTGCACGGCATCGGTGAAGTTCACCGTTGCATCATTGACTTTAAACCGCCACGCGCGGGCCTCTTTTCCCGGCGGCAAGCCTTCGCGGCAGGTGCCCGGATAGATTGGCGCACCATTGCTGCCGAGCAATGAGTCGCCAATTTCCTTGCGTGTGCACGCGCAGCCGAACACCCGCTGATACTCATGCAGCAGATTGAGGGCGGATTGATAGGCCGCTGTACGATCACGCTGACGCATGATCTCGCCATCAATACGGAAGCCATAGTTCACCAGCGTACGCAGAATGGCTGACTCGTGTTCGATGCGGCAGCGCGGCGCATCGACATCTTCGATGCGCACCAGCCACTCGCCCTGATGGGTGCGGGTTTCTAAATAGCTACCAACCGCTGCGACCAACGAGCCGAAATGCAGGGGCCCGGTAGGCGATGGGGCAAAGCGGCCACGGTAGCGCACCTCCCCCATGGCCCGCCCCGCTGCCCGCTGCCTTAGACGTTGAAGAGGAAGTTCAATACGTCGCCGTCCTTGACGACATATTCCTTGCCTTCCGCGCGCATCTTGCCCGCTTCCTTGGCGCCAGCTTCACCCTTGTATTGGATGTAATCGTCGAAGCTGATGGTCTGGGCGCGAATAAAGCCTTTTTCGAAATCGGTGTGAATCACGCCTGCGGCTTGCGGCGCGGTATCGCCAATATGAATGGTCCAGGCACGCACTTCCTTCACCCCTGCGGTGAAATAAGTCTGTAGACCCAACAGCTTGTAGCCCGCGCGAATCAGGCGATTCAGGCCGGGCTCTTCCAGGCCGAGATCGGCGAGGAACATTTGCTTTTCTTCGTCGTCGAGCTCGGCAATTTCCGCCTCAATCGCCGCGCAGACAGCCACCACCTCGGCCTTTTCGGCCGCAGCACGTTGGCTCACTGCATCAAGATGCGGGTTGTTCTGGAAACCGTCTTCCTTCACGTTGGCGACATACAACACAGGCTTTGCGGTAATCAGGCATAGCGGCTTGATGGCGGCCAGCTCTTCCTTATCCAGGCCCAATGCGCGAATCGGCTTAGCCTGATTCAGCTGTGCCATACACTTTTCAAGGACGGCAACCAGTACCTTGGCATCCTTGTCGCCAGTGCTGGCGAGTTTCTTGTTCTTAGTCAGCGTACGCTCGACGGCAGTCAGGTCGGCCAGAGCCAATTCGGTATCGATCACTTCAATGTCGGACAGTGGGTCGACCTTGCCAGCGACGTGCACCACGTTCTCGTCAGCAAAGCAGCGCACCACGTGCACAATTGCATCGGTCTCGCGGATGTTTGCCAAGAACTGGTTGCCTAGGCCTTCGCCCTTGGAGGCACCGGCCACGAGGCCCGCGATATCGACGAACTCAACAATGGCCGGTTGAATCTTTTGCGGATTAACGATCTTCGACAGCTCGGCCAAGCGCGGATCGGGTACTTCAACAATGCCGACGTTCGGTTCGATGGTGCAGAAGGGGTAGTTTTCTGCCGCGATGCCTGACTTGGTCAGCGCATTGAAGAGGGTGGACTTGCCGACATTAGGCAGACCGACGATGCCGCACTGGAGACTCATGGTGGATTCCGGAAAATACTGCGCAAGCGCAAAGGCGCTATTGTACCGCGCGGCATCCAAGCGCCGGCTCCTTGCTCACGACCACCCGGTAACGGCAGTTATCATTCACCCAATGTCGACCACCGCCACCAACACCTCGCCATTGCGCCCCGCCCTCTTCGCCCAAATCGGCGGTGCACTCATTGTGTTCGCACTGGCGTATCTACTGCCCGTAGCATGGCTGCGCCAGCCTCTGCTACTCGCAGTGCTACAAGGTCTTTGTGCAGGCGGGATCAGCTGGAAATGTGGCGCACCGCGCTGGTGGTGGCTGATTCATCTGCTGTTCATGCCGTTGGTTGTGATTGCCTTGGCGCTGCAGATTGCGCCGGGCTGGTATCTAGCGGCTTTTGTTCTGACGCTGCTGATTTTCTGGCGTACAGACCAAAGTCGTGTACCGCTTTATCTAAGCAATCAAGCCACAGCCATCGCACTGGCTGACCTGTTGCCGCCCAACGCACGCGTCATCGACCTTGGCTGCGGCGATGGTCACCTGCTACGCCGTTTGGCCTTGATGCGGCCGGACTGCCAGTTCACCGGCATTGAGCATGCACCGGCAACGTGGTTTGTCGCCAAACTCCTGAATATCGGGCGCCGCAATGTGAGCATTCGCTACGGTGACTTTTGGCAACACTCGCTGAGCGGCTATGACACAGTCTATGCATTTCTGTCACCTGCACCTATGCCAGCGCTGTGGGACAAGGCACAGGCCGAGATGAAAAGCGGCAAGCGCTTGATCAGTAACAGTTTTTCCATTTCAGATGTCTCTGCAGACCCAGTGATTGAGGTCGATGACCCACGTCAGACCCAGCTTTATTGCTACACCATTGGGTTAAAAACCATCGCTAAGCCCAAGAAATGAAGGGATTTTCTGGCTCAGCTCATCCCCGTTTAGACAAACACCTTTTCCCCTGTCATTTCGGCGCATCACCATTTGCGCCGCTCGCCATAATTCAATCCAGAAAGCACCCCAGCCAGACCATTCAGGGGTTCGCGGAGATCTTATGGCAGACATTATTTGCATCATCGGTAACAAGGGCGGCACCGGCAAGACCACACTCTCACACATGCTGTGTCAGGGCTTGGGGCTGCTTGGGCAACGCTCAGTCTGCGTCCTCACGGATACTGCACGCGAGCCACTGAGCCCTGAGGGTCGACGTTATCTGGTAGCCGATGCCCGCACCCGCGATGCGCTGGCCAAGGTGACGGACAAGATACGCTCCCTCAATTCATGGATGGGCGTGGTCGACGGTGGCGGCAACCGCACCGAGATGGACCGCAAGCTTTATAGCTTGGCTGATCTGGTGCTGCTGCCTTTCCGCGATTCGCATGAAGATATCCGCACCCTGATTCGTGACCTTGAGATGTTCCCGCGCGCCTACGCCATCCCGACCCAATGGCCGGTGATCCCATGGCAGAGGGACACAGCGGAACGTACGGTCGATGAGCTGCTTGCCCCCTACCGCGATCGCATTCTCATGCCCGTCAATGCGTTCAATGCCACCAAGCTGCTGTTAAAGAGCGAAATCGGCAATGACATTCCGCCGGCCCTGGCTGATGCCTGCTGCAATGTAGCTAAGCAGGTGCTCGATTTGCTGCAAATCCCGATTCAACAGGTCGAAGAAGTGCCACGCGTGCTGCGCCCCATGGCGCCTGCTGCACCGGTGGCACGCCCACATATGACGCCCGTTCGTGAGCTGCAACCGGCGATGGCGTAATGAGCGCCGGCACCCCGCCGCCCGGTGACCCGTTTGAAGCAGTCAAAGCCCTGTGGGGCAGCATGGGGTTTGCCATGCCCGGCATGGTCGCCCCCACGTTCGACACCGATGAGCTCGATAAGCGCATTGCCGATATGAAGGCTGTGGAAGGCTGGCTGCAGATGAATTTGAGCATGTTGCAAGCCACCATTCAGGGGCTAGAGATGCAGCGCAGCACATTGGCTACAATGCGGGCCTCGATGCAGGCTGAGCCGCATAGCAAAACACCCGAACAAGAATGACACTCCCCAATGATGAACTCGCTGGACTGGCTGATGCTGCCGTCCAGAAGGAAGCGGCTGGTCTGGCCCAAGATGGTTTTATCCGCATTTTCCGGCTGCTCGCCGAAGGCGACGAAGCCGCCGCTGAACTTGGCCTATCCGTCATCGAAGCCCGCGCACGCGATTGGGCGAAACAAGGTAGCAGTGAGGAAGCCAATACCCTGCGCCTCGCGCTGCTGATCAGCGGTCTCGACCAATGGGGCTTGGCTTGGACGCAGGCTTTCGGGCTGGCCGCGCTGCCGGGTTTAACCACGCTGCTGGGCAATCTACGCAACCCGCTTGATGCCCAAGCCAGTGCCCGCTTTGAGCAACAGTTCGCGGCGATTGAAGCGCGAGAAGACAACGCCATTGATTTCAAGATTGAGCTGCGCCGCGGCATTCACCTAGCGCTCTGGCATGCGATGGTCGCGTGTGACGAACGCGAACCGGCTGAGCGCCTACTGCAACATCTCGGCAGCATGATGCGCGTGCTTACCGAAGTGATGCCGACCTATGGCTGGCGCTTGGTTGCCGATGCACTGGCGCACATCCAGCTGCGCTGTCTTGATCCAAATTTCGCCGCCGATCCTGATCACAGCTCGCTTGCACAGGAAACCACGCAGGGCTTGTTCACCGCACTGAATCACTCATTACCTGCCGACATGGCTAAGCAGGTGATGGCACAGGCCACGCAGGTGGTGCTCGCTTATCAACGCGCACAGCAGCAAGCGGCACAGGCCAACCCCAACTAAATCCCGATGGGCCTCAGCGATTGGCGAGGCCCATGTGAATCGAGCCGGCAGGGCCGGCTCGATGGGACTGACGACAGAGGCTAATTACTTCGCAGGCTTCTTCTTCACACCTGCGCTCATGCTGCGGGCGGGCGGCTTACTGCCATCCTTCTTGAAGCCAGCTGAGAACGACTTGGTCTTTTCGCCGTAGGGCTTCTTGTCCGCAAACGGCTTTTTGTCTCCGTAGGCCTTCTTCTCGCCGAATGGCTTCTTCTCGGTATCGAAGCTCTTTTCGCCAAACGCTTTTTCCGGCTTCGCCAGCGTCTTGCGTGGTGGCTTGTCGCTGAAGCTGCTGCCTTCGTCCTTGTAGCTCTTGCGTGCACGCGGCGCGGGCGAAGGCGAGCTGCCATCATCCGGCTTGATCAGCAACACGCGCTGACGCACACGCGTTTTCTGCAGCTTGCTCAGCAGAGCATCAGGCAGTACCGGCAGTTCGACCGTGCTGTACTCGTCAAACAGATTGATCTGGCCAATCATCTTGCCTTCAATACCCCCCTCATTGGCAATTGCGCCAACGATTTCCTTGGGCAGCACACCGTGCGACTTACCCACTTCGATGCGGTACTTCTGCAGATGACCGGCGCTAAAGTCACGACGCTTGGCGAGGATTTCAGTACGTTGCTCTTTCTCCTCTGGCGTGCGCTCGCGAGCGGGCTTACGCGAACCTTCGGCAGAGAAATTGGAAGCTTCGTAGTCACGGCCTTCCGGTTGCAGCGGACGATCACGTTGCGCCAGCCAAGCCAATGCGGCAGCAACTTCATGCATACCCAATTCTTCTTCGCGCGACAGATCGGCCACCACGGTTTCCATAAAGCCCAGCGGCTCACGGTTGATGACGTCAACAATCTGCTTCTTGAACTGCGCAACACGGCGGTCCGCCACGGCAGCCATCGTCGGCAGCTGGATGGCTTCGATCGGCTGACGCGTAGCGCGCTCAATCGCCTTGAGCATGCGCATTTCACGCGGGGCGACAAACAGGATGGCATTGCCAGTACGGCCTGCACGGCCGGTACGGCCGATACGGTGCACATACGATTCAGTGTCGTAGGGGACGTCGTAGTTGATGACGTGACTAACGCGCGGCACGTCGATGCCGCGGGCAGCGACGTCGGTTGCCACAACGATGTCCAGCGTGGTGTTCTTGAGCTGCTCGATCACTTGCTCGCGCAGACCTTGGGTCATGTCACCGTTCAGCGCAGCCGCGGCATAGCCACGGGCTTCCAGCTTCTGCGCCAGTTCCAGCGTGGCGGTCTTGGTGCGCACGAAGACGATGGCGGCTTCGAAGTTTTCTTCCGCTTCGAGAATGCGGGTCAGCGCCTCTGGCTTATCAGCACCGCGCACTTGCCAGTAAGTTTGCTTGATCGCTGCAACGGTCGACGTCGCCGACTTGATCTTCACTTCCTTGGCTTCGCTCATGTGCTTGTGGGCAATACGGCGAATCGGCTCGGGCATGGTGGCCGAGAACAGTGCGGTCTGACGCGACTCAGGCGTGTGTTCGAGAATCCACTCGACATCATCCACAAAGCCCATGCGCAGCATCTCGTCGGCTTCGTCCAGCACCATGACCTTCAGATCCTTCAGGTCCATGCTCTTGCGTTCAAGGTGATCCATGACACGGCCGGGCGTACCGACAATGACCTGGGCACCGCGCGACAGCTGACGCAGCTGCACAATCATGCTTTGGCCGCCATACACCGGCAGCACATGGAAATCCTTAAGATACTTGGCATAGCTCTGCAGCGCCTCGGCCACTTGAATCGCCAGCTCACGCGTCGGCGTCAGCACCAGTGCCTGCGGGGTGCGCTTGTTCGGATCGATCAGCGACAGCAAGGGCAGCGCAAAAGCCGCGGTCTTGCCGGTGCCGGTCTGCGCTTCCCCCAGAATGTCGTTCCCCTGCATCAACAACGGGATGCACTTGGCCTGGATCGGCGAGGGGGTTTCGTAGCCGATGTCGGAGAGTGCGCGCAGCAAAGCGTCGGACAAACCGAGGTCGGCGAAGGTCATGGTGGGTTGGGGGGCGTCTGACATAAATAGTGGCCGGCGTTCGAAAACGCGGTAAGGAGCGGGTCGAGATTATCGCAGAAGCCAGCCCCAGAAGCCAATCAGCATAATTTGGGGCAGGCAGTAATGGCCGCCTGCGCTACACTCCGCGCCATGGCCTCTTCACCCCCACGTATTGCTGTCATTGGCGGCGGCCCGGCCGGGCTGGCAGCCGCCGAAACCCTGAGCCAGGCAGGGCTGGCGATTGATCTCTTCGATGCCATGCCGTCGCTGGGGCGTAAGTTTCTGATGGCGGGCCGTGGCGGACTCAACCTCACCCATAGTGAGCCGCTGGACCGCTTTCTGACACGCTATGGCGTACGCAGTACAGAGCTTGGCGCTATGGTAAGCGCTTGCACACCACAATCTTTGCAAGATTGGGCTGAAGGCTTGGGCGTGACTACGTTCGTCGGCTCCTCCGGCCGCGTGTTCCCGCGCGAAATGAAAGCCGCCCCGCTGCTGCGCGCTTGGCTGCACCGCCTGCGCAGTGCTGGCGTACGCATCCATGTGCGCCATCGCTGGCTCGGTTGGCACGCCGATCAGGGGCTACGCTTCGCCACACCGGAGGGCGAGGTCATTCATCAAGTCGATGCCACCGTACTCGCATTGGGGGGCGGTAGCTGGGCTCGTCTCGGATCGGACGGTGCCTGGATGCCGGTTCTGTCCGCACAAGACATCCCCTTGGCTCCGCTGCAACCTGCCAACTGCGGCTTTGAAGTGCCTTGGAGCGATATCTTCCGTACTCGCTTTGCAGGCGAACCCGTTAAGAATGTCAGCGCGAGCTGTATCGGTTTGGATGGCAAGCCCCACCAACAGCAAGGGGAGTTCGTTATCAGCGAACACGGTGTTGAGGGTGGCTTGATCTATGCGCTCTCCGCACCGCTGCGTGACTATCTACAACGCGACGGCAGCGCCACCGTGATGCTGGACCTGCTCCCCTCACATGACAGCGCCCGCGTGCTGCGCGAGGTCAGCCATCCGCGCGGCTCGCGCTCCTTGTCGTCGCATTTGCAAAGCCGGCTGGGCATTGCCGGTGTCAAGGCAGGCCTGCTGCGCGAAGTACTCGACAAAGACGCCATGCATGACAACACAACGCTGGCTGCGACGATCAAGGCCTTGCCACTGCGGCTCACGGCAACACGCCCCATCGACGAAGCCATCAGCACCGCCGGCGGTGTGGAGTTCGCTGCATTGGATGCTCACCTGATGCTGAAACAGTTACCCGGCGTATTCTGTGCCGGCGAAATGCTCGATTGGGAAGCGCCCACCGGCGGCTATCTCCTCACGGGCTGTATTGCCACGGGTCATGCAGCGGCACGCGGTGTGATGCATTGGTTGAGCGCCACTGGCACACTAAAGTGAGATTGCTCAGTCAGTTTGGCATTGCGCGACAACCGACTCATTAGACACCCCACCGTGCCCGGTACGCACCGTCCGGATCGTACTCACGCGTTTGGTGTTCGATATTGAATCGCCGCCCACCGCGCGGATCTGTCCCGCGCCCAGCGATGTAAAGCCAATTGCCCTGATTGCTGTACACGTCGTAATCAAGCAAACAATGCTCAAACCACGCGGCGCCGAATCGCCAGTCGCCGCGTAGCTCATGAATCAGATAGCTGGCCACAATTTGGCGCATGCGGTTGGACAGATAGCCTGTCTGCGCCAGCTCGCGCATCCCCGCATCCACTAAGGGTTCGCCAGTCTCACCACGCGTCCATGCTTGCCACGCACTGAGCGCCCCCTCAGCGGGTGCGAGTGGTGAAGCAGATAAGCCCTGCGCGCGGTATAGCTTCACCCCATGCTGCAAATGCAGGAAGCGAAAATAGTCGCGCCATAGCAGCTCAAACCAAATCCAGTAAGTACTGTCGTTCTTGCCGTGTGATGCCTCATGCTGGTTGAGCGCAGCAAAAACTTGGCGGGGTGAGATCGCGCCCAAGGCAAGCCAGGGCGAGCACTTGGTCGAAAACTCAGAACCCGAGAGTGCATTCCGCGTTGCCTTGTAGCTTTGCGGTAAGTCACTAGAAAAGTAGCGCATCACATGCTGCTGCGCTGCGCGCTCACCGCCTTGCCAGTCAGGCATGCCATACGGGAAGCTGCTCCGGCCCGTGGTATCTGGCGCGGGTAACAACGCATCCAGATGCTCAGGGCTGACCTGCGAGTACGACGGTGGCAGAAGCGGCAAGGGTGGTAAATCAGGTGGTGGAAGCGGCAATGCGGGCGACGTCCCCGTAGCTTCCACCGCGACGCGGAAGCGGGCAAAGACCGGAGGCAGATCACTCAGAGGGAATGGCAGCGACTCTGGCGGCAAGAGTGAAGACTGCCACACACTCTGCACTGTTAGCCCCGCAGCACGTAGGTCAGCCACAACCGCCAACTCCTCTGGAGCGGCAATCGCTTCGCAGACCACCCTGTCGGCAGCGATTGCTTGGGCTAGGGCAGGCAGAACCACTTGAGGCGCACCCTCGATGATCAACAAATCACTACCCAACGCCCGCAAATCCGCCTGCAATGCACACAAATGTGCTTTTAACCACGCGCCGCGATGAGCGCCACGCCGCACGATGCCCCAGGCGTCTGGCTGATGTTGGCGTGGATCAAGACAGAACACCGGTAAGACATGAGTATGGGCGTACGCCGCTTGTAGGGCCACGTTATCGGCGAGCCGCAGATCCTGACGAAACCAGTAGATAACAGTACTCACCAGCCCAACTCCAGTTGCGACTGTGATTGCGTTTCTGGACTGGCTTTTTTCCGCCGTGGTGGGCGCTGCCGTGAGCCGTGGCGCGCCACAATCTCAGCGACGTCAGCCCGTACATCCGGGCGCGCGCGGCGTGCATGCAAGCGTGCCTTGGCCTCGCGAGTAGCAACCTCAAGATCAACCAAGGGCATTGGAATATCCTCACCCACCTTCACACCACACCGCGCTTGCACATCGGCGGGCATACGCCAAGGCTCGAACAACCAGGTATCGGGCACACGCCGCAACGCCGGCAGCCACTGGCGAACAAAGCGGCCATGTGGATCGTGATCACGGGCCTGCTTGATCGGGTTATAGACCCGTGTCGTGTTGATGCCCGTTGTCCCCGCTTGCATTTGCATCTGGCTCCAATGAATGCCCGGCTCATAGTCCACAAACTGGCGCGCCAACCACAAGCCCACCTCATGCCAGTGCAGCCATAAGGGATAGGATGCCACCGAGACCAACATGGCACGCATGCGGAAATTAAGCCAACCGGTTTCGCGCAGCATCGCCACACAGGCATCCACCAAGGGCCAGCCTGTCTGTCCGTTGGTGAGCGCAGCGAAGTGTTCAGCCTGCCATTCGCCTTCGCGCAAATTGTCGTAACCACGGTGCAGATTACGGAACTCAAGATCCGGTTGGCTCTCCAGTTTCTGAATGAAATGACAGTGCCAGTAAAGGCGACTCATAAAACCACTCAAGCCTTTACGCCGGCGATCTCCGGGCGCTAATTCAGCCAATTGCCTGCGGGTTGCCTGAGCAACTTCACGCAAGCTTAAACAGCCATAAGATAAGTACGGCGAGAGGCGCGAGCAGGCGGTCGGCGCACTCAAGGGTGAGGAAATGCCGCCACGATACTGCCCCGCACGTGCATACAAAAACGCCTCCAGCACGGCCAGCGCTGCGGGGCGGCCACCGTCTTGCGGGCGCGTTATCGGGTCCTGCGATAAGCCCAGCGCTGTTGCGGTTGGCACGCGCCGATCAGGCCATGGCAAGGGGATCCCAACCAATGGCGGCAAGACAGTTTGGTCCGCCGCCACATGCGACTCCCACGCCTCACGCCAATGGTCGCGATTACGCAGCCGACGCACCACCCCAAACTGTGGGTACTCATGCCAGCCGATGCCGCGTTGCCTGCACCAGCCTGCCACTGCTCGGTCGCGCGCGTAGGTCCAGCCGTTTCCGGTTTCCTCATGCGCATGCAGGCTACTGAACGGCTGATGCGCATACAGTCGCTCCAATACCTCCACCATCTCACCGCGCACCACTTGCAAGCGCAAGCCATGCAGGGCCAGCTCGGCATCGAGGGCTCGCAAACTCGCTAATAGAAAGTCATAGTGGCGCGCGCTCATATCCGGCTGCGCCCACAGGCCGGGCTCGATCACATACAGGCATAGCACCGGCCCTTGGCGGGCGGCAGCCGCCAGCGCTGCATGGTCATGCAGGCGGAGGTCGCGCTTAAACCAGACAACGTGATAAGGCATGACAGGGATACAGATGCCGAAGAGGGCCTGAAGTGGCCAAGTATGACGACAGCGACTGCGAAAAGTTCGCCTCCCGACGCAGTCTGCGCGCAAGCCAATTGCCAAGCCCACTTGGCCCACCCGGTATAATCAACGTTTCCCCACGGTTTAAGTCAATGCCCATTCAGTGGTTTCCCGGCCACATGGTCGCCGCGCGCAAGAAGTCTGCGGAGGTCATGGAGCGCACCGACGTTGTCATCGAAGTCCTCGATGCGCGCCTGCCTATGGCAAGCAGCAACCCGATGATCGATGAGCTGCGCCGTCATCGCCAGCGCCCCTGCCTTAAGCTCTTGAACAAGGGCGACCTCGCGGATCCGGCAGTGACCAAAGAATGGCTGGATTACTTCAATGCTCAGCCCGGCGTGAAGGCAATTGCCCTGAGCGCCAAAAAACCGGGGGATGCCGCACGCATTCCCAAGCTGTGTCAGGGACTGGCGCCGCACCGGACCGGTGGCATCAAACCTTTGCGCATGATGATCATGGGCATTCCCAACGTCGGCAAATCCACGCTGATGAACGCCCTTCTCAAGCGCCGCGTTGCCGCGGTTGGCGACGAACCCGCAGTGACTAAGTCTGTCCAGAGTCTGGAACTGAATGCGAACATGACGCTGACCGACACCCCCGGCATGATGTGGCCAAAGATCGAGCATGACAGCGATGGTTTCATGCTCGCCATCGCTCACGCCATTGGTCGCAATGCTGTGATTGAGGAGCAAGTCGGCGCGGCACTCGGCGAGATTCTGCTGGCGCGCTATCCGCAGCTGATCTCCGCTCGCTACAGCTGTAGTACCGACGGCATGGACGGTATCGGTGTCGTCGAAGCCGTCGCCAAGAAACGCAATTGCCGACAAACCGGCAAGGGCCGCTCGCAAGAATACGATCTCGAAAAAGCTGCCATGGTGCTCCTAACCGACTTCCGCGATGGCATCCTCGGCCGTATCAGTCTTGAAACGCCCACCACGCGCGCTGCCATGCTGGCCGCTGCACGTATTCCTGCACCCGCCCCTGTTGTCGAGGACGACGCGGAAGCCTGATTGACGTTCTATTTGGTGCATTTGCCACGAAGGTGCGCCAGCGAACAGATCACATATCGTCATCCCTGCATCCTGCTCATTTGGCCCTCACCGTTATACGGAGAACCCGATGAGCAGCATCACGATGCAGGACGGCACGCACATCCACTACAAGGACTGGGGCAACGGCCCTGTGGTGGTTTTTAGTCATGGCTGGCCGCTCAATGCGGACAGCTGGGAATCACAGATGTTTCATCTCGCGTCCAACGGCTATCGCTGCATTGCCCATGATCGACGCGGACATGGTCGCTCCGACCAGCCTTGGCACGGCAATAACATGGATACCTACGCCGACGATCTAGCGTGCATCATCAACACGCTCGGCGTTGATAAGGTCATTCTGGTCGGCTTCTCCGCCGGTGGTGGCGAGGTTGCGCGCTATGTCGGACGCCACGGCACACGACACGTCAGCAAGATCGTTCTGATCGCCGCCGTCCCACCCCTGATGCTGCGTACGCCAGATAATCCGGAAGGGTTACCGCGTGAGCGCTATGACGGCAATCGGCTCGCCACCCTCAACGATCGCTCGCAGCTGTACCGCGACATAGCCAGCGGCCCGTTCTATGGTGCAGACAAGGAAGGCGCAGAGGTTTCACAAGGCATGATTGATGCCTTCTGGCGGCAAGGCATGCAAGCGGGTTTAAAGAATACGTATGACTGCATCGCCGCCTTTTCGGAAACCAACTTCACAGAAGACCTAAAGAAATTTGATGTTCCCACCCTACTGATTCATGGCGACTTCGATCAAATCGTACCGATCAGCACCTCATCACAACGGGCGGCCAAGCTGATCCCGAACGCGACCCTGATGGTCTATCCCGGCGGGCCGCATGGCTTACTGGAAACGCACAAGACGCAGCTCAATCACGACCTGCTGACCTTCATCCAGCTTTAGGAAGGCGTCAGAAATCAGGCTGCAGCGGCATCGCCATCTTTTCCAGCGGACGCAGTTGGGCCCGCACCTCGCCGCTCGGATAAGCCGCGCTACGTACGTTTACATAGAGCAAACCGGCTTGGTAGCGCTTGAACTGGCTGGAGTTCAGTCGGGTGGCATCGGGGACAGCAAAGGTTTCGCTGCTCGTCTGCGTCAACGTAATGATGACTGGGCCGTTCTTGTCTATGGGCGCCTCATGGATGTGCGCTGAGGTGGGTTCAAAGCCAGCGATCTTGATTGTGCCGCTGATCGTGCCATCGAGCATGACCGTGAAGAGCCCCGCACCACTTGCAGAGGTAATGACGGGTGGAACTTCAGCACTTGCTTTTAGCGCCACAGGCACAGGCTGCTGTGCCTGCAGACCACAGGACATAAACAGTAGCGCGATGGCGAGTAGGCTTGAACGGTGTTGTGGGACGGGGAAAGCATGATGCATGGCAACCTCCTGCGGGAACGTGCGGTTATCTGCACGCAACCTGCCGGCAGGATGGGCCAACAATGCGCTTTCTTGCGCAATGAACTCAGTTCGCTAGCGCACACAGTTTCAACTTCAGCGCGGAATTGAACGGCGTCCTGAAGCGGGAAATGACCGAAACCCCAGCCTGAAGGGGTGCGGTTTCAAATCAAAAATCCTGACACAACATCTGCTTACAAGGTTTTCTAGCGAAATCACGTCAACTTATTGGTAGAGCGGTCGTTATTCGCTACAGGAGGTTCATCATGAACTCGAAACAAAGTCAGCAATCGCAACAAGCCGCCAGCATCCCTACCGGGCAATCCGCCCCGGTCAAGCAGCCGGTTCCCGCATCGAACGACGAAGTCCACCAAGTCGCGCTGCTCGGCTACAACTGAGCCAGCCAGTCGCCCAGGGCAAGCACCCTGGAGATTGGAGTGCAAGGCCATTGACCTGTCGTACAGGGCCTTTCTCAAATAGCGCCCTGTCATTAACGATGCGGCAAAGTTTCCCCCATAATGTTCGCCTCTACCTGCCGAGGCGCGCACAGTGCTAACCATCGCTGCACTCACACTCAAAAAAACCATCACCCTATTTGCGCTGGTTGGGCCAATTGGCGTGATTCCGATTTTTCTTGCGGCCGTTGAAGACCACGACCAACGTGGGAAAGCACGCTTTGCGCGCACGATCGGCCTCAGTGTGACGATCGCGTTGTTGATTGCCGCTTTTCTGGGCATGCCGCTGCTTGGGGTGCTCGGCGTATCGCTCGGCGCGATGCAGGTTGGTGGCGGTGTCATCGTGCTGCTACTGGCGATTGCCATGGTGCTGGGCCAAGAAACTAGCTTCAAGGGGATGCCGCCACCTGCCAAGGCGGGCGAAGTCCGCGAAGCCTCGATCATCCCGCTCGCCGTGCCCTTACTCGCTGGGCCCGCGGCCTTCAGTTATGTGATGGGTAGCAGCCAATGGCGGAGTTATGCGGACCTCATCCACGTGATCCTGCCCATCGTGATTGTGGGTGCTGCGTGCTGGGTTATTTTTCAATCCGCCAGTCGTGCGGGCAAAAGCCTGCGTCGCTCGACGCTGAACCTGGTCGAGCGGGTCGGCGGCTTCATTCTCGCAGCTATGGCGATTGAGATGATGGCGGCGGGATTGCGCGGGCTCTTCCCTGTTCTGCTCGGCGAATAAGGCTTTCTCAGGAAGGCGCCCAAGCAAGCCCCCCCCCCGCCTCTTGCCCAAAGTCCACTGCCGACGTTTGCAATCGAGCACTGCTTTGTCGCACAATGTATGCCCACAAATTTCGTGAACTTTCGAGCGTTAAGGCATGAGCAAAGCACTGTCATTCAAGGTTGAGCCAGAAGACGATATCTTCGTGGCGCAATGTCTGGACATCGATATTTCTAGCGATGGCTTAACCCGTGAAGAGGCGATTGCCAACCTGCAGGAAGCCATGACCCTGCACTTCGACTTTGTCGACTTTGAGCTGGTTGAGGTCAAGCCGCAGTAAGCTCCGCCAAGGCGGGCCAATCAAACGCAGCTTCAGCTTGCTTGGCTATCCTCATCATTACCCGACCCCACGGCCGCACGCCCAAGCCGGTCAGTAACTGCGCGCCACTCCGGCGCTTGCGGTGGCCGCTCGACAAGGATCAGGTCTACGCCCGCGGCATCGAGCAAACGTAAGTTGGCGTAGAGATCGTGCGCGTAGTGAGTCGCACTGTGCGCGGCAGCAAACCAAAGCACTGCTGGATGCCGCAAGGGCGACACGCTGAAGGCCAGCACCGCGATGGTCTGCCCCTTGAAGACACAGGCATCCACCTTTTTCAGTAGCGCATCACTTTCAATTAACTGTAGCGGGGTACGCGGCGCATAGTGCGCAGCAAGTGCGCCGGATACACGGGGCGCCGCTGCGGGCGTTGCAGGGGCCTGGGGCGCATGCTCGGTGCTTGCAACAGTCGCCGCGATTTCCTCTGCGGTGATGGCACCCGGTCGCAGCACCACTGCGGCGCCACGCGAAAGATCAACAATGGTGGACTCAATACCAACAGCACACTCACCGCCATCGAGAATGATCGCCACCTCTTTGCCCAAATCGCTCTTTACATGCGCCGCCTTGGTCGGGCTAATGCGGCCAAACTTGTTAGCCGATGGGGCGGCCACTGCCCCACTCCCGAGCTTGGCAAACTCAGCGAGCAGACTCAGCGCCATCGGGTGATTGGGAATGCGGATACCAACCGTATCTTGCCCACCCGTCACAGCATCGGGCACACCCGGCTGACGCTTGAGGATTAGGGTGAGGGGACCAGGCCAGTATTTCGCAGCCAGCGCATACGCTGCAGGCGGAATGTCGCGGGCCCACTGCTCGAGCTGCGCCACATCGCCAATGTGCACGATTAGTGGATGATCGGCTGGGCGGCCCTTGGCGGCGAAAATCTTGGCCACCGCGGCAGGGTTACTGGCATCGGCTGCCAGCCCGTAGACTGTCTCGGTAGGCATGGCGACCAGCTCACCGGCAGCGAGGTGTTGCGCGGCTTGCTGAATGTCGCTCATGGTGCAGTGGGGGCTTATTCCCGGCCCTTAGTGGCCGGAGCTTCCTCATCGGCAATGCCGATGGCGGCACGTGCGGTGAGCGCGGCCGCGCGCACTTCAGCCGGGTTGCTGCCGATCACCGTGAAGTGACCCATCTTGCGGCCGGCCCGCGCATGGTGCTTGCCGTAGAGATGCTGCTTTAGGTGGGGCACGGTGAACAGTGCGTTCCAGTCAGGCTCTTTGGAATGGTGCTTATCGTCCAAATACCAGAGGTCGCCCAGCAGATTCACCATGACCGCGGCGCTGTGCGCACGCGCATCGCCGAGCGGCAAGCCGCACAGGGCGCGCACTTGTTGCTCAAACTGATTGGTGACGCAAGCATCAATGGTGTAGTGGCCGCTGTTATGGGGACGCGGCGCCATTTCGTTGGCATAAAGTTCGCCGCCCACAACAAAAAACTCGACACCGAGTACGCCGACGTAGTGCATCTTTTCTGCAATCTGCGCGGCCAAAATTTCGGCTTGCTGAATCAGCGCCTCTGAGCCCGTCGCTGGCACAGCGGAGACATCCAGGATGCCATTGGTATGTAAATTTTCGGCAGGCGGGAAACAGGCGATGCGGCCATCCTGACCACGCGCCAGCACCACCGAGACTTCGTAATCCAGCGCCAGCATTTTTTCTAGCACGCAGGTCTCGCCCTTGAAGGACTGGAACGCTGCTCTGGCCTCGGCCGCACTCTTCACGCGGGCCTGACCTTTGCCGTCGTAACCAAAACGCACCACCTTGAGGATGCCGGGGAAAAGCGTATCCGGGGCCGCATTGATATCGGCTTCACTATGCACCTCGACAAACGGCGCATGAGGAATGTGATGGTCGCGGAGGAAGGTTTTTTCCTTGATGCGGTTTTGTGCAATCGACACACAGCTGGCATCTGGACGAACGGGGACAAACTTGGAGAGATAGGCCAACGTATCAGCCGGCACATTCTCAAATTCAGTGGTGACGGCTGCACACGTTTGCGACAGGACATCCAGCGCATTCTGATCGTTGTACTCGGCAACGATGTGCTGATCGGCGATGGCACCAGCCGGGCTATTCAGATCTGGATCGAGCACCGCCACCTTGTAGCCCATCTCGTGGGCTGCAACGACAAAGAAGCGGCCAAGCTGGCCACCGCCAAGCATGCCAAGCGTGGCAGGCGGCAGAATCGGGGCTGGGTTCTTCGATGAATTCTGGCTCATTTGCTTTCCGCTTCATCCAACTTAAGGGTCATGGCCAGCACCTTTTCGCTTTGCAGGGTGCGGAAGCCTTGCAGTTGTTCGGCCAGACGGGCATCGCTGTTGGCTAGCATGGCCACGGCAAACAGGCCGGCATTGGCCGCGCCAGCTTCGCCGATGGCAAAGGTAGCGACGGGAATGCCCTTCGGCATTTGCACGATGGAATAGAGCGAGTCCTGACCGGACAAGTGCTTCGACGGCACCGGCACACCCAGAATCGGCACAATGGTCTTGGCGGCGAGCATGCCCGGTAGATGCGCGGCACCGCCCGCGCCAGCGATGATGGCCTTGAGACCACGGGCTTGCGCTGCTTCGGCATATTCGTACAGCAGGTCAGGGGTGCGGTGGGCCGATACGACCTTGGCTTCAAAAGGAACGCCGAAGTCGCGCAGCACCTTGGCAGCAGCTTGCATGACGGGCCAATCGGAGTCGGAGCCCATCACAATGCCGATCACAGGCTGGCTGTTTTGATTCTTGTCAGTCATGGTCATTCCTCGGCAGCGCGTTCGGCTGCTTCAAGTGTGTTTGCCAACAGCATGGTAATCGTCATCGGGCCAACACCGCCGGGCACGGGGCTAATCGCGCCGGCCACGGCCTGCGCCGAATCAAAATCTACGTCGCCGCACAGCTTGCCGTCTTCGGTACGGTTGATGCCCACATCAATCACCACAGCGCCCGGCTTGATCATATCGCCAGTGATCATGCGCGGACGGCCCACTGCTGCCACCAAAATATCGGCACGCTTGGTATGGAAAGCCAGATCACGCGTTTGCGAGTGGCACACGGTCACAGTGGCACCCGCCGCCATCAGCAGCATGGCCATGGGCTTACCGACAATATTACTGCGACCGACGATCACAGCCTCGGCACCGTGCAATTGCACACCCGAAGATTCAAGCATCTTCATCACGCCGTAGGGGGTGCAGGGGATAAAGCGTGGCTGGCCTTGCATCAGGGCACCGACGTTTTCTGCATGGAAGCCGTCGACATCCTTTTCGGCAGAGATAGCTTCGAGCACCAGTTCGCTGTCGAAATGCGCCGGCAGTGGCAGCTGCACCAGAATGCCATGAATCGACGGATCACGATTCAGCTCATCGATTTTGGACAGCACCTCGGCCAGGGCCACATCGGCTGCATATTCAATCTTGCGCGAATGCATGCCCGCCTTTTCGCAGGCGGACACCTTGTTGCGCACATAAACCGCTGAGGCGGGATCGGCGCCTACCAGAATCACGGCAAGGCCGGGCGTCAGGCCTTGGGCCTTGAGTACATTTACGCGTTCGGCCAGCGCGCCGCGCAGCGAAGCAGCTAGGGCGTTGCCATCAATCAAGCGAGCGGTCATGAAAATGTCGGTATATATATGTGCAAAAAAACAAAACCCGCGACGGAAATGTTCCGGGCGCAGGTAAAACGCGATTATCTGACAAAGCCCCTGCTGCCGTCCAGCCCATGTTTAAAGGGCCAAATCGGGAGGAAAGCAAAGTTATTGCACAATGTGAATTCTGTTTTTATAATACGAAATAGAAAAGCACCCTGAACCCACCAGTTCGGCTAAGCTTCGACCAAGAAAAACGAGGGGCGCTGCTGCCACCCGACCCAGCCTACCCGCTGTGTCGGGCGTCGTTGTGCCTGCAAGCCTGCTTACCCGCGGGCTCCACACCACTCTCACAAGGAGGAGGAGACAGGATGTCTTCCATGCCGAAAATCAACACGTCCTCGATCGGCGAGGATGTCGATGCACAGGAAACCCAGGAATGGCTCGAAGCACTTGAAGGCGTTATCGCCGAAGTGGGGCCCGAGCGCGCCCATTACCTGCTTGAGCGACTGATCGAACACAGCCGCAACACCGGCGTGAACATGCCGTTCAATGCCACCACCGAGTACGTTAACACCATCCCCGTCGATAAGCAGGTTGCTGCCCCCGGCGACTATGCCATCGAAAACCGCATCCGCGCCTACATCCGCTGGAATGCAATGGCCATGGTGCTGCGCGCCAACCGCGACAACTCCGGTCTTGGTGGTCACATTGCCAGCTTCGCTTCGGCAGCCACACTGTACGACGTTGGCTTCAACCACTTCTGGCGTGGTGGCGACGGCGACAATGATGGCGATCTGATTTACATCCAAGGTCACTCCGCGCCCGGCACCTATGCCCGCGCCTTCCTGCTCGGCGAACTGACCGAAGAGCAGATGGACAACTTCCGTCGCGAAGTCGACGGCAAGGGCCTGCCTTCTTACCCACACCCTTGGTTGATGCCTGAGTTCTGGCAGTTCCCGACGGTGTCCATGGGTCTGGCACCGCTACAAGCGATTTACCAAGCACGCTTCATGAAGTACCTAGAAGACCGTGGCCATGCCAAGACGGCTGGTCGCAAGGTCTGGGCTTTCCTCGGTGACGGCGAATGCGACGAAGTTGAATCACTCGGCGCCATCGGTATGGCCGGCCGTGAAAACCTCGACAACTTGGTCTTCGTGATCAACTGTAATCTGCAACGTCTCGACGGTCCTGTGCGTGGTAACGGCAAGATCATCCAAGAACTCGAATCCGAATTCCGTGGTGCGGGCTGGAACGTCATCAAGCTGGTTTGGGGCTCCTACTGGGATCCGCTGCTCGCCGCCGATACCACTGGCTTGCTCAAGAAGCGCATGATGGAGTGCGTGGACGGTGACTACCAGACCTTCAAGGCAAAGGACGGTGCTTATGTGCGTGAGCACTTCTTTGGCAAGTACCCAGAACTGGCCAAGATGGTTGCCAACTGGTCCGATGAAGACATCTGGCGCTTGAACCGTGGCGGCCACGATCCGCACAAGGTGTATGCGGCGTATCACGAAGCCACGCACAACAGTAACGGCAAACCAACTGTCATCCTCGCCAAGACCGTGAAGGGTTACGGCATGGGCGAAGCAGGCGAAGCGATGAACATTTCGCACCAGCAAAAGAAGATGGGCACCGTATCGGTCAAGGCCTTCCGCGACCGCTTCAAGCTACCGATTACTGACGAGCAACTGGACAGCGACGACCTGCCTTACCTCAAGTTTGAGGAGGGTTCGCCTGAGCTAGCCTACATGCGCGCCTGCCGCGAAAAGCTGAGCGGCCGCTTGCCTGTACGTCGTACTAAGGTTGAGCCACTGCCCGTTCCGCCGCTGACCACATTTGAAGCACAACTGAAGGGCACCGGTGAGGGTCGTGAAGTGTCGACCACCATGGCTTTCGTGCGCATTCTGAACACCATCATCCGCGACAAGGTGATCGGTCGCCGTGTTGTGCCGATCGTGCCGGATGAATCGCGCACCTTCGGTATGGAAGGCATGTTCCGCCAACTGGGCATCTGGAATCAGCTGGGTCAGCAATACACCCCGCAAGACCATGACCAGATGATGTTCTACAAGGAGTCGACCGACGGTCAGGTGCTGCAAGAAGGCATCAACGAAGCCGGCGCCATGGCTGACTGGATTGCTTCTGCCACCTCCTACTCGGTGCATGGCGTCCAGACAATTCCGTTCTACATCTTCTACTCGATGTTCGGTCTGCAACGCACGATGGATATCGTGTGGGCGGCGGGCGACCAACGCTCACGCGGCTTCCTTATTGGCGGCACGGCCGGTCGTACCACGCTGAATGGCGAAGGTCTGCAACACGAAGACGGCCACAGTCTGGTGCTCGCCGGTGCAGTCCCTAACTGTATCTCCTACGATCCGACCTTCTCATACGAAGTGGCTGTGGTGGTGCAAGATGGTCTGCGTCGCATGGTGACAGAACAAGAAGACGTGTTCTATTACATCACCGTGATGAACGAGAACTACGAGCATCCGGATATGCCTGAAGGCGCTGCCGAGAACATCATCAAGGGTATGTACCAGTTCAAGAAGGGTACCGCCTCGAATGGTCCGCGCGTGCAACTGCTTGGCTCTGGCACCATCTTCCGTGAAGTCATTGCCGCCGCTGAACTGCTGCGCAACGACTGGGGCGTCGAATCCGATCTGTGGGGCTGTTCGAGCTTCAACGAACTGGCCCGCGATGGTCAGGACGTCAACCGCTGGAACCTGCTCCACCCAACCGAGACGCAACGCACTACGCATGTCGAAAACTGCCTGAAGGACACGCGTGGTCCGGTCATTGCCGCCACTGACTATGTGCGCCTGTATGCCGAACAAATTCGTCCGTGGGTTTCAAGCAAGTACGTCGTGCTGGGCACCGATGGTTTCGGCCGCTCGGATACGCGCGAACAACTGCGTCACTTCTTCGAGGTTGATCGTTACTGGGTCACGCTGGCCGCCCTGCGCGCGTTGGCTGACGAAGGCCAGATCGACATCAAGAAGGTGGCTGAGGCGATCAAGAAGTACAACCTTGATCCGAACAAGCCGAATCCGACCAAGGTTTAACCTTCCCCTCAACCCCCTTCCAGCGGAAGGGGGTGACTACGGTTCAGTTGCGCGGTGCGCAACTTCCCAAGATTCTCTGCCGCAGGTCTGTCGCGGTGTTGTGGAGGCAGTATGAGCGTAATAGAAGTCAAAGTTCCGGACATTGGTGATTTCAAGGATGTGCCGGTCATTGAGATCCTGGTTAAGGTCGGCGATACGGTCAAGGCCGAGGACGCACTGGTCACACTGGAATCCGACAAGGCCACGATGGATGTACCGTCGCCTGCGAGCGGCACCGTCAAAGAAATCAAGGTCAAGATTGGCGACAGCGTCGCAGAAGGCAGCCTGATTGTGTTGCTTGAATCCGCGGAAGCAGCTGCTGCGCCGGCTCCCGCCGCAGGGCCAGCCAAGGCTGCCCCTGCACCGTCCTCTCCTGCCGCCAGCGTTGCAAGTCTGCTGACCCCACCACCGGTAGTGGAAAGCAGCGTAAGCCGTCCGGCCGCGCCCGCTGCGGCGCCTGCACCTGCCCCGGCGCGCGCGCCGGCAGCCCCGGTTACCGCCTCGCAAGATATCGTGCGTCCGACCGACGAAGAGCCGACCACAGCACCGCCGCCCGTGCACATGCCAACCCCCGCTGAGCTGGCCAATATCAATGGCGGTCAAGCACATGCCAGCCCGTCTGTGCGTCAGTTTGCGCGCGAGCTGGGTGCCGACATCAACAAGGTACCGGGCACCGGCCCCAAGGGCCGTATCACCAAGGAAGATGTACAGGCTTGGGTCAAGAGCGTGCTCACGGGTGCAATCGCCAATGCTGCTGCACCCGCTGCTGCCTCGACTACCGGTGGTGGCGAACTGAATCTGTTGCCATGGCCGAAGGTTGATTTCACCAAGTTCGGCGAAGTGGATGTACAACCGCTATCGCGCATCAAGAAGATTTCTGGTGCCAATCTGCATCGCAACTGGGTCATGATTCCGCACGTCACGCAGTACGACGAGACGGATGTCACCGAACTGGAAGCGTTCCGTGTCGCCATGAACAAGGACAAAGAAACCGAAAAGGCTGGCGTGCGTTACACCATGCTGGCATTCGTGATCAAAGCCTGCGTTGCTGCACTGAAGAAATACCCGCAGTTCAACACCTCGCTGGATGGCGATAATCTGGTGTTTAAGAAGTATTACCACATCGGTTTTGCTGCTGACACCCCGAACGGCTTGGTCGTGCCCGTGGTCAAGAATGCCGATCAGAAGAGCGTGACTGAAATTGCCCGTGAAATGGCAGTGCTCTCAAAGAATGCCCGCGACGGCAAGCTCTTGCCGGGCGACATGCAGGGCGGCACCTTCTCAATCTCCAGCCTCGGCGGGATTGGTGGGACCTATTTCACGCCGCTGATCAACGCACCGGAAGTGGCTATTCTTGGTCTCTCCAAGCTGCAGACCAAACCACTGTGGGATGGCGAGAAGTTTGTGCCGCGTCAGGTACTGCCGTTGTCGCTGTCGTATGACCATCGCGTCATCGACGGTGCCGAAGGTACACGTTTTGTCGATTACATCGGCAAGGTCTTGTGCGATCTGCGCCGGGCAATGCTCTAACTATGACGACCATTACTGTCGTCCGTAAGAACGATGAGGTTGCGATTGCCGCCGATGGTCTAACGACCTTCGGCGACACGCGCCTCAACCGCAGCTACAAGGGCGAACACGACAAGATCATCACTGTCGGCGACTCATGGATTGGCATCTGTGGCAGCTCGGCACATCATTTGGTGTTTGCCAACGTGCTCAACCTGCTTACTGATGTGAAGTTCGGCACGCGCATGGAAGTGTATGAAACCTTCCGTCGTCTGCATCCGCTGCTCAAGGAACACGCTTATCTCAACCCCAAGGAAGACGATGACGACCCTTATGAGTCGTCACAGATCACCGCGCTAATCGCCAACCCGAGTGGCATTTACGGTGTGTATTCCTATCGTGAGGTGTTCGAGTTTGATCGTTTCTGGGGTGTCGGCTCCGGCCGTAACTTTGCCCTGGGCGCCATGTATGCGGCCTACGACAGCAATGCCAGTGCGGCACAGATCGCCGAGCTCGGCGTCAAGGCCGGGATTGAGTTTGATACGTCATCGGGTGCGCCTATCGTGCTGCACTCGATCTCGTTGAAGCGTAATTGACTAAACCCCTGATGCGCATGCCATGCACGCGCATCACTACAGCCCGACTGCAGCAGTGCAGCGGCTGAATGGAGAAAGGCTGAATATGGCTCTGATCGAAGTCAAAGTCCCCGACATCGGCGACTTCAAGGATGTGCCCGTCATCGATATCCTGGTCAAGGTGGGTGACACCATCAAGCCCGAAGATGCATTGGTGACGCTGGAGTCGGACAAAGCGACGATGGACGTACCATCTCCTGCTGCCGGCACAGTCAAGGAAATCAAGGTCAAACTCGGCGACAACATCGGCGAAGGCCATGTGATCCTGCTGCTAGAAGCCGCAGGTGCGGCTGAAGCGCCTGCTGCAGCGAAGCCAAGCCCCACCGCCGCAACACCGCCAGCAGCACCGGTCAGTACGCCGGCCGCTCCCTCTGCTCCTACCAAGCCTGCGCCCGTAGTCGCAGCTGCCGCAGGCGGCTACACCGGCAAGGTGGATGTCGAAACCGAGGTGCTGGTGCTAGGCGCCGGCCCCGGCGGTTATTCGGCAGCCTTCCGTGCGGCTGACTTGGGCTTGAAGACCGTCATGGTCGAACGCTACAGCACCCTTGGCGGCGTTTGCCTGAATGTGGGTTGCATTCCGTCCAAGGCATTGCTGCATGTCGCTGCTGTGATCGACGAAGCTGAACATCTGTCGGCAGCCGGCGTCACCTTCACCGCCCCTAAGCTTGATGTCGATGCGCTGCGCGGCCATAAAGAAAAGGTGGTTGGTAAGCTGACTACCGGTCTGTCTGGTATGGCTAAGATGCGCAAGGTGGATGTCGTACGTGGCTTTGGCAGCTTCCTTGATGCGCATCACGTCGAGGTGGAAACCACCACTGGCGACGCACAGGAAAAAACCGGCGAGAAGAAAGTTATTCGTTTCCAGCAGTGCATCATTGCAGCGGGCAGCCAAGCCGTGCATCTGCCTTTCCTTGAACTAAATGATCCTCGGATCGTTGATTCAACTGGCGCACTTGAGCTCAAGTCGGTTCCAAAGAAAATGCTGGTCATCGGTGGTGGCATCATTGGCTTGGAAATGGCAACGGTGTATTCCACCCTCGGCGCACGCGTCGATGTCGTCGAAATGGCGGATGGCCTGATGCAGGGGCCGGACCGTGACTTGGTCAAAGTGTGGGAAAAGCAGAACAACCATCGCTTCGACAACATCTGGCTGAAGACCAAAACCGTCTCCGCTGAAGCGAAGAAGGATGGCATTTGGGTCAAGGTTGAAGGCGAAAAAGCGCCAGCGGATGCCCAACGTTACGACCTTGTGCTGCAAGCAGCGGGGCGCAGTCCGAACGGCAAAAAGATTGGTGCGGATAAGGCCGGCGTCAGCGTGACTGATCGCGGCTTTATCCCGGTCGACAAGCAGATGCGCACGAATGTGCCGCACATTTTTGCCATCGGCGATATCGTTGGCCAACCCATGCTGGCTCACAAGGCAGTGCATGAAGGTCACGTTGCCGCTGAAGCAGCCGCGGGTCAGAAGGCCTTCTTTGACGCCAGTATCATCCCCAGCGTGGCTTACACGCATCCAGAAGTTGCATGGGTGGGCGTGGGCGAAGATGAAGCCAAGACTGCGGGCCGCAAGATCGAGACCGCCAAGTTCCCCTGGGCGGCTTCAGGTCGCGCCATTGCCAACGGTGCAGAGTATGGCTTTACCAAACTGGTATTCGATGCTGAAACACATCGCATCATTGGCGGCAGCATTGTTGGCCCATCAGCAGGCGACATGATTGGTGAGATCTGCCTCGCAATCGAGATGGGCGCGGATGCCGTGGATATCGGCAAGACCATTCACCCGCACCCAACGCTGGGCGAAACCATTGGGCTGGCAGCTGAAGTTGCACACGGCAGCTGTACCGATCTGCCACCGCCTCGCAAGAAATAATCAATCAATTCAGTAGCATTCAGTATCAAAACGGGCCGACGCAAGTCGGCCCGTGCATTTTTTTGGCGACGTTTTCGCTCATAATGTGACCATGTTCAACAAGTTGGCGAGTCTTCTACAGGGCGAGAAGTCGAACCACCCATTGGGTTCGAAGCAAAACCTCGACCAGACGCTGAGTGAAATCCCGCTCAATGATCCGTCACGTGTGCTCATTGATGTAGCTGGACTCATAGAAGACTTCAGCCGTTACGATACGGAGCTCTCACCAGCTGTCTTACGAGAGGCGCTGATCCACATTGATCACTTTGCGCGCCCGTATTACAGCAACCTGCTTCTCACTTTCTTGTTGCCAGGCACCCGGGAACACAACTCTGAACTCCTTTGGGCTCACCTTGATCGTCACAATCTACTGCTCTTTCAGGGATATGAGCACTGCCTAGAGGTTGCGCTGCATAGCAAAGAGGATTTGAGTAAAGCCAAGATGCAACTGGCCCTTTGCTCGACACGCGCGATGCATGCTTGGGTTGAGCGCAAAAAACTACATCACTTCCGCTATCGACCGCCTGACCTTGAATGGTGGCTCGCGGCACACAAAATTGTGAGCCTAGCCTCACAACATGGCGTCACCTCATTAGTGCAAGCCACGTACCCCGATGAACCGCAGCTCCGCAGTACGCTACATACCTACCTGGTGGGTCTGTATTTGGAGATTGCTCCGACATCGAACTTGGTCAGCATGCAGATAGAAGTACTACATCGTTGGTTACAGCAGCATGCAAACAATTTCGAGTTTGCAGAAGTCGCCCATGCAGGAACCAGCCACTTCATCAGCCTGCACAATCCAGGTAGCCCAACCCGCTTCACCAGCAATGTTGTACATAACCCGTCTCTACGGTATTGCTCTACACGACGCCTGCGGGCCCCACTACTGCAATTTGCGAAAGATACCCGTAGCGAGACGCCGCCAGAATGGCTGCAACCCTTTATGGGTCAGTATGAGGGTCTGAATAAGCTGGTTCAGACTTTACTGCTCCACTGGGCAGAGCAACCCCCTGCGCGGACCAGTCCGCGGCAAACCGATAATGTGCCGATGCGGGTGGTCCATGGCTTCGGATTAGTGCGCCGTATGATTGCCTGCGCCGCATTTTCCAAGCGAGGTAAGTCGCTCAACTATCGTGGCGCAGACATGGAGAACTTGTTTAACGAGTTGCGTTTTGGCAATGCAGCCAAGCTCTCAGATGTCACTGTCGAGAATAGCGTCGACCCACTGGAAACCTTGCTCAAATTAGAGACCTCCGGTGACAAACAGATGATGGATGAGTGGCTGAAAGTGGATGCCAGCGCAACGGGGCTGGGGGCGCTAGCGCCTGGACTGCGCAGTCGCAACCGCATCGGCGAACTGGTCGGATTTCGTTTCGAAGGCGATATCGAATGGCGTGTCGGTATCATCCGCCGGATTGGCCGCGACAAGCAGAAGCGTGCCAGCCTGGGCTTGGAGACTTTGCCCGTACCCTCTTTATGCGCACAAGTCCGCCCTGCGAATCTTGCACTAACCGTGTGGAATGAAGCCTGCGAGGCTGGCAACGGCTTTGTTGATGCCATTCTGCTTGCAGAAGATAGCGACACCTTGCTGCTTCCACCCGGACTTTTTGTCGCCAACCTGGCCCTTATTCTCAACGTTGGCGGTAGGCGACGTGATGTTGTACTGACCGAAAAACTAGACCACGGTAATGACTGGGAGCGCGTCCGCTTTCAGAACACCTCGCAGGAAAACATATGACTCAAGATGAACTGAAACAAGCCGTTGCACAAGCCGCTGTCGACTATGTTGGCAAGCACGTGCCCGAAGGTGCGACCATTGGTGTTGGCACTGGCTCCACCGCGAATTTTTTTATTGATGCACTTGTTACGCTCAAGCCACGTATCGGCGCAACCGTTGCCAGCTCAGAGGCCACGAGGAAGCGTCTAGAGGTGCACGGGTTTAAGGTGCTCGACCTCAATGCAGTGGCACGCATGCCAATTTACGTTGATGGCGCCGATGAAATTGATCCGGGCTTTGCCATGATTAAGGGCGGGGGTGGGGCACTGACCCGCGAAAAAATCGTAGCGGCAGTCGCTGATACCTTTGTGTGTATTTGTGATGCGAGCAAACAGGTTGATGTCCTCGGCAAGTTCCCACTGCCACTTGAGGTTATCCCAATGGCACGCGCACAAGTTGAACGTGAACTTATCGCCCTCGGTGGCAAACCAGTACTGCGCGATGGGTTCACGACGGACAACGGCAATATCATTCTCGATGTACATGACCTCAGCATTAATCAGCCGGTTGAACTTGAGTCTGCGCTCAACCAGATCGTCGGGATTGTCACCAACGGGCTGTTTGCGCGCCGCGGCGCCGATGTCCTCTTACTTGGCACCCCCAATGGGGTCGTAACGCATTTGAAATAGAGATTTGCGGGTTGCAACAAAACCTTCATAATCACTTGATACTATGCACGGTCCCAGAGACCCCATGAGCCCGCCCATGAATGACCATATCGCCAAGCAGTTTGATGCCGACCTCGAAAATATCCGCAATCGCGTATTGCAGATGGGGGGGTTAGTTGAACAGTTGATCGTCATGGCCATGGATGGCCTCTCCAGCGGCGACATGCTGCTGATTGACCAAGCCATTGCCACCGATGAGCGTGTCAACCGTCACGAAGTCGAGCTCGATGAAGCCTGTACCCAGATCATTGCCCGTCGCCAGCCGACTGCGAGTGATTTGCGCATGGTCATGACCGTGATCAAGACCATTACCGACTTGGAACGTATCGGTGATGAAGCCAAAAAGATTGCCAAGATGGCGAAGCAAATTCACGGCTCCGAATTCCATTCGGCACCGAATATCGACTTCCGCCATGTCTGTGGCATTGTCGTGAGCATGCTGCGTCAGGCACTGGATGCTTTTGCCCGCCTTGATGTTGCCGCGGCTGGTCAAGTGGTGCGTACCGATCAGGAAGTGGATATCGAATTCAAGGCATCCATGCGCCAGTTGATCACTTACATGATGGAAGATCCGCGCACTATCTCCCGTTCGCTCGACATGGTGTTTATTGCCAAGGCGATCGAACGCATTGGCGACCACTCGAAGAATATTGCCGAGTACGTGATTTACATGGTCAAGGGGCGTGATGTGCGTCACATTGGTCTGGCTGAAATCGAACGCGAGATCGCGAGCTGAAGTCAGCTCATCAACATAAAAAAGGCCGCAGCAGCGGCCTTTTTTATTTCAGCGATGCGTGCTGGGGTTGTGGCCAAGCCCAGTGTTTCTCCCAAGCACCACGCACCATATTTGGATACTCGGGCCGCCCCAGGCTGCCGTTATAACGGCCCAATGCCCGATATAGATCACCCTTTTCAATATCCAGGTAATGACGCAAGATCGTGCAGCCAAAGCGAAGATTGGTGCGCATGTGGAACAAGTTGCTATCAGACGTGCCTATCAATTTCACCCAGAAGGGCATGACCTGCATGTACCCCCGCGCGCCGGCCCCTGAAACCGCATATTTTTTAAATCCACTTTCAACTTGAATCAAGCCGAGCACCAACTGCGGGTCAAGACCGGCACGGCGCGACTCGTAATAGACGGTCTTGAGAAAATCAATCCGCTGCTGGGGGTCGGGCATCCGCTTGTAGAGACGCTCAGACATCGTGGCCAACCAATTCACCTTATCCGTAATGCTCGGAAACTCCGGTTCAGGTGAAGCCTCATCTGCAATTGCAGCGTGCAATGCCGCTTGCACACTAGCAGCTAACCTTTCCTCCTGCTGCGCTCCGGCATAGGCCGTCGAGGCGGCCCAAGGACTAAGGCACAGCAGGAATAGCAAGGCGAGCCTGAGCGGCATTCTCAGCGCCCAAGCAGGCTACGCACATGAGGCACGATGGTGGCCACATCCAGCAAGGTTGCCTCGGCATCAGTACGTGCCTTGTATTCGATCTTACCTTCCTTGAGACCGCGGTCGCCCACCACAATCCGATGGGGCAGCCCAATCAACTCCCAGTCGGCAAACATGGAGCCTGGACGCTCGTCACGATCATCAAGGATCACATCGATACCTGCCGCCTGAAGCGCTGCGTAGAGCTTGTCGGCCTCGGCCTTGACTTGCTCCGACTTGGCATAGCCCATCGGCACGATGACGACCTCGAAGGGTGCAATCGCCGCCGGCCAGATAATGCCCTTGTCGTCGTGGTTCTGTTCGATCGCCGCAGCAGGTAGGCGCGTAATACCAATCCCGTAGCAGCCCATCTCGAAGAACTGCGGCTTGCCGCCTTCATCGAGGAAGGTGGCATTCATTGCCTTGCTGTACTTGGTGCCAAGATAGAAGATGTGACCGATTTCGATCCCGCGTTCAATCGCCAGCACGCCCTTGCCATCGGGTGACAAGTCGCCTTCGACGACATTGCGCAGATCAGCCACGTGCGCTGGCTCCGGAAGATCACGCCCCCAGTTAACGCCTGTAATGTGGAAGTCTGCTTCGTTGGCGCCGCAAATCCAATCGGCCATCACCGCCACTTCGCGGTCAGCAACGATATGGACTGGTTGCTTTAGATTGAGCGGGCCGAGGTAGCCCGGCTTGGTACCGAAGTGCGCGACAACTTCACACTCAGTCGCAAAACGGAAGCCCTTTTCAAAGCCCGGCAGCTTGCCGACCTTGACTTCGTTCATGTCGTGATCGCCACGCAGAAGCAGAAGCCAGATCTGGCTTTTGATGATTGCACCGCTCTCATCAAGATCGTCAGTCGCGAGTACGAGCGACTTAACTGTGGTGGCTAGTGGCACGTTCAGCAATTCGGCCACATCAGGACAGGTGCTCTTACCCGGTGTCGGCACCTTGGTCAGCGGATGGCTGGCGGCTGGACGCGTTCCCTGTGGTGCAAGTGCTTCAGCTTTTTCGATGTTGGCTGCGTAGTCGCTGGTCGGGCAATAGATGATGGCGTCCTCGCCGGTTGCGGCGATCACCTGAAACTCTTCGCTCAAATCGCCACCGATGGCGCCGCTATCGGCGGCGACAGCGCGGTATCGCAGACCAAAGCGATCGAAAGCTGCACGATAGGCCGTTGCCATCGTTTGATAACTGGCTTGTGCGGCAACCGGGTCGCGGTCAAAGCTGTAAGCGTCCTTCATGACAAACTCGCGGCCACGCATCAAGCCAAAACGCGGACGGCGTTCGTCGCGGAACTTGGTCTGGATCTGATAAAGGTTCTTCGGTAGCTGCTTGTAGCTCTTGAAATCCTGACGCGCGATGTCGGTGATGACCTCTTCGCTGGTTGGTTGCAGTACGAAGTCGCGGTCATGGCGATCTTTGATACGCAACATTTCCGGCCCCATTTTTTCAAAGCGGCCTGTTTCCTGCCACAGATCGGCAGGCTGTACGACTGGCATCGAGAGCTCTATCGCGCCGGCCCGATTCATTTCCTCGCGCACGATGGCGGCCACCTTATTGATGACACGCAGGCCCATCGGCATGTAGGTATAAATGCCCGCACTCAGTCGTTTAATCATTCCGGCGCGCATCATCAGCTTATGGCTGACAACTTCGGCGTCAGAGGGCGCTTCTTTGAGAGTGGCGATGTAAAACTGCGAGGCACGCATGAAATTGCTTCCAGAATTGGTGAAAACGCAATTTTACGGGCTTTTACCAGTCTGGGGCTGGCTTTGCTCTTGAGCTGAATTGTGAAAGAATGGAGCCAGTCAAAAATTAAAGGTGTTCCCATGCTTGATCGGGAAGGCTACCGGCCGAATGTTGGCATCATCCTGGCCAACTGTCACAACCAGGTGTTCTGGGGCAAACGCATCCGTGAGCACGCGTGGCAGTTCCCACAGGGTGGTATCAACAGGGGCGAATCGCCGGAGCAGGCAATGTTTCGTGAACTGCACGAGGAAATCGGGCTGCTGCCTGAACACGTGCGTATTCTCGGCAGAACACGCGAGTGGTTGCGCTATGACGTTCCCAAGAACTGGGTACGTCGCGAGTGGCGCACGACTTATCGTGGGCAAAAACAAATCTGGTTTCTATTACGTCTCGTCGGCCGCGACACTGATGTGTCGCTACGTGCCAGTGAGCATCCTGAGTTCGATGCTTGGCGATGGAGTGACTATTGGACCCCATTGGATGGCGTGATTGAGTTCAAGCGTGGTGTTTATGAGTCGGCACTCACTGAGCTTGCTCGCTTTCTTTTTGCTAATCCCGCTCAGCAAAAGCCCCAGTGGGATCAATCTGCCGTGTCAGAAATTAAATCGACCCCATGAGATTTTCCGCGCTTATCGGCTTACTGCTCTTCGTACTCTTTAGCGTGAGTAGCCAATCCCAAGCCGAAGTTCGATTTAAGAACTGGGAAGATCCTGATGCAGAGCCATGGAAGGAAAGTGCCTACACGCTACCGGCCTTTCCACGTGAAGAAAACCTGATTGAGTTTTACGTTGGCCCTGCGGTTAATGGTAAGTATTTCATTGACCAAAGTACCATCGGTGCTGGCGGAAATGACAATGTAGTTCGCTATGCGATGGTGGTAAAGACCGCTGGCGGTGCCACAAACATCAGCTACGAAGGTTTGCGCTGCGATACTGGCGAGCTACGCATTTATGCCACTGGTCGATCAGATGGCACTTGGGTTGAGTCACGTCAAAGTGAGTGGCGCCCCCTCAAGGCACAATCACTCAATCGCCATCAAGGTGCACTTTTCGTCAATTACTTCTGTCCTAACCGAATTGCAGTATGGACAGCCAAGGAAGGGCGTGATGCCCTCAAGCGTGGCAGTCATCCTGATTTATCCCGATAGGATCCCATTCATGCTCGATCAAGCCATCATCGAATTTGACAAGGCCTTGCGTACCGTTTTCGCTTCGGCGCCAACATCGCGTACGCGGCCTGGGGCCGATCTGCCTGAAGCTGAGTTGAGCCCTGAAGAAAAGCGTCAGGCTGCTGCACTCATGCGCATCAACCATGTCGGTGAGGTCTGTGCTCAGGCTTTGTATCAAGGGCAGGCTCTCACTTCAAACGATCCTGCCACACGCACGGCACTCGTTCAGGCTGCTTGGGAAGAAACTGAACACCTGAATTGGACGGAAAAGCGAATTGAAGAATTAGGCGGTCGTAAGAGCCTGCTCAATCCGCTCTGGTACGCGGGTTCGCTAGCCATGGGAATCGCTGCAGGCAAGTTTGGCGACAAATGGAACCTTGGTTTTCTTGCTGAAACCGAGCGTCAGGTAGGTGCACACCTCAACGACCATTTGAGGCGGATTCCACACCACGATGAGCGTTCCCGTGCTGTCTTGCAGCAAATGGCGACCGATGAAGCCGAGCATGCGGAAACAGCCGTCAAGCTCGGGGCGGCCGAACTACCTGCTCCTGTGAAAGCAGCCATGCGGCTCTCATCAAAGGTAATGACGTACACGGCGTACCATATCTAGGTGCCGCTCTTAGAGGCTTAGATTAAGCCTCGACAACTTCCCACGTGTGAGTAATCTCGGCTGTCTTGCCAAGCATGATCGAGGCTGAACAGTATTTCTCAGCGGACAACTTAATCGCACGCTCAACGGCTTCCAACTTCAAGTTGCGGCCAGTTACGGTGAAGTGGAAATTGATCCGCGTAAAGACCTTTGGATCGGTGTCGGCACGATCCGCCTGCAATTTGGCGGTACAGCCGGTAATGTCTTGACGTCCGCGCTTGAGAATCAAGACGACATCGTAGGCTGTGCAAGCGCCTGTGCCCAGTAAGACCATCTCCATTGGGCGAGGCGCCAAATTACGGCCGCCACCTTCGGGAGCACCATCCATGGTGACAAGGTGGCCACTACCCGTTTCGGCAATAAAACTCATCCCCTCACCCCACCGCACAACGCATTCCATAACCGTTCCTTTTGTTAGAAACGCCATTCTAGCCTGAGTGCAGAGAGCCTGAACAGGTCAAATTGTTGCGTCGCACAATAACCAATCATAAGTTTTTTAATTAAAGCTTCTTATGTCGTCATTATTAGCTGCGCATGACTTTCGTCATTTTTATAATCTTATGTTTTTATTAAATATAAGCAAACATAAAGCCCTCCCCTTATGGGGATAAAAACATTTGTTGTGCGACGCACAAAAAAGACTTGCAGGCACTTTTTCTGTCTGCCACAATTCGATCAACCTGAATTCACGCAAGTATTTGCGTACTGTTCGTAACAAGTTGTTTGGCGGCTGCCACCACTAAACTTCCTTGCCTTGTCGTAATTCGCGGTTCTCCTCCACCCTCCTCCTCTGGTGTGGAACTCAAAGCGCAACCCTCGGGTTGCGCTTTTTCTTTGTAGCAAGCTGAACGCAGCCTTGCACCCCAGGCCCAAGCTCAGCTAAACTATTTCCGACAAAAACGATCAACTATTCGGGTGAGCCTCACCCGAATCACCAGAACACTAAAAAGGAACGCAGCAATGAGTGCACAAGACCGAATTCGTGAAACCGTGACCGGCAACCCGGTGGTTCTCTATATGAAGGGCACCCCCCAGTTTCCGCAATGCGGCTTTTCCGCCAAGGCAGTACAAATCCTAAAGGCTTGTGGTGTCAGCAACCTCGTCACGGTGGACGTGCTGGCCGACCCAGAAATCCGCCAGGGCATCAAGGAATATGCCAATTGGCCGACGATCCCGCAGCTTTACATTGGTGGTGAGTTCATCGGCGGTAGCGACATCATGACCGAGATGTATGAGTCGGGCGAGCTGCAACAGCAGATCACCGATCTCAAGTAAGTCGCTTCAGCTACCGGTGCCTGCAACCCGATTCGTGGTTGCGGCAAGGCGTCGGGATACGAGGCTCAAAAAAGCCTCGTAAAAATGCATACGGCATGCGTCTGACGCATGCCGTAATGCATTGCGGGAGGCGATTGCAACACGCACTTCAGTCTGAGCTACAGCGTCTGCGGTACGTCCATGCAAAGACGGGGTGTTGGCAGCGATCTCGCCAAAAATGTCGCCGGGGCCCAAGATGTCCAGTACAAGACTCTGCTTACTGATTCTCACCTCACCATCAAGGAGGATCACAAAAGTATCCCCTTCCTCCCCTTCACGCATGAGTTGCGTCCCAGCAGCAATATCTTCCCAACGTGAAAAGCGTACAACTTCCCAAATCTCGATATCGGAGAACTCAGCGAAAAATGGGAGGGCTCGCAATGTCTCAAACTTCTCAATATCAGGTGTACGGACACGATCGGTCAGACGGCGATTACGGTAGGCCTGTGCCAGATCAACAGAGAACTCTTCCCAGCTTTGATAGCGGGCCGAAAGGTCCTTCTGCATAGCCCGCTGTACTACCGCGTCGAGCGATGAGCGCAAATCACTGCGGAAGGTCGAAGGCGGCGGTGGCGTACTGTTACAGATCTGATAGACCATGTTGTAGTTGCTGCTCGCCTGAAAGGGCAGGCGGCCGGTCAGCAACTGGTACATCACCACACCAAGTGAATAAATGTCAGTTTGGTGGTTGAGCGGATGCTCGCGCACCTGCTCCGGCGACATGTAGGCCGGTGAGCCCACGGCCGACACCTGAGTTTGATCGTTATCGGGGGTAATCGCAGCGCCGAAGTCGGACACCTTAATGTCGCCAGAAATATTGCCCGGCTGCACCAGCAGGATATTGGCCGGCTTGATATCGCGGTGCGTGATCCCCAAACGCTGCGCATACTGTAATGCGCGGGTGCACTTGAAAATCACTTCAACCAACGTTTCCACCGGCATCAAATGTTCAGGGCTGCAGAAAGCCTCCAGCGTACCCCCCGCCACGTACTCCATGACAATGTAGCTTTGCTCTTCGTCATGGAGTACGGCTTCGTGGATCTGCACAATGCTCGGATGATCCAGCTTACCGGCAAGGGAAGCCTCGTTCATCAGCAAATGCCGATACATCAGGCCGCGCTCGCGGTCCTTGAGCACATGTGGGTAGATCACTTTGATGGCAACGTCACGCTCATGCTCCGGGTCATAACCCAGGTAGACAATGCTGGTGGCACCTTCCCCCAGCCTGCCCTTGATTTCGTAACGGCCTATCGTTTCCATGGCGTCAGAGTTCGCTGCGGCGACGTGCAATGGCAGCACGCACTTGCTCAGGGGCAGTGCCACCGATGTGATTGCGTGACGCCAGAGAACCCTCTACGGTCAACACGGCAAACACGTCATCCGCGGTTAGTGGCGAGAAGGACTGGAGTTCGGCGAGTGACAGCTCCGAGACATCACAGCCCTTTTTTTCAGCGGCACGCACGGCACGTGCGACAGCCTCGTGCGCATCGCGGAACGGCAAGCCCTTCTTGACCAGATAGTCAGCCAGATCGGTAGCCGTGGCAAAGCCCTGATCCAGTGCCGCGCGCATATTGGCCGCCTTGACTGTGATGCCCGGCACCATGTCGGCAAAGATGCGCAGCGTGTCGATCACAGTATCTGCGGTATCGAATAACGGCTCTTTGTCTTCCTGATTGTCCTTGTTGTAGGCCAGCGGTTGGCCCTTCATCAGGGTAAGCAGGCCCATCAAGTGCCCATACACGCGACCGGTCTTGCCACGGGCGAGTTCCGGCACATCTGGATTTTTCTTCTGCGGCATAATCGAGGAGCCGGTACAGAAGCGATCTGCAATGTCGATGAAACCGACACGCGGACTCATCCACAGAATCAGCTCTTCCGAGAAGCGTGAAATGTGCAACATGATCAGCGACGCGGCTGCGGTGAACTCGATAGCAAAGTCGCGATCCGAGACCGCATCCAGCGAGTTTTCACAGACGCCATCAAAGCCGAGTTCGCGTGCCACGAATTCGCGGTCAATCGGATAGCTGGTGCCCGCCAGTGCAGCTGCACCCAGCGGCAGGCGATTCACGCGCTTGCGTGCATCCTTGAGACGCTCACGATCGCGCTTGGCCATTTCCACATAGGCCAGCAGGTGATGGCCAAACGTCACCGGTTGCGCAACTTGCAGATGCGTGAAGCCCGGCAACGGGGTTGCGGCATGTTGCTCTGCCAGATTCAACAGTGAGGCTTGGTAGTTAGACAACAAACCATCGATCAGATCAATCGTGTCACGCAGCCACAGGCGAATATCTGTCGCCACTTGATCGTTACGCGAACGACCGGTGTGCAGACGCTTGCCGGCATCACCGACCAGCGCAGTCAGGCGCTTTTCGATGTTCAGATGTACATCTTCGTCATCCAAATTCCACTGGAATTCACCACGTTCGATCTCACCGCGCACTTGCGCCAGCCCTTGCTGGATGGCGCCAAGGTCAGCCGCAGAAATGATGTTCTGCTTGCCCAGCATAGCCGCATGCGCCAGCGAACCGCGAATGTCCTGTAGCGCCATGCGCTGATCAAAGAAGACCGAGGCGGTGTAGCGCTTGACCAAATCTGACACGGGCTCAGAGAAGCGGCCAGACCAAGCCTTGTTTTCAGCAGCGTTTTTTGATTGTTCTGTCATAATGAAAATTCTTGTGCGGCAGTGGGTTGCAGCAATTAATTAAGCGATTTTCTACCATATCGCCGATGAATCCAACAAGTATACGGCATAAGCCCTTCGCGACCGCCCTACCGGACTTCCGCAATCTGGGGGTCTGGTTGCGCATTTTGCTGGGCGTAAACATGCTGGCATTGCTGTGGGTGCTTGCCCGCAACCAGTCGTGGCCAAGGCTTGCTGATGAGTTTGTGGATATAGCGCTATGGGTGGAGCCGCCCCTGTTTGTGTTGCTGCCAGCGTTTCACGTGCTCAACCCATGGCTGGAAAAACTATCGCTACGTAACGGGCGTCTTGCCGTGCTGCTGCTGATCCTGCTTGTTGTCGGTGTGCAACACCTTTTGTTTGGCGCGCTGTTCGACGGCCTCATGCAATCCCGTGGGCCATTACATGCAATGTTCTGGGCGGTCCTGACCGGCGGATTCATGCTCGGCTATTTTGCTTGGCTGAACACGCTTTATTCGCCCGCACTGGCGGAGGCACGACTACTTGCATTGACGGCACGCATTCGCCCTCACTTTCTCTATAACAGTCTAAATGCGGTCCTCGGGGTAATCCGTCACGACCCGAAACGTGCAGAAGCAGCTCTGGAAGAGCTGTCGGACTTATTTCGCGTATTGATGCAAGAAAATCGCGAATTGGTTCTTCTCTCGGACGAGATCTCGCTCGCTCGCCAATACCTTGAGTTGGAGCGCTTGCGTCTTGGTGAGCGGCTACAGGTCGATTGGCAGATCGATTGCTGCCCGCCAGACACGTTGATGCCGCCGCTGATGTTGCAACCCCTACTGGAAAACGCCGTCTATCACGGCGTAGAGCCCGCCGAGGGCGGCGCCACCATCACCGTCAATATTTCGGCAGAAGGCCCGCGCATTCGCATCTTGATTGCTAACCCTACGCATAATGTCGGCCACCAGTCTGGCAACCAGATGGCCTTAGCGAATATTCGTGAGCGCCTAATGCTGTTCTACGATCTCGAGGCACGCCTAGAGACGCTCGAAACGCATGGCCGCCACGAGGTGCTCATTGAGCTGCCACACCGCCGTCAGGTCCGCACATGAACCCATTGCGCATCCTCATCGTTGACGATGAAGGGCCGGCACGTAGCCGGCTCCGCGACCTGCTCTCTGATCTCGCCATTAGCGTACCGAACCAGATCATTGCTGAAGCAGCAGATGGCGTGGCGGCCATGGAGATCTGTGCCGAACAGCGCCCGGATATCGTGCTCACTGATATACGCATGCCGCGCATGGATGGGCTTGAGCTGGCCCAACATCTTGGGCGCCTGCCACAGCCACCGGGTCTGATTTTCATCACGGCCTTTGATCAATACGCTGTCAAAGCATTTGAATTGGCAGCACTCGACTATCTCCTCAAGCCGGTTCGCTCAGCACGTCTGGCTGCCGCACTTGAGAAGGCACGGCACTCGGTGCTGCGCAGCGAACAGCTGCAAGTATTGTCGCCGCATGGTCGCAGTCTGCTGCGCAGCACCGAGCGCGGGCGCAGCCTGCTGGTGGCGGTCGCAGATATCGACTTTCTGCGTGCTGAGCAAAAATATGTAACGGCACACACACGCGAGCGTGAGTACCTGCTGGAAGAGTCACTCAACCAGCTCGAGCTCGAATTTGGCGAGCTGTTTGTGCGTGTGCATCGCAACTGCCTGGTCGCCAAGAAAGCTATCGCGGGCTACGAACGTAGCGAACGGGATGCTGAAAGCGGAGAAGGGAGTGACACTCAGTGGTTATTGCTGCTCAATGGTGTCAGTGAAAAAATTCCAGTCAGCCGCCGCCAGTGGCCGCAGGTAAAGGCGCTACTCAAGGTGTGAGGCTCAACGACAGTCAGGGCAATAAAAAAGGGAGGCATGGCCTCCCTTTTTTATTGTGGCGAACAACGATTAGCCGCTATTTCGCAAACCGGCAGCAATCCCGTTGATGGTCAGATGGATGATGCGCTGAGTACGCTCATCCGTCTCACCTGTACGGTGACGCTCCAGCAACTCGATCTGCAGATGGTTGAGTGGATCGAGATAGGGGAAACGATTGCGAATCGAACGCGCCAGCAGCGGGTTGGTTTCCAGCAAGGCATTCTGTCCGGCAATTTCTAGCAGCGCATTGATGCTGGATTGCCATTCACCTTTGAGGCGCGGGAAGATCGCGTTACGCAAGGCTTCGTCCTTGACCATCTGCGAGTAACGCTCGGCAATGGCGATATCGCTCTTCGCGAGCACCATGTCCATGTTCGAGAGTAGCGCAGCGAAGAAGCCCCAGCTCTTGTACATCTCGGCGAGGAGTTGCATGCCTGCTTCGCCCTTGGCGGCGCGCCAAGCCGTGATGGCCGAGCCAAAACCAAACCAGCCCGGCAGCATCAAACGACATTGCGACCAGGAAAACACCCAAGGAATTGCACGCAGATCCTCAATGGCAGTAGTTTTCTTGCGCGATGCCGGACGGCTGCCGATGTTCAGGGCAGCGATTTCGCTGATCACCGTGGACTGCCAGAAATACTGTTCGAAGCCCGGCGTCTCATAAACCATATTGCGGTACGCCTTGAAGGCTTCAGCCGAGAGGAACTGCATGGCCTCGATAAACTCAGGCCGCGGGTCGTCATGCTCGTGCGGCAGTAGCGTGGCTTCCAGCGTGGCTGACGCAAGAATTTCCAGATTGCGGCGGCCCAGCTCGGGGTTTGCATACTTGGACGCGATCACTTCGCCTTGCTCAGTAATACGGATGCGACCTTGCACGGCACCTTGTGGTTGCGCCAGAATGGCCTGATAGCTGGGACCGCCACCGCGACCGACCGAACCACCGCGACCATGGAACAGGCGCAGCGCAACACCATGCTTCTTGAAGACGTCGACCAACGCATTCTCGGCTTGATACAAAGACCAACCCGAGGTCATGAAGCCGCCGTCCTTGTTGCTATCGGAATAGCCCAACATGCATTCCTGCACATTGCCACGCGACTCGAGCAAGCGGCGATATACCGGCAAGCTGAAGAGCGCATCCATGACCGGGCCGCTGCGCTCCAGATCGCCAATGGTTTCAAACAGCGGGATGATGTTGACGTCGAGCACACCTTCCTGTGGCCGCAGCATGCCGGCCTCCTTCAACAGGACCGCCACTTCCAATACATCGGACACGCCATCTGCCTTGGAGATAATCACATTCTCGATAGCCGCCTTGCCGAAGCGGTCATGAATCTGACGTGCGGTTTGGAAAATTTTCAGTTCGTCAGCTGTCTCTTCGCTGTACTGCGCATAGGGCGAAGACAGGGGGCGTGGAGAGCTGATTTCAGCAATCAGCAATTCGATGCGTGCGGCTTCATCGAGTGCGGCATAGTCGGTTCCGGGACGGGCAACCGCAAGCAGCTCGCCGACGGTACGGGCATGCACATCGGAGTTCTGACGCAAATCGAGTGAGGTCAGATGGAAGCCGAAAATTGATACGGCACGGCGTAGGCGACGCAGACGGCCACGGCTGATCAGTACAGACCGATCGGCTACCAATGATGCATGAATAATGTCGAGGTCACGCTTAAACTCCGCCGCATCCGCATACGGCTCAGCAATCGGCACGCCATTAGGTGGTGGAATGTCATCGAGCAGCTGTGCAGTTGCGCACAGGCGGGCGTACATGCCCGCGACTGCCAAGCGATAGGGCTCGGTTTCCCGGTGCGGGCTGGTTTCCGTTGATTTGTCTGCGAGTGCCTGCAGCTCGGGCGTGATGTCAATCAAGCCAGCGGCGGCCGACAACTCGGAACTCAGCTTTTTGAGTTGCGGGATGTAGAAATCCATAGCGCGGCGACTCTGCGCACGCACTGCTTCAATCAGCACAGCGGCGGTGACAAATGGATTGCCATCACGGTCTCCACCAATCCACGAGCCGGGGCGCAAGAAGGCGGCCAGCTCAGGGGCGCAGTCACCCTGTTTCCAGTTCGGCACCGACTTCGCCAAGTGATCTTCAAGATCGTTGTACAGCAGCGGTAATTGCTTGAGGAAAGTTGTGCCGTAATACGTCAGCGCATTCGATACTTCATCCATCACGGAGAGCTTGGTCCGGCGCAACAGACGGGTCTGCCATAAGGTCAGCACCTCTCGGCGCAGCATTTCCTCACGCGTGCTCAGCTCCTCGGCGGTCAGTAGGGTGCGGTCGCGCTCTTCAAGCACGCTGGCAATGGCCCACTGGCAATCCAAAATACTCTTGCGCTGCACTTCGGTCGGGTGTGCGGTGAGCACGGGGCTCACCAATGCAGTGCTGAAAAACTCAGCCAGTCCCTTAGCATCCACACCACTATCTAGTGCGCGCTTTAAGGTGTATTGCAGCTCACCTTCACGCGGCGGCGAACCTGCCAGTGCGTGTGCACGGCCGCGACGAATGTGATGTTGATCTTCGGCAATATTCGCGAGATGCGAGAAGTAGCTAAAGGCGCGGACAACTTGACTGGTTTCTTCCAGCGATAGGGCATCAAGCACAGCCACTAGCTCGCGGCGAGCATCACTATCGTCGTTACGGTGATAGCGCAGAGAAAGCTGGCGGATCTTCTCGATCGTTTCAAAAATGGCATCACCCTCGCGTTCGCGCACGGTTTCGCCGAGCAGCCGTCCGAGCAGGCGAATGTCTTCACGCAGGGGCTGGTCTTTGTCGAGGGTATCGTTACTCATTGCTTTCCTTCGCGCCGGTCAACCGGCCTAGTCAATTCAAAACCGCTCAGCCAAGCACTGTATCAGTGATGCACGACATGGGCGAAAAATGGCGCCATGCTAGAATCGACGCCACTTTACAGCTGACTGCACGCATGCTGCCAGCCCTTTTCCACCCAGTCCGAGAATCCCTCCGTGAGCACTGCCGCGAACCAATATCCTGCCCCTGAACGCATCGTGATCGCAACCCGGGAGTCGCGCCTTGCGCTGTGGCAGGCCGAGCATGTGCAAGGCCTTTTGCGTCGATTATATCCGGGATGCAGCGTGGAACTGCTGGGCATGACGACAAGAGGCGACCAGATTTTGGATCGGCCGCTGGCCAAGGTTGGGGGCAAGGGCTTGTTCGTCAAAGAGCTCGAAACAGCTCTTTTGGATGGCAGCGCCGACATTGCCGTGCATTCGCTCAAGGATGTGCCTATGGTGCTGGCCGACGAGTTCCGCCTGGTCGCCATCGGCCCGCGCGAAGTGCCTTTTGATGCCTTTGTGTCGAACAAGTACGCGAGCCTTGATGACATGCCGCCGGGCGCTGTGGTTGGCACGTCCAGCCTACGCCGCGAAGCCCAGCTGCATGCCCGCTACCCATATCTCGCCGTTACGAGCCTGCGCGGCAATTTGGATACGCGTTTGCGCAAACTCGACAGCGGTGAGTACGACGCCATCATCCTCGCTGCCGCGGGCTTAACCCGGCTGGGCCTGAAAGAGCGTATCCGCTCCGTATTGCCGCCCGAAGCCTCGTTGCCCTCAGCCGGCCAAGGCGCGCTCGGCATTGAAGCCGCCGCGCACCGCGCGGATGTTGCAGCGTGGCTAGCCCCCTTGAACGATGCCAACACCGCTGCATGTGTGCGCGCCGAACGTGCCGTTTCACGCGCCCTAGCCGGCAGCTGCGAAGTACCGCTGGCGGCGTTTGCAGAAATACATGGTGACGGCAACAACCAGCAGATCCGCCTACGCGGACTGGTTGCATTGCCTGACGGTAGCCAAGTCGCTGCTGCAGAACTGATCGGTGATGCCAGCGATCCAGAAGCGCTGGGACTGCGTTTGGTGGCTGAACTACGCGCCGCCGGGGCAGACCAGATTCTTGCGGCGCTGCCCAGCGCACTTCACAGCACATGAGTCAGCCGCTCGCCGGCCGCAATATTGTTGTTACCCGGCCGGCGGGTCAGGCCACACATCTGGCCGAAGCCCTTGTGGCTGCAGGCGCACACCCTGTGCTTTTCCCGGTGCTGGCGATCGCGCCACTACGTGACAAAACCGAACTCACCCAGCGCCTTATCCAGCTCGATCAATATGATCTGGCCATCTTCATTAGTCCCAATGCCGTTGCGATGGGGTTGCGCGAGGTCCTCGCAAAACGCGCTTGGCCGGCGGGGCTCAGGGTTGCGACAGTTGGCCACAGCAGCGAGGCGGCACTGCAAGCTCACGATCTAAACGGCCAAGAAGCCCACGTCATCTGCCCGCCCGATCGCTTTGATTCCGAAGCCTTGCTTGAGCTGCCTGAGTTACAGGCCATGGAGGGGCGCCGGGTCATCATTTTTCGTGGCGATGGCGGACGCGAGCTGCTTGCCGAGACGCTCCGCGCACGGGGCGCGACCGTGGACTATCTCAGCTGCTACCAACGCAGCATCCCCGATATCGACCCTGCGCCACTGTATCGCCTGTGGGAATCAGGCACGCTGGATGCCATTACCGTGACCAGTAGCGAAGGGTTGCATAACCTCGTGCAGATGGTGGGGCCTTTAGGACTGGCTTGGTTACGGAAGACACCACTATTTGTACCGCACGCACGTATTGCCGCTGCTGCTGATGTTTTCAACCTACACACCGTCGTGCTAACCCCACCCGCCGACGCCGGACTGATGGCGGGTTTGTTAAGATACTTTGGCCATGACGACTGAAAACACGCCCATCCCCGCAGCCCGCCGTAACCGCTTGCCGACACTGTTGCGCCAGCCGGCCATAGTGATCGCCTTCGTGGCCATCATTCTGATGATCGTGCAATGGTTTGCCGCCAGTAGCCGTATCGATACCTTGCAGATGGAGCTGGCCAAGCGTCTCAGCGAAGGCGACAGCATCGCCAAGGAAAGTCGCAGCGTCAGTCGTCAGGCACAGGAAGAGTTGCAAACCCTCAGTGCCAAAGTCGGGCTCTTGGAAGCCAAGCTAAATGAAGCGCAGGGCCAGCAAGCCGCGCTGGAAAACATGTACCAAGAATTGGCACGCGGCCGTGACGAACGCATCCTCGCGGAGATCGAGCAGTCTGTCGCCATCGCTGCCCAACAGCTGCAACTGGCGGGCAATGTGGAAGCCGCACTGATTGCCCTACAGAGTGCGGATGCCCGCCTGACGCAGAATGGCAGCGCCCAGTTTGCTGGCGTACGACGCCTGATCGTGCGCGACATCGAACGCCTCAAAGCCCTGCCGCAGGCCGACATTTCAGGCATGGCCGTCAAACTGGAGGGTGTGGTTGCGGTCGTGGACAGCCTCCCCCTCGCCTATGCACAGCGCCCCCTGCGTAACAGCGGCACAGACAACGACAATAAGGAAGCGCCTACGCCCGCGCTTACCGACAGCGCCTACTGGACCGGGTTGCTGGCCAGTGTATGGACTGAGGTGAAGCAACTGATCCGCATTGAGCGCATGGATCACGATGCACCTGCACTACTGGCGCCAAGCCAAGCACTGTTCCTGCGTGAAAATCTGCGCCTGCGCCTGATTAATGCCCGCCTCTCGCTACTACAACGTGACAGTGAAAGCTTCCGTGATGATCTGAAGCTCTCTGTTAAATGGCTAGAGCAATATTTCGACATGCGCGCACCGGGTGTTAAAACGGCACACGCTACGTTGCAACGCATGGCGACGACGAATCTGACGCTTGCCCTGCCAACGCTTGATGAAACCCTGTCCGCGTTGCGCACCATACGCCTGCCGCGCGAGAAAAAATAATGCGCGCACTGCTCTGGTTACTCACGCTCGGCGCCCTCGCTGTTGGCCTGGCACTGGCCGCACAGTACAACGATGGCTATGCCCTCTTTGTGCTGCCGCCGTGGCGGCTCGAAGTGTCGCTCAATCTACTGGTGTTGCTCACCATTGGCGGCTTCCTGTTTGGTTATCTGGTCTTGCGCGGCGTCTTTCTCACGCTCGGTCTGCCTGCCCGCGTGCGTGCCTTCCGTGCTGCGCGTCGCAGCAAGAAAGCCGAGGGGGCGCTACGTGAAGCGGTGCTGTTCTGGCTCGGGGGTCGCTATGCACGCAGTCTCTCCAATGCTGAGCTGGCTTGGAAAGCCAATCATGCACCGGGCTTAGCGGCCCTGGTTGCCCTCGGTGCCGCCCATGCACTGCGTGATGAACAAAAAGTGATCGAATGGCGTCAGCGTGCCGTCGTGCATGATGAAAACATTCATGGTGCGCGCCTATTGCTTGAAGCCGAGCTCGCGGTCGAGTCGCGCAATTTCACCGAAGCACTGGTCCTGCTCAACCAGATCGAGCATCAAAGCGGCCGGCACATTGTCGCCATGCGTCTTGCCCTGCGGGCACACCGGGCAGTCGGCCACTGGGATGAAGTTGTGCATCTGGCGCGCCAGCTGCGCAAACACCGGGCACTCACTGATATTCAGGCCGCACCCCTGATCGCTGGCGCACATCGGGAACGCCTGCAATCACTGGCGAATGATGGGCATAGTCTCGCCAGTTATTGGGATCGCGTGCCGGAGTCCGAGCGTCAAGCGCCGGGGCTCGCGCTCGAAGCGGCACGCTGCATGCTGAAAGCCGGGGAGCACGGCCCAGCGCAGCAAGTGATCGAAGACGGCCTAGAGGCCGAATGGAGCTCGGCACTCGTCGCGCTCTATGGCGACTGCGTGGGTGGCGACATCCTCGGACGCATTGCACGTGCAGAAGCGTGGTTGCTGGCCCACCCGCGCGATGCGGCATTGCTGCTGGTGTTGGGTCGCTTGTGCTTGGAAAAGCAACTGTGGGGCAAAGCACAAAGCTACTTCGAAGCCTCCCTCTCCTTACGGGAAAGCCGAGGCGCACACATTGCGCTGGCGAAACTGCTAGACCGTATGGAACAAAGCGATCTAGCCAACAAGCACTACCGCGCTGCGGCGCTCCTGCAGTAAATCAAGCCCAGTCGCGCGGCCGCAGGAAATCGGTATACAGCTTTTCCTCGGGCGTGCCCTTGGCGGGATGCCAGTCATAACGCCACTTCACCGTCGGCGGCAGTGACATCAGGATGGACTCGGTACGACCATTCGACTGCAAACCAAACAAGGTACCGCGATCCCAGACTAGATTGAACTCGACATAGCGGCCGCGTCGATAGGCTTGGAAGTCGCGCTCGCGCTCACCGTAAGGTGTGTCCTTGCGGCGCTCGCAGATGGGTAGATAGGCTTCGGTAAAGTTATTGCCGACGGCCTGCATCAGCGTAAAGCAGCGAGTGAAATTCCAGTGCGATTTATCGCCCTCACCTAGACCACGCTCGTTCAGATCATCAAAGAACACACCGCCAATCCCGCGCGGCTCGTTGCGATGCTTGAGAAAGAAGTAGTCATCACACCATTGCTTGTAGCGCGGATACACATCCTCACCGAAGGGCTGCAGCGCGGTCTTGCAGGTTTGATGAAAGTGCTGCGCATCCGCCTCAAAACCGTAATACGGCGTCATATCCATTCCGCCGCCAAACCACCAGACAGGATCTTCGCCTTCTTTGGTGGCGATGAAGAAACGCACATTTGCATGCGCCGTTGGGCAGTAGGGGTTGCGGGGGTGGAGGACCAGCGAGACGCCCATGGCTTCCCACGCACGCCCTGCCAGTTCCGGGCGGTGGGCAGTCGCTGATGCCGGCATGGCTTCACCTGTGACATGCGAGAAATTCACACCGCCGCGTTCGAAGAAGTTGCCTTCTTCAGTCACGCAAGCAATGCCGCGCTCCCAAGCATCGCGTTTGAAGGGTTTGCCATCGAAGCGTTCCAGCGCGCTGACGATTTTGACGCGCAGTCCGGTCAGGTAATGGCGGACGGCTTCCGTATCAATCTTGACGGCCATGCGGGCTCCAAGCCTGTTGAACAGCTAGGGATGTCGCAAGCATTGGCTAGCAAACCATCCGCGGGAATTGAGGAACAAGAGAATACCAAGGGGGATGCCCCCTTGGGCAGGATTATCTCAACGCTTGAGGGCGCGATAACCAATATCAGTGCGGTACTGCATGCCGTCAAAGCGAATCTGATTGACAACATCGTATGCCAGCTTCTGCGCACCACGCACGGTATCGCCTAGCGTGGTGACGCACAGCACACGGCCACCCGACGTCACCACATGCCCGCCCTGCTCAGCAGTACCCGCATGGAAGACATGTGCATCTTCGTTCTTCTGATCCAGCCCCATGATGACATCGCCCTTGCGCGGGGTCTCCGGGTAGTTGGCGGCAGCAATGACCACCCCCAAGGCAACACGAATATCCCAGTCCGCTTCGACCTGATTAAGGCGTCCATCAATCGCTGCATCCAGCAGGGTCACAAAATTACTCTTGAGACGCATCATGATGGGCTGGGTTTCTGGGTCGCCCATACGACAGTTGAACTCGAGCGTCTTGATCGAACCATCGGGCTTAATCATCAAGCCAGCGTACAGAAAGCCGGTGTAGGGAATGCCATCGGCTTCCATGCCGCGCAGCGTCGGCATGATCACCTCGCGCATAGCGCGGGCATGTACATCCGGGGTGACGACGGGTGCCGGCGAATACGCGCCCATGCCGCCGGTGTTAGGGCCTTGATCACCGTCCTTCAATCGCTTGTGATCTTGGCTGGTGGCCAACGCCAAGGCATTCTTTCCGTCTGCCATGACGATAAAGCTGGCTTCCTCGCCTTCAAGGAACTCCTCGATAACCACACGAGCGCCTGCATCGCCCATCTTGTTGTCGAGCAGCATCATATCGATGGCAGCGTGAGCCTCATCCAGCGACATCGCGACGACCACGCCCTTGCCTGCGGCCAGACCGTCAGCCTTGATGACGATAGGCGCTCCTTCTTGATTCACATAAGCATGTGCAGCGGCGGCATCACTGAAGGTGTCGAACTTGGCAGTAGGTATGCCATGACGGGCCATGAAACGCTTGGAGAAATCTTTGGAACTCTCGAGCTGCGCGGCTTCCTTGGTCGGTCCAAACACACGTAACCCGCGCGCACGGAAAATATTGACAATGCCCGCCGCGAGGGGTGCTTCGGGGCCAACCACTGTCAGATAGATGCCCTCTTTCTCAACGAAATCGGCTAACGCGTGCGGGTCAGTGATCGGCACATTCTGCAGCTCGCGCTCACGTGCAGTTCCGGCATTGCCGGGCGCTACATAGACAACCTGTAAGCCAGGCGATTGCGCGAGGCGCCAAGCCAAGGCATGTTCACGACCACCGGAACCGACGACGAGTAGTTTCATAAGCTGATGCTTGAGTAATTAGTGACGGAAATGACGGAAGCCGGTAAACACCATGGCGATGTTCTGTTCATCGGCAGCAGCAATAACTTCTGGATCACGCACCGAGCCGCCCGGCTGAATAACGGCAGTCGCACCGGCTTGTGCAAGGACATCCAAACCGTCACGGAAGGGAAAGAAGGCGTCGGAGGCAACCGCACAACCAGCAATTTGCAGCTTTGCGTTTTCAGCCTTGATCACCGCAATGCGTGAGGAATCGACACGACTCATTTGACCGGCACCAACGCCAATGGTCACGCCATCTTTGCAGTACACGATGGCATTCGACTTCACATACTTGGCGATACGCCAAGCGAAGAGAAGGTCAGACAGTTCGCGCGCAGTCGGCGCACGCTTGGTGACGACCTTCAGGTCTGCGGCGGTGATGCGCGCAATGTCGGCACTCTGCACCAGCAGGCCACCACCCACGCGTTTGTAATCAAAGCTCTCTGAAGTTTTGCCCAGCGCCACAATCAGCACGCGTAGATTCTGCTTGGCCGCGAAAACTGCACGCGCTTCAGGGGTTACTTCCGGGGCGATGATGACTTCAGCAAATTGACCGGCAATCGCTTCCGCCGCGGCTTTGTCAATCGCCACGTTGAAAGCAATGATGCCGCCAAAAGCCGACGTAGGATCAGTGGTAAAAGCCTTGCGGTAGGCTTCGGTCGCAGTTGCTCCCAAGGCGACGCCACAGGGGTTGGCATGCTTGATGATGACGCATGCGATCTCACCAGCCGCCGCATCAAACGCCTTCACGCACTCCCATGCCGCATCGGCATCGGCGATGTTGTTGTAGGAAAGCTCCTTGCCTTGGATCTGCTCGTAGCTGGCAATGCTGCCGGCCGCTGGTTGCGGCTCTTTGTAGAACGCCGCATGCTGGTGCGGGTTTTCGCCGTAGCGCAGATCTTCGACCTTATCAAAGGCGAGTTGCAGCTTGTTCGGGAAAGTCTGTGGAGCGTTCTTGTCGTCCAAGCTGGTCAGCCAGTTAGCAATCGCGCTGTCGTAGCGCGCAGTATGCGTAAAGGCTTTCTTGGCCAAGGCAAAACGTGTGGCGTAGGACAGTGCGCCGGCATTGCTTTTCAGTTCAGCAACGATGGATGCATAGTCAGCCGGGTCGGTCACGATGCCGACGCCCCCCTGTTCGTTGCCGTGATTCTTGGCGGCAGCGCGGACCATGGTCGGGCCACCGATGTCGATGTTCTCAATGGCATCGTCCAGTGTGCAGTCGGGCTTGGCGATCGTCGCTTGAAACGGGTAGAGATTCACCACAACCAGGTCGATGCGCGGAATGTCGTGCTGCGCCATCGTGGCAGCGTGCTCCGGCAGATCGCGGCGACCGAGAATGCCGCCGTGCACCTTGGGGTGCAGTGTCTTGACGCGGCCATCGAGCATTTCGGGAAAGCCGGTGTAGTCGGACACATCCGTCACGGGCAAGCCAGCATCGCGCAGTAATTTGGCGGTGCCGCCAGTGGAGAGAAGCTTGATATCGAGTGCAGCAAGCTGCTTGGCAAACTCAAGTACGCCATCCTTATCAGAGACGCTGAGCAGGGCTTGTGTAACTTTCATGGAGTCGGATACGTCAAGAAATTGCAGAACAGCCCAGCCAAGGGCAGGAATCAGAGCAGGCCGTGTTCGGTCAGCTTGCGGCGCAAGGTATTGCGGTTGATACCGAGAATGTCGGCAGCGACAGTCTGGTTACCCTCAGCCTGTTTCATCACCACTTCAAGCATAGGCTTTTCGATGCTCGCCAGCACCATGTCGTAGATGGCAGCAGGGCGCTCACCTTCGAGATCGCGGAAATAACGATTAAGAGTGCGTCGTACGCAATCCGATAGATCACTTGAACTCATGCGGCCAATACCTCGGTGGAATCTTTTTCATAGAGCAAATGTTCATGCGATGCTGCTTGCGCAAGGAAGAACTCGTCGGTCGCAGCGAGCTGTTCCTGCACGGTCGGCAGTTGGTTCATGGCATGACGGAAGTTGGCGGAACCGACCAAACCCTTGGTATACCAAGAGATGTGCTTACGCGCGACCCGGACGCCGGTCTCTTCGCCATAGAAGCCATAGAGATCAAATAGGTGCTCGCGCAGTATCTGATGAATTTCACTTACCTTGGGCGGCGGCATTTCGTTACCCGTCTTCAAGTAATGCTCGATCTCACGGAAGATCCACGGACGACCTTGAGCCGCACGGCCAATCATCACACCATCTGCCTTGGTGTAATCCAGCACAAACTTGGCTTTTTGCGGCGAGGTGATGTCGCCATTGGCAATCACAGGGATATTAATTTGTGATTTGACCAAGGCGATGGTGTCGTACTCAGCCTCGCCCATATATTGATCAGCGCGCGTGCGGCCGTGAATGGCCACAGCACAGATGCCGGACTCCTGCGCAATGCGCGCAATCGTCGGGGCGTTCTTGTTCTCGCGATTCCAGCCAGTGCGGAACTTGAGTGTCACCGGCACATTGCCAGCACCACGCACGACGGCCTCAAGAATCTCTGCCACCAGCGGCTCGTTCTGCATCAGGGCAGAGCCAGCCATCACATTGCAGACCTTCTTGGCCGGGCAGCCCATATTGATGTCGATGATCTGGGCGCCTTCGTCCACGTTGTAGCGAGCGGCCTCTTCCATCATCTTCGGATCAGCACCAGCGATCTGCACCGAGATCGGATCCACTTCACCGTCATGATTGGCACGGCGCTTAGTTTTGGCGCTGCCATATAGGAGCGAATTTGAGGTCACCATCTCCGACACAGCTACGCCCGCGCCCAACTTTTTGCAAAGCTGGCGGAAAGGTCTGTCGGTCACACCCGCCATGGGGGCGACGAACAAATTATTGCGAAGCGTGAAGCCGGCAAATTCCATGAGTCGAAACAGGGAATTGGAGGAAGGAAAGGGCGCAATTCTAACCCAAAGGGCGAATGCGGAAAATGAGAATTGCTGTTTTTTTAGGCAATCGCTGTGGCGGAAGACAGACGCCACAGGGAGGTGACTTCAGCCGCCCGCGCTGCGTGCAAGGGGTCACTCTCGTCGGCGCTCTTGCCGTGGCGCGGGCGAATGTCGCGCCGTTCGATTACGCGCAAGCCCGCCTTGGCAATCGCCGTCAGCAGAAACTCGCGGCTACGCAAGCCCAGATGTTCAGCTAGATCAGACAAGATCAACCAACCTTCGCCGCCGGGGGCTAGGTGTGAGGACAAGCCGTTCAGAAAACCCAGCAACATGCGACTATCCGGATCAAAGATAGCCTGATCAAGCAGACTATTTGCCGCCGCCGGCACCCAAGGCGGGTTGCAGACTATCAGGCCGGCCTTATCCGCTGGAAACAAATCCGTCTCCAATACCTCGACGGTGCCATTCAGACCCAAACGTTGCAGATTGTCGCGCGCGCACGCCAATGCCCGCGGGTTCAGCTCAGTGGCAACAACCCGCTTGACGCCACGCTTGGCCAACAAGGCCGCGATCACTCCCGTGCCGGTACCAATATCAAACGCCAACGCTGTCTGCGGCAAGGGGGCCATGGCAATCAAATCCAAGTATTCGCCGCGAATGGGGGAGAACACACCGTAGTGCGGATGAATGCGCTCGCCCAATGCTGGAATCTCGACCCCACGCTTACGCCACTCATGCGCCCCAATGACCCCCTGCAATTCGCGCAGTGACAGCACATAGGCTTCAGCACACTCACCGTAGGCCTCATTACAGGCACTCACCACATCAGGCGCACGGCGTAAGGGAATGCGGTGGCCAGCTTCAACGGGGATCAGCAACATGCCCAAAGTACGGGCCCGTTGTAATTGCGTCTGTCGATTAAGGTGAAACGTATCGGTGATAGTTTTAGACGGTGCCGGCTTTTTCTTTTTCTGTTGGCTGCGTCGTGCCATGGCCTGCAGCAATTGCCGGCCATTGTGAAAATCACCCCGCCAGAGCAATGCGGTCCCTTCACAAGCCAGTCGCCACGCCGTATTCGCAGTAGTAGTGTCGTCAGCAATAACAACGCGCTGCGGCGGTTGGCTACCGTTTTCTGAACGCCAGTGTGCGCTGTGAGTCGCGCCGTTTTCTTCCCAAACAATGGTGGACAAGGAGGTTTACCAGGCGCGCGCGCCAAACATCATGCGTCGCGCAAGGAAACTGCGCAGCGGGGGTAGCAAATCTAGCGCCACCAAACCTACACCGCGCAGATGGCGCAACGTAGGATGGTCATTGCTGAATATGCGGATGAGACTGTCGGTGATGCCAATGGTGCCGCGTCGATCAAGGCGTCGATCTGCTGCATAACGGTCAAGTACCGCAGGTGCACCGGGATCGGCAGCGCCGGTCAAGGCATGCGCCAAGGCCATGCAGTCACGCAGCGCTAGATTAAAGCCTTGCCCGGCAACCGGGTGCAGCGTCTGTGCGGCATTGCCCAACCAGACTTGCCGCTCAGCAATCGGCTGGCTGCGATAACGTAATCCGAGCGGATAAATAAAGCGATTCTGGACACGCGTGAACTGGACCCGGGGGCCAAACTCAGCCTGCAAGTGCGTAAGCAAATCGGCATCCGACAGGCCCGCCAATCGCTCGGCCTGTGCAGGACTGCAGGTGTATACCGCTGCGTAGTCCTGCTCGTGCGGCAGCAATGCAAACGGGCCGTGAGAAGTAAAGCGCTCCCAAGCTGTGCCAGCATGCGGTGCCGCAGGTGTCAGCCGGCAGATCAGGGCATGCTGGCCATAATCACGCTCGACAACCTCGGCGCCGTCACCAATACGACCTTCAGCATAGGCAACCAGTGGGGCTTCAAGCCCACCATCGCTGCACTTAAGCGTGATGGCGGATGCGGATGGCAGCGCTTCGAGGATGCGACTATCGCCTACGTAGGCAATGTTCGCAGCACTCAAGGCGTGATCCAATGCGGTGGCGATGCTGGATGAGCTAGCCACATGACCCAGTGCGTCGACACCTTGCTCACGTGCGGAAATTTTCGTGCGGCCGGCGCCGCCTCGCTGCGAGACATGAATATCAGTAATGGCAGTGGCTTGGATTTCCGACCAGATGCCCAAGGCCGTGAGAATCTGTCGTGAGCCATGCGAGAGCGCGAGAATGCGTTGATCGCCAGCCGCAGCACCACGTGGGCGAATGTCATGAATCTCGCTGGCAATGCCTTGCTGATGCAGGGCCAAGGCGAGCGCCATCCCCACAGGACCACCACCCACAATAACAATCGGCTTATTCACTGACGCGCCTCTGCCATCAGGGCCTCGATATCAGCAATCGTTTTTGGCGTGGCTTTGGTAATGATGTCGCAACCCGTAGGCGTCACAAGCGCGTCATCCTCGATGCGGATACCGATGTTATGAAAAGCCACCGGCACATCATCTGCTGGGCGGATATAGCAGCCCGGCTCGATCGTGAGCATCATCCCCGGCTCAAGTTTTTTCCAGTCCTCACCATCCTTATAGTCGCCGGCATCGTGCACATCCAGCCCCAGCCAATGCCCGGTGCGGTGCATGTAGAAGCGCTTATAGCTTTCTTGCTCAAGCACGCTATCAAGACTGCCTTGTAGTAGCTTGAGATCGAGCATGCCCTGTGCCAGCACTTTGACAGCAGCGTCATGCGGATCATGAAACGTGTTGCCGGGGCGTGTGGCGGCGATGGCAGCGTCCTGCGCATTCAGCACCAGCTGATAGACATCGCGCTGCGCGCCGCTAAAACGACCATTGACGGGGAAAGTGCGCGTGATATCGCTGGCGTAGCCGTCGAGCTCGCCGCCTGCATCAATCAAAAGCAAATCGCCGTCATTGAGCTTCTGGTTGTTTTCCACGTAATGCAGCACGCAGGCGTTTTTGCCACCCGCCACGATGCTGGTGTAAGCGGGCGCTTGGCACCCTTGACGGCGGAACTCGTGCAGCAGCTCAGCTTCGATTTCATATTCGTATTTGCCGGGGCGCGTCGCACGCATCGCACGCTTGTGGGCCTCGCCGGAGATTTCGCCCGCGCGGCGCATCAAGTCAATTTCAAAAGCGTCTTTGAATAAACGTTGCGCATCGAGAATGCTGCGGATGTCACGAATGTTTTCTGGCGCACGCTTGCCGGCACGGGCTTGAGCACGCACGCCATTCAAGGCCTGGGTAATGCGTGCATCCCAGGCGGAATCATGTCCGATCGCGTAATAGAGGTTCGGCTGATTAGTCATCAACTCAACCAGCTTGGCATCCAGCTCGCTAATGGAATAGGCCGCATCGAAGCCAAAGGCTTCTGCGGCAGCCGCTGGCCCCCAACGGAAACCGTCCCAGATTTCGCGCTCTTCGTCTTTGTCTCGGCAGAACAGGATGCTTTGTGGGTCATCACCAGCGATGAGCACCACGACCGCCTCAGGCTCGGTAAAGCCAGACAGGTATAGCGCGTAGCTGTCGGCGCGATACGGAAAATGCGCATCACGGTTGCGCGTCTGTTCCGGGGCGGTCGGAATAATCGCAATGCCCGCACCCATGCGCGCTAGTGTGGTGTCTCGACGATGACGGAAAGGCTGGGTATTCATGATGTCAGAGCGATGGCGGGTTCAGCGTCAATTCGACATCCAGCGCAGCCAATCGTTCCGGCGTGCCGACGTCCTCCCAGCGGCGCGGATGACACTCGCCGCTGACGTGTCCATTGTGCATGGCTTCGCGCAAGACAGGGGCGAGCTTTGCAGGCGTGCCTTGGATAATCCCGGCAAACAATGCCGGACGATAAATACCAATGCCAGCGAACGTCAGCTTACCTTTGTCATTCGGGCTGTCCTGCACGCGGTCCACATCGAGTCGGAAGTCACCTTGGACATGGTGTGGCGGGTTTGGTACCAGTACGAGATGCGCAAGATCCTCACCGAGCTTATCAGCGCGCTGACGCGCCAAGGCCGGTTGCCAGTCGGTATAAATATCACCGTTGATGACGAGGAAAGGCTCGTTGCGCTGTTCAGGGTCGAGTAAAGGTAAGGCTTGCGCGATACCGCCAGCGGTTTCCAATGCCCCCTCGGGTTCAGCCGACCACTGAATATGCACCCCATATTGAGAGCCGTCACCCAAGGCCGACACAAGCTTTGCGCCTAGATGCGCATGATTGATGACGATGTCGGTCAGACCAGCGGCAGCGAGGCGCTGCAGGTGCCACACGATCAGTGGCTTACCACCGACGGCTAACAAAGGCTTGGGCAGGTGGTCGGTCAATGGGCGCATGCGTTCGCCACGGCCAGCGGCAAGGATGAGCGTTTTCAACGCACACCTCGACAAGGCGACAAGAAGGCGCTTCGCTGCGCTCGCAGAGATGCGCGCGTGTGATGCGCGAGCCCCTTGCAGTGGATCAAAATGTCAGCCCCGACTGCACGTCGTTGCCATGCACTTTATCAAGCAAGCGCAACAGGGGATGAAGCCCATCATAGCGATGGCAAGCCTTGCGCAGATACATCAGCACGCGTGGGATGTCTTTCAGATAGCCATCTTTGCCGTCACGGTGGTAGAGCCGAGCGAAAATGCCCAGCACCTTGAGATGGCGTTGCACGCCCATCCATTCGTAATCGCGATAAAAATCGCCGAAATCTTCACGGATGGGCAAGCCTTGCTTGCGCGCCTTCTCCCAATAACGCACCAGCCAGTCGATGATCAGTTCTTCATCCCATTCAATGTAGGCGTCCTTAAACAGGGAGGCCAGGTCATAACTCATCGGCCCATACACGGCGTCTTGGAAATCGATGACACCGGGATTCGGCAAGTCTGCGCGGGTGATACGCATGAGATTGCGCGAATGGTAGTCGCGGTGGACATAAACACGGGGCTCGGCCAAATTAACGTCAAGGATGCGGCGGAAGGTTTTCTCCAGCACCTGCCGCTGTTTGTCGTCCAAGCTAACGCCCAGATGCTTGCCCAGATACCACTCAGGGAACAGATCTAACTCCCGACGCAGCAAGGCTTCGTCATATTCAGGTAATTGGCCCGGCTGACTGGCAGCTTGTAAGCTGATCAAGGCACTCAGCGCATCGTCATACAGCGCAGGGGCAGCCTCGGGCGTCAGCGCTGGCAGGTAAGTCTCACTGCCCAGGTCGGACAGCAGCAGGTAGCCACGATCAAGATCGGTTGCCAGTACCTGCGGCACATGTACGCCGGCATCGGCAAACAGCTCTTGCACGCGCAGCCAAGGCTTGCAGTCCTCATGGCTGGGCGGCGCATCCATGACGATCTGCGTCTCGCCATCCGCGTAGCTCACCCGGAAATAACGTCTGAAGCTGGCATCTGCGGAAGCCGGGGCCAGCGTGAAGTGACGACCGGGGGCGAGCGTCTCCAGCCAGTGGGTAATTTCCTGCTGTCGTTGCATAGATATGTATATCTTGGTTACAGCCATTAGGAGGGCTAATTTCCCTATGCGGCCGATGTTAGAATGCAAAATTCTATCATTTGGCTTGTAACTGCCTGTCTGCAGTATGCGACGGTCGGGGGCATAACAAGAAAAGTACACGGCATGACGGCTTCGGTACGCGGACAACTCGGGATCGCTGCACTGCTCACGGCAGCAGGCGCAGCAAGTGCTGCAGAAAATCTCCCGCTATTGCGGGTTGATCCTGCCCTGCTCGGCATGGGTACGCCGGTTGCTAAACCAGTGACAGAGGCAGCAGCCGTTGTGGCGCCAGTGAAGCCTGCAGCTGTTGCCACAACAGCTGCCACACCGGCTCAGGCCAAAACCGCTCAGCCTACGGCGCCTGTTGCCGCTGCAACTGCTGCAACTGCTGCAACAAGCCAAAGTGCCTCACAAAAGACTGATACGCCAGCGCCGGTTGCTGCCCCAGCCAGCCCACCGCAAGTGACCGAACAGGCCCGCTTGGCGCCGCTTTACTCAGCCCATGTGCAAGCTGGCCAGTTGCCTGGCCCAAATGGCATCAAGGCCGTGCCGCATGACCCGAATGCCAAGGCGCCGATTTACATCACAGCGGACAATCTGACGGGTACCACAGATCAAACGGTGGTTGCCCAAGGTAATGTCGAGTTACAACAGCGCGATGCCACTCTGAATGCTGACAAAGTCACGTACTGGCAGCTCGACGAGGAAACCGAGGCGGAAGGTAACGTCAAGCTGGAACGCCCAGATGGCCGTATCACCGGCCCTAAGATGCGCATGCGTATCGAGGAGAGCCAAGGTTACTTCGAAAATCCGACGTACACCATTCAGCGGCAGATCGTCGTCAAACAAGCAGGCACACAGCAAGCGCTTTACAAGCCATTGCACCCAGATATGCCGGATATCTATGCGCCACAAAAGCGCACGACCACCGGTACCGGTACAGCTGAGCGCATCGACTTCGAGGGCGAGGGCCAGTACCGCATGAAGAATGCGAGTTACAGCACCTGCCCGGCAGGTGACAACCAAGACTGGTACGCACAGGTTGCTGACCTCAAGCTCGACTACGACCGTGAAGTCGGTAATGGCCGTGAAGCCAAGGTGTACTTTAAGGGGGTGCCGATTATGTATACCCCAAGCTTATCGTTCTCCCTAAACAACCAACGTAAGACGGGGCTGCTGCCGGCGACTTTTGGTGCGAATTCGCGCGTCGGCGTCCAATACATTCAACCGTTCTATTGGAACATCGCGCCGAACATGGACGCGACCTTCTCGTCGCGCATGATGTCGCGCCGAGGACTGCAACTGAATAGTCAGTTACGTTACGTTGACTACAACTACTCTGGCACGAGTAACTTCGAGTATTTGCCGAACGATTCGGTGACAGGTGGAAGTCGCTACGCCTACTCGATTCTGCACAATCAGAATTTCGGTGCAGGCCTCACGGGCGGCCTGAATTTAAACGGCGTCTCTGACGACACCTACTTCACCGATCTATCGACACGCATTGCCGTGATCTCGCAGGGTAACCTGCTCCGTCAAGGGAACCTCACTTACAACGCTGGTTGGTGGTCATCAAGTTTGACGGCACAACGCTATCAGACCTTGCAGGACTTGAAGAATCCGATCACACCACCGTATGCGCGCTTGCCGCAAGTCACATTGACGGCTCTGCGCCCAGATCTGCCTTATGGTGCAGCCTTTAGCCTCAACGGTGAATATGTCAGCTTCTCGCATCCGACTAATGTAATTGGTCAGCGGACCGTCCTATATCCGCAGCTCTCCCTACCAATGCAAACGGCGTCGATGTATGTGACGCCCAAGATTGGTATTCACGCCACTAACTACAAGCTTGAACGACAGGCAGCAGGCGTTCCTGATACGATCAGCCGCCAGGTCCCCATTTTCAGTGTCGACAGCGGCGTTACGTTTGAACGCGATAGCAGCTGGTTCGGTCGCGACATGACCCAAACACTTGAGCCACGCCTCTACTACGTCTATATCCCGCGTCGGGATCAATCCAAGATTCCGGTATTCGATACCGCGCTGGCTGATTTCAACTTTGCTCAGGTGTTCTCCGAAAATCGTTACATTGGTAGCGACCGTATTGGCGATGCGAATCAACTTACGGCGGCTGTGACTTCTCGCTTTATCGATCCTAATACTGGGGTTGAACTACTACGCGGCATGATTGGTCAGCGTTACTATTTCAGCGACCAGATCGTGACCTTGCCGACGGAAGTGCGGCGCACGGGCCGCGATGCTGACCTGCTTGCCTCTTTGAGTGGGCTGGTTGCACCGAAGACCTATCTCGATAGCGGCATCCAATACAACCCGCGCGACGGTCGTACTGAACGTCTGAATTTGTCGGCACGTTATCAACCAGAAATCGGCAAGGTGCTGAACGCGGGTTATCGCTACACGCGTGACCTGCTTGGACAAATCGATATCTCGGCGCAATGGCCACTAAGCGGTGGCTGGTCGGGCGTGGGTCGCTACAATTACTCGACCAAAGAAAAACGCATCATCGAAGGCGTCGCAGGCTTTGAGTACAACGCCGGTTGCTGGGCAATTCGTGGTGTGCTGCAACGCCTGTCGACAACGGTTGACACCAAGACCACCTCATTCTTTATCCAGCTTGAACTCAGCGGCTTCTCGAATCTCGGCTCCAATCCGGGCGAAATCTTGAGACGCAATATTCCAGGCTATAGCCGCAACTACAACGACAGTACAGACTCGGGGACGAGCTACTACTAAAGCTGCGCTGCCTGATGGAGGCACTCATGAAATTCCGTACTCTGCTCCCTCTCTTTGGTTTGATTCTGGCCCAAGCCGCACCAGCACAGACCCGAATCAAAGTGATTGAAGTTGATCGCATCATCGCGGTCGTCAACAACGAAGCCATTACACAATACGACTTGCGCAGTCGAATTGAGACCGTGGAAGCCAATCTGCGCCGCCAGGGTACGCCGATACCACCGGAAAAGGAGCTTGAACGACAGCTGCTTGAACGACTCATCATGGATCGTGTGCAAATGCAAACGGCGACCGAGCAAGGGATGCGTGTTGGCGATGCCGAGCTGGATGCAGCCATGCGTCGCATTGCCGAGAACAACCGCATGACCTTGGATACATTCAAGGCTGCTCTAGAAAAAGACGGTGTTCCATGGGCTAAATTCCGCGAGGAAATCCGCCAGGAAATCACCTTGTCTCGCCTGCGCGACCGTGAAGTCGATAGCCGTCTCGTGATCTCTGAGGGTGAGATCGATAACTACCTCTCCAGCGCTGATGCGCGGGGCGAAACGGCTGAGTACTCACTCGCTCACATCGTCATCCGTCTGCCCGAGCAGGCCAGCCCAGACCAGATTGCGCGCCTACGCAATCGGGCACTTGAAGCATTGCAACAACTGCGGCAGGGCGAAGACTTCGGCAAAGTCGCAGCCGCCTATTCCGATGCGCCAGATGGTTTGAGTGGCGGCAAGATTGGTGTGAGAACTCGTGATCGCTTACCTGGCCTGTATGCCGATGAAGTCGACAAACTCAGCGTGGGAGGGGTCAGTGATATTCTCCGCAGCTCCGCTGGATTCCACATTCTCAAGCTGATTGATAAACGTGGCGGGAAGATTGCACCCGCCGCTACGCAGCAAACGCGCGCACGCCACATCCTTATCAAAACCACAGAAATTGTTTCCGACGCGGAGGCCAAGCGCAAGATTGATGTACTTAAGGAGCGACTCGACAATGGTGGTAATTTTGCTGAAATCGCGCGCCTTCACTCGAACGACCTCTCTGCCTCTAAAGGCGGGGACCTTGGCTGGCTCGATCAAGGAGCCACTGTTCCTGAGTTTGAAAAGGCTATGAATGCCCTACCACTCAACAAAGTGAGCGAACCCGTCCGCAGCCCATTCGGCTGGCACGTGATTGAGGTACTGGAGCGTCGCACCAGCGAAGGTGGAACAGAACAGCTACGTCTCGCCGCACGTCAGGCGCTGCGTGAGCGCAAGTCGGATGAAGCCTACCAAGACTGGTTGCGTCAGCTGCGTGACCGTGCGTATGTCGAATACCGTCTTGAAGAGCGCTGATTTACCCAGGCTGGTCATCACCTCGGGGGAGCCAGCAAGTATCGGCCCAGATATTTGCCTAGCCCTCGCTCAGCATGAAACCGCCGCCCACATCACTGTGCTGGGCGACCGTGATCTGCTGGCATCACGTGCAGCACAATTAGGCCTCAGTATTGATGGCCTGAACATTGAACATATCCCCTTGCGCGCCCCCAGCCAGGCTGGTGTGCTTGACCCAGCCAATGCGCCGTACGTCCTCGCCTTACTCGATCGCGCCATAGCCGGCTGCCAGTCTGGTGAGTATGCTGCCATGGTGACTGCGCCAGTGCACAAGGGCGTGATCAACGATGCGGGCATCCCCTTTACTGGCCATACCGAATATCTGGCCGAGAAAACCCACACCCCGCGCGTTGTCATGATGCTCGCAGGTGCGGGTTTGCGCGTTGCGTTGGCGACAACGCATCTGGCGCTCAAGGACGTCCCTGCGGCGATTACTCGTAGTGAACTGACAACGACACTCCGCATCCTGCATGCGGACCTAGTCAATAAGTTCGGCATCGCTCATCCACGCATTCTGGTAGCAGGGCTCAATCCGCATGCGGGTGAGGGCGGCCATATGGGCAGTGAGGAAATTGAGGTCATCACGCCAGTCCTTGATGCTCTACGCAGTGAAGGCATGGATCTGATTGGGCCGCTGCCCGCTGATACCCTATTCACCAAGCACTGCCTCGCAGGCTCGCACGCACAACTTGCGATGTATCACGACCAAGGCTTAGCCGTACTCAAGTACGCTGCTTTTGAAGAGGGCATCAATGTCACACTCGGTTTGCCCATCATTCGTACCTCAGTCGATCATGGCACCGCCCTTGATCTCGCCGGGACGGGCAAGGCCGATCCGCGCAGCTTATTTGCGGCAATCGAGGCAGCACTTGAAATGACGGCGGAACGAGGCTGATCATGTGCCAATTGCTGGGAATGAATTGCAATACGCCAACTGACATCTGCTTTTCCTTTGCCGGTTTTCGTACGCGTGGCGGGCTGACCGATGTACACAAGGATGGTTGGGGCATTGCCTTCTTCGAAGGGCGCGGCTGCCGCTCCTTCATCGACGTCCAACAGGCATGCGAGTCACCCGTTGCCGATCTGGTGCGCCAGTACCCGATCCGTTCGACCAATGTCATCGCTCACATTCGTAAAGCGACCCAGGGTCGCGTTGCACTGGAGAATACCCATCCGTTTCAACGCGAGTTGTGGGGGCGCCACTGGGTATTCGCACACAACGGCGACCTCAAGGACTTCCAGCCCAAGCTCGTTGGCCCCTATCAGGCGGTAGGCGATACTGACTCCGAACGTGCATTCTGCTACCTGCTGCATCACTTGCGCCTTGAGTTTGCCTCTGCACCCACCCCAGAACGCATGTTCCCAGTGCTACGTGAGTTAACAGCACGCATTGCCGCCTATGGCGAATTCAACTTCCTACTCTCCAATGGGGATTTCCTGTTTGCCCATCGCGGAGCACAGCTCAGTTATATCGTCCGACAAGCCCCCTTCTCCACGGCACGCCTAAAGGATGAAGATATGAGCATCAACTTCAACGAAGTCGCTGGACTCGACGACCGCATCGCCGTTGTTGCAACACAACCACTGACTGAAAATGAAGTCTGGACTGCGTTCGAAGATCGCACACTGAATCTTTTTGTGGATGGCGAATTGCGCATGAGCGCATCGACCGCTAGCCCGGTAAACGTCTAATCATGCAAGAACACCGCGCCCGCAAACGCTTTGGGCAGAACTTCCTGTCATCATCCGGCGTAATCGCCAGCATCATTTCAGCCATTAATCCGCGTCCTGATGACTGTATGGTGGAGATCGGCCCAGGCCTCGGTGCGATGACCATGCCGCTGATGGATACGCTCAAGCATTTGCATGTGGTCGAGATTGATCGGGATCTGATTGCCCGTCTCAAGCAGAATCACCGACAAGATAAGCTGACCATTCACGAAGGCGATGCGCTCGAATTCGACTTCGGCAGCCTAAGCGAAAAGAATCTGCGCATCGTCGGTAACCTCCCTTACAACATCTCGACCCCGATTCTGTTTCATCTCTCGCGCTTCGCCACACAGGTTCGCGATATGCACTTCATGTTGCAGAAAGAAGTCGTCGATCGCATGGTGGCTGAACCTGGCAGCAGCGAATTCGGTCGCCTATCTGTGATGCTGCAATATCGCTACGACATGGATCGATTGTTTATCGTCCCGCCCGATGCCTTCGTTCCCGCCCCCAAAGTCGACTCTGCCATCGTGCGCATGATTCCTCGCCCTGTCGAAGCCCTGACTGCGCAGGACGAAGCACTCTTTGGTGACGTTGTTACTGCAGCATTCTCACAGCGCCGCAAGATGCTTCGCAATACGCTGAAGGGCATCATTAACGAGGCTGGGTTGGAAGCGCTCGGTATTGCACCGACAGCGCGGGCTGAAACGCTAGCAGTGCATGACTATGTGCGGATCACCAATTCTTTGGTTTGACCCGCGCTAGGGCATCGAAAACTAGCGCAGTAGCTCAACCACCACTGGGGCATGATCGGACGGGCGCTCCAGCTTGCGTGGTGCTTTGTCGACCAAACTCGATGTGCAGCGTAGTGCTAACGGGCCCGACAGCAGGATATGGTCAATGCGCATTCCGAGGTTACGACGGAAGCCCATCATGCGGTAATCCCACCAGGAGAACGTCTTCTCTGGCTGTTCAAAAAGCCGGAAAGAGTCTTGCAAACCAAGATCGAGCAGCGCCTTGAAAGCTGCACGTTCAGGCTCGGAGCAAAGAATCTTGCCAGCCCATGCGGCAGGATCGTGAACGTCACGATCATCCGGCGCAATGTTGTAATCACCGAGCAGGGCTAGGTTGGGATATTTCACCAACTCATCTCGCAGCCACTCAGTGAGCGCGGCAAACCAGCGCAGCTTGTATTCATACTTCTCCGAGCCCACCTCGCTGCCATTCGGCATATACGCACATACGATGCGGACGCCATTCACCGTACCCGCGATGATGCGCTTCTGTGGATCGTCAAAATTCGGGATGTCGCGATGTACCTCGGTCACCTCTCCGCTGACTTTGCGGACTAAAAGTGCCACCCCGTTATAGGTTTTCTGGCCATTGTGCAGGGCGGTATAGCCTGCTGCCTCGAGTTCGGCAAAGGGGAAGCCCTTATCCTCTGTCTTGGTCTCTTGCAGGCACAGGACATCGGGGGTTTGCGTAGCGAGCCAGTCAAGCACATGTGGCAGACGGACCTTGAGCGAATTGACATTCCAAGCGGCGATTTTCATGCCGGAGATCTTACCCCGATCTTTCCGATTTGCCCCCTATAATGAGACATCCACGCATAGGAGATAAGCGATGACCACCACCAGCCACGAACGGCGCCGTTTTTGGCGCGCCAACTTTCATGCTGGCGCAAAGCTGCTCACCGACTTGGCTGAATACAAGGTGCAGATTGAAGATCTCTCACTGAAGGGCGCCTTGGTTACGTTGCCGGAACCGGCGGCGGTGGGCACACAGGAAAACTGCCGCCTGCAACTGACGCTGGCAGATGACGTAAGCATCACTCTATGGGGACGCATTGCACACGTGGCAGGTTTGCAGATCGGTATCCGCTGTGAAAGTATGGATTTGGATAGCGTGACGCATTTGCGCCGCTTGGTTGAGTTGAATGTCGGCGATCCAGTCTTGCTGGAAGAGGAAATCTCCTTCCTGATCCAACCAGAGCACACCGCTTGACTACCCTGCCGCATAAGCGGAAACAAAAAAAGGCCCGGAAGTCCGGGCCTTTTTTGTTTGGGTGGCAATTAGGCCTGAAAAGATCAGGCAGCGACCATGCCGTTATGCCGCAGCAATGCATCCACTGAGGGTTCACGACCACGGAAGGCCTTGAACGACTCAAGCGCGGGGCGGGAACCGCCAACGGACAAGATCTCTTGCCAGAAACGCCCCCCAGTCACGGGGTCCAGCACACTAGCGCCCTCACCCTTTTGCTCACGCGCCTCTTCGAAGGCGGCAAAGGCATCGGCAGACAAGACTTCAGCCCACTTGTAGCTGTAGTAACCCGCAGCATAACCGCCCGCAAAGATATGCGAAAAGCTGTGCGGGAAACGATTCCATTCCGGCGGGGTGACGACAGCCACTTGCTTACGCACGTCCGCCAAGATCTGCAAGAAATTCTTCGCTTCGCTAGCGGGGACGCTGTGCAGCAGTAGATCAAACAACGAGAACTCGATCTGACGCAAGGTCTGCAAACCGGCCTGATAGTTCTTGGCCGCGATCATCTTGTCGTAGAGGCTGCGCGGCAGGGTGGCGCCGGTTTCACTGTGCTCGGTCATGCCTTGCAACACATCCCATTCCCAGCAGAAGTTTTCCATGAACTGGCTAGGCAACTCGACCGCATCCCACTCGACACCATGAATACCAGACACCGGCAGCTCGTCGACCTGCGTCAGCAGATGATGCAAGCCATGACCGCACTCGTGGAATAGCGTGATCACATCGTCATGCGAGAAGGTGGCTTGCTTGTTGCCCACCGGTGCTGGGAAGTTGCAGGTTAGATAAGCGACAGGGGTCTGCACACCACTACCGGTACGGCGACGGGTGATCGCCTCATCCATCCAGGCCCCACCGCGCTTGGTTTCGCGGGCATACAGATCCAGGTAAAACTGGCCGACCATGCGGCCCTCGCGGACGATGCGGAAGAAGCGTACAGCCGGGTCCCACGTGGAGGTACTGTCGGCTTCCAGCTTGACTTGGAATAGCGACTCGATGACGCGGAACAAACCGCTGAGGACTTTATTCTCCGGGAAGTACTGTTTCACTTCTTCATCGGAGAAGGCATAAAGCGCTTGCTTGAGCTTCTCAGCGGCATAGCTCATGTCCCACGACTCCAGTTTGTCCAGTCCCAGCTCCTTGCGCGCAAACTCACGCAGCTCGGCAATGTCCTTCTCGGCAAAGGGTCGCGCCTTGGCCGCCAACTCATGCAGGAAGGCAATCACTTGCGCAGGGGTGTCGGCCATCTTGGCTACGAGCGACACCTCGGCAAAGTTCTGATAGCCAAGCATCTGTGCTTCTTCGGCCTTCAATGCAACGATCTTTTCAATCAGTGCAGTGTTGTCCCACTCCGGCTTGGAAAATTCAGACGCGCGGGTGGCATAGGCGCGATACATACGCGCGCGCAAGTCACGATCATCGGCGTATTGCAGTACCGGAATGTAAGACGGGGCTTGCAAGGTGAACTTCCAGCCCGATTTGCCATCCTTTTCGGCCGCGGCACGCGCCGCATCGATCGCATCTTGCGGCAGACCCGATAGCTGGGACTCGTTCTCTACCCACTCGGCGTGAGCATTGGTTGAGTCCAGCAAGTTCTCGGAGAACTTGGTCGAGAGGGCAGAGAGCTCTTCCTGAATCGCCTTGAAGCGTGGCTTCTGCGCATCCGGCAGTTCGGCGCCTGACAGGCGGAAATCACGGACTTCATTGTCCACAATCTTTTTCTGCGCTGCGGATAAGGTGGCGTATTCAGTACTCTCGCGCAGGGCTTTGTACTTTGCAAACAAGGCAAGGTTCTGGCCCAGCTCGGCGTAGAACGATGAAATTTCTGGCAATAACGCGTTGTAGGCCTCGCGCCATTCCTGCACGTCATTGACCGAGTGCAAGTGGCCCACCACGCCCCAAGCGCGCCCCATACGCTCGCCGGCATCAATCATGGGCTGCACAAAATCGGCCCAAGTGGCGGGTGTTTCTGGTTTGAGTAAGGTCTCGACCAGCTGACGATTCTCCTCAAGCAGGGCATGAATCGCAGGCTCGACATGCGCTGGCTGCACACGATCAAAGCGTGGCAAGCAGGAAAAATCGAGAAGTGGATTGTCGTTCGTGGTCATGGTCATTACCCGGTAAAGAAAAAAGCCGCCGACGCGAGTTGCAGACGGCGGCCTTATATTTCATATGAGGCTACTTGGTGAGTTTTTCAAGCGCTTCGGTGTATTTCTCTCCCGTTCGGGCAATCACGTCCGCGGGCAGTTTAGGGCCCGGCGCCTGCTTGTCCCAATCGAGGGTTTCCAGATAGTCGCGCACAAACTGCTTGTCGAAGCTTGGCGGGTTGTTCCCTACCGCATAAGTATCTGCCGGCCAGAAACGTGATGAATCAGGGGTCAATGCCTCATCGATCAGATGCAACACACCAGCATCATCCAAACCGAATTCGAATTTGGTGTCGGCAATAATGATGCCGCGCTGACGTGCGTAGTCAGCGGCTTCGCTGTAGAGCTTGAGCGTCACATCGCGCACCTTGGCCGCCATGTCTGGGCCGACTAGTTTTTCGACTGTTTCGTAATCAATGTTTTCGTCATGCGCACCGGCTTCGGCCTTGTAGGCTGGCGTGAAAATCGGCTGCGGCAATTGCTGCGCCATCTGTAAGCCTGCGGGTAGCTGGATGCCACAAATTGCGCCGCTGGCCTGATAGTCCTTCCAGCCTGAACCAATGATGTAACCACGCGCTACCGCCTCAATCGGCAAAGGCTTCAGGCGCTTGACGACCAGGCCTCGGCCACGCACTTGGGCCTTTTCCTCCTCACCCTGCACCACGCTTTCCGGATCAATCCCGGTCAGCTGATTCGGGAGTACATGCGCCAGCTTGCCAAACCAGAAATTGGCCATCGCGGTCAGCACCGCGCCCTTGCCAGGAATCGGGTCGGGCATGATCACATCGAAGGCGGACAAGCGATCGCTGACAACGATCAAGAGCTTGTCGTCGCCCACGGCATAGATGTCGCGCACTTTGCCACGGCCAAGCAGGGGTAGGCTCTTGATGGTGGATTCGTAAACAGTGGTCACAGCAATTTTCTCCGGCGGGGCCTTACAATCGGACAGTGCAAAAAACGACGGCGCGGCAGATGACCGCGCCGGTGTGGCAATGAAAGTGGGGCTGGATCAGTTCACAACCTGATTCAGCTCACCCTTCTTGTAACGTTCAGCCATCTGCTCTAGCGTCAGCACCTTGATCTTGCTGGCTTGACCGGCACAACCGAAGGCTTCATAACGGGCTAGACAGATCTTCATGGCGGCTTCACGCGCCGGTTTGAGGAAGTCGCGCGGATCGAACTTGGATGGGTTCTCTGCCAGATAGCGACGTACAGCACCGGTCATGGCGAGACGAATATCAGTATCGATATTTACCTTACGCACAC
>CAZCLF010000004.1:0-11106 GCA_964499485.1 uncultured Rhodocyclaceae bacterium | reverse complement strand
ACAGCACCGGTCATGGCGAGACGAATATCAGTATCGATATTTACCTTACGCACACCATGCTTGATGCCAAGCACGATCTCTTCGACGGGCACGCCGTAGGTTTCCTTCATGTCGCCACCAAACTCGCGAATTTCAGCGAGCAGCTCTTGCGGTACCGACGAGGAGCCGTGCATCACAAGGTGGGTGTTCGGAATGCGTGCGTGGATTTCCTTGATGCGATCAATCGCCAAGATATCGCCGGTCGGCTTCTTGGTGAATTTGTAGGCGCCGTGCGAGGTACCAATGGCAATCGCCAGTGCATCACAGTTGGTTTGCTTGACGAAGTCTGCGGCCTGATCTGGATCAGTCAGCAGTTGCTCACGCGTCATCGTGCCTTCGGCGCCGTGACCGTCCTCCTTATCGCCCATCATGGTTTCGAGCGAACCGAGCACGCCCAGTTCGGCCTCGACCGAGACGCCAATGGAGTGGGCAAATTTAACGACCTCTTTGGACACTTCGACGTTGTATTCGTAGGAAGCTGTGGTCTTGCCATCAGCCTCCAGCGAGCCATCCATCATTACCGAGGAAAAGCCGGAGCGGATCGCTGCCATACAGACCGCTGGCGATTGGCCATGATCTTGGTGCATGACAACAGGAATATGCGGATAGGCTTCGAGGGCAGCCAGAATTTGGTGACGCAGGAAAGCTTCGCCGGCGTACTTACGCGCCCCGGCAGAGGCTTGCATGATCACGGGCGCATCAACCTTGCTGGCGGCCTCCATGATGGCCCAGACTTGCTCCATGTTATTGACGTTGAAGGCAGGCAGACCATAGGTGTTTTCAGCCGCATGGTCGAGCAGTTGGCGCATGGATACGAGTGGCATGGTGCGATCCTCTAAATAGTTTTTATGATCAGTCGTTCGCGCGTTGCGCAAGGATTTCTACGGCTGGCAGCGTCTTCCCCTCAAGGAACTCGAGGAAGGCGCCGCCAGCCGTCGAGATGTAGCTAACGTGCGTGTGGAACTTGTGAATGGCGGCGATCGTATCGCCACCGCCGGCCAGCGAGAACGCTGGGGACGCAGCAATCGCTTCGGCCAGTGTACGTGTACCGTTGGCAAAGGCGTCGAACTCAAATACGCCAAGCGGGCCATTCCAAACAATGGTGCCGGCTTCTGCCACGATGCGGGCGAGCACACGCGCTGTTTCAGGGCCGACATCCAGAATCATGTCATCGTCAGCCACATCTTCGATTTTCTTGACGGTGGCAACGGCACTTGCAGAAAACTCCTTGGCCACCACCACATCAGTCGGCAAGGGTACGCTGACCTTGTCCATGATGCGCTTAGCGGCATCCACCAGATCCGCTTCAGCCAACGACTTGCCGATCTTGTAGCCTGCGGCCAGCAAGAAGGTATTCGCAATACCGCCACCGACGATGAGCTGATCGACTTTGTCGGCCAGCGACTCCAGCACGGTCAGCTTAGTCGATACTTTGGAACCGGCAACAATCGCGGTTAGCGGACGGGCTGGCGCTGCAAGCGCCTTTGTCAGCGCTTCAAGCTCATCTGCCACGCAGGGGCCCGCACACGCGACCTTGGCATACTTGCCCATGCCGTACGTGGTGGCCTCGGCACGGTGAGCCGTACCAAAGGCATCATGCACCCACACATCGCACAGCGACGCTAGCTGCTGTGACAGTGCGTCGTCGCACTTTTTCTCACCTTTGTTCACACGGCAGTTTTCCAGCAGCACGACTTCGCCTACGGCGACGGCAACACCATTCACCCAATCTTGAGCAAGAAGGACGGGGCGGCCGAGCAATTCGCTCATGCGGGCAGCAATCGGTGCAAGGCTATCTTCGCTACGCAGTTCGCCTTCGGTTGGACGCCCGAGATGCGAGGTGACCATCACCGCAGCGCCCTTGTCGAGGGCATAGCGGATGCCAGGCAGAGCAGCACGGATACGCGTGTCGTCGGTGATAGCGCCTTGTTCGTCCTGCGGCACATTCAGATCAGCGCGAATAAAAACGCGCTTGCCGCGAACGTCCAGATCGGTGAGTTTTTTGAAGCTCATGCTGATATGCACTTACTTAGCAACGTGCTGTACGAAGCGCAGCATGTTGCAGGTGTAGCCGTATTCGTTGTCGTACCAGATCACCAGCTTGACGAAGGTGTCATCTAGGGCAATGCCAGCGGTAGCATCGAAAATCGACGGCAGCGGACAGCCACGGAAATCAGTCGCAACCACGGCATCGCTGGTGTAACCCAGCACGCCCTTGAGTGCACCTTCGGAAGCAGCCTTGATGGTCTGACAAATGGTCTCGTACGATGCACCCTTTTCCAACTCGACGGTCAGATCAACCACCGACACGTCCGAAGTTGGTACACGGAAAGACATGCCGGTCAGCTTCTTGTTCAGCGACGGAATGACCTTGCCCACGGCCTTGGCTGCGCCGGTCGATGACGGAATGATGTTTTCCAGAATGCCGCGACCACCGCGCCAGTCCTTGGAAGATGGACCATCTACGGTCTTCTGCGACGCAGTAGCAGCGTGCACGGTGCTCATCAGGCCGCGCTTGATGCCGAAGTTGTCGTGCAGCACCTTAGCAACCGGTGCCAGGCAGTTGGTCGTGCAGGAGGCGGCGGAGACGATGCTCTGACCTGCGTAGTCGGCGTGATTCACGCCGAACACAAACATCGGGGTGTCATCCTTCGATGGCGCTGATTGCACCACCTTCTTGGCACCTGCAGCAATGTGCTTCTGGCACGTCTCTTCGGTCAGGAACAAGCCGGTTGATTCGATCACGATGTCGGCATCGATTTCACCCCACTTGAGGTTAGCCGGGTCTTTTTCAGCGCTCAGACGGATCGAGCGGCCGTTGAACACCAGATTGCCATCGACAACGGAAATATCATCGGTCAAGCGACCATGCACAGAGTCGTACTTGAGCATGTAAGCAAGGTAATCCGGATCCAGCAGATCATTGATGCCAACCACTTCGATATCCGAAAACTCAGCCTCGTTGGCAATGGCGCGAAACGCCATGCGACCGATACGACCGAAACCATTGATCCCGACTTTGATAGTCATGTTCTAACGTCTCCGCAAAATTACAGTACAGACTTAACCGTGGCGACAACATTGTCGACGGTGAAGCCGAATTCCTTGAACAACTGGCCGGCTGGAGCGGACTCACCAAAACGATCGAGACCAATCACGGTGCCTTCAAGACCAACATACTTATGCCAGCCATCCGTCACACCGGCTTCAATCGCGATACGCACAACACCGCGTGGTAGCACGCTGTCCTTCCATGCCTTGTCTTGGCGGTCGAACACATTGGTCGACGGCATCGAGACCACGCGTACGGCAATCCCTTCTTCCGCGAGCTTGGCTTGTCCCTTGAGCGCCAGTTCGACTTCGGAGCCGGTCGCAATGATCACAGCCTTAGGGTTTGCCGCATCGCTCAGCACATACCCCCCCTTGCGAATCGCGGCCACTTGCTCGGCACTGCGTACGGTGTAAGGCAGGTTCTGGCGCGACAAACAGAGTGACGACGGTCCGTCCTTGCGCTCAATCGCATACGCCCAGCCCACAAGTGTTTCCATGGTGTCGGCCGGACGCCACACATCCATGTTCGGCAGCAAGCGCAGGGTAGCGGTTTGTTCGACGGGCTGGTGCGTTGGACCGTCTTCGCCGAGACCAATCGAGTCGTGGGTGAATACACAGATCTGACGCAGCTTCATCAACGCCGCCATTCGCAGCGCATTGCGTGCATATTCCGAGAACATCAGGAAGGTGGCGGTGTAGGGAATCAGGCCGCCATGCAAGGCAACACCATTGGCGATGGCCACCATGCCGAACTCGCGTACGCCATAGTGAATATAGTTCCCTGCAGCGGTCTTGCTCACCGACTTGGAACCCGACCACAGGGTCAGATTCGAACCAGCAAGGTCAGCCGAGCCGCCGAGCAACTCGGGCAGGTTCGGTGCCAACGCTTCGATACTGTTTTGCGAAGCCTTACGCGTCGCGATGGTCTCGGCCTTTTCGGCAACCTTGGCAATCGCAGCATCAACGTTCTTCTGCCAATCCGCCGGCAGGTCGCCCGCCATGCGGCGCTTGAATTCGGCAGCGAGTTGCGGATGCGCAGTGCTGTAGGCGTCGAACTTCTTGTTCCACTCAGCTTCGGCGGCAGCGCCCTTAGCCTTAGCATCCCAAGCGGCATAGACATCAGCAGGGATTTCAAACGGTGGATGGTTCCAACCAATGTAAGCGCGTGCGGCTTCGATTTCGGCGGCGCCCAGTGGTGCGCCATGAACATCGTGCCCACCGGCCTTGTTGGGCGAACCGAGACCAATCACCGTCTTGCAGCAAATCAAGGACGGCTTATCGGTCACGGCTTGTGCCGCCTTGAGGGCAGCTTCGATGGCTGCAGCATCATGGCCATTCACGTTCGGGACAACGTGCCAGCCGTAGGCTTCAAAACGCTTCGGGGTGTCGTCGGTGAACCAGCCTTCGACGTGGCCATCGATGGAGATGCCATTGTCGTCGTAGAACGCGATCAACTTGCCCAGCCCCAGCGTGCCCGCCAGCGAGCAAGCTTCATGCGAAATGCCTTCCATCAGGCAGCCATCGCCGAGGAAAGCATAGGTGTGGTGATCAACAATGCTGTGACCAGGCTGGTTGAATTCGGCCGCCAGCAACTTTTCTGCGAGTGCAAAACCCACCGCATTCGTAATACCCTGCCCCAGCGGGCCGGTGGTAGTTTCAATACCGGGCGCATAGCCATATTCAGGGTGGCCCGGCGTCTTGCTGTGCAGCTGACGGAAGTTTTTCAGGTCATCAATGCTCAGGTCGTAGCCAGTCAGATGCAACAGCGCATACAGCAGCATGGAACCGTGACCATTGGAAAGCACAAAGCGATCACGGTCGGCCCAGTGTGGGTTGCTCGGGTTGTGCTTGAGGTTTCTGCGCCATAACACTTCGGCGATTTCCGCCATGCCCATGGGTGCACCGGGGTGGCCGGAGTTGGCCTTCTGTACGGCATCCATCGCGAGTGCGCGGATGGCGCCAGTAATGGGATTGAATACGGAAGCAGGTACGGCGTTGGCGGATGACATGGAGGGTTCCCGGAGACGGCAGCAAGAAAGATGGAGAGGCAGCCCTAAATTATCGGCGAAAACCCCTATCTGTGGCTAGCGCAATGATTTTTGAAGTTATTTTTACGCGCAACAGCCGATTTAATCATGCGCTAAAAATGTCACAATACAAGCCTTCTGTGAGGAGAACCCTATGCCGGACCACGCCGCTCCCTATCAAGCAATGATTGAACAGATGACCGACTCGGTTATCTATGCCGATGCTGAGGGCATTATTCGCGTTTGGAATCATGCCTCCGAGCTGATGTTCGGCTTTAGCACCGCAGAGGCGGTGGGCCAAAGTCTGGACATCATCGTGCCGGAACGCTTACGCGAACCCCACTGGCGCGGCTATCACGCGGCCATCGCTGCGGGCACCACCAAGCACGGCGGCAAGGCCATGCGCACCAAGGCCATCAACAAAGCAGGCGAAGCGATCTTTGCCGAAGTCAGCTTCTGCGTGGTCGAAGACCCCGCCACTGGTGCGCGCGGCTCTGTGGCCGTGGCCCGCCCTGCCGCTCCAGTTACTCCACCTGCCCCGAAACCTGCTGCTTAAGCCTCACTCGTCCACTTGATCGAACACCCGATGCTGGGGGTCTGATCGAGTGGCCCCCGGCCGCTTTGTGCGACCTGGGTCATGGCGAGAAATAGCTCGCGTGTTGAATCAGCGGGGGCAGCCTCCTTGCGCGAAGCGTCCAGCCGGCCGCGGTATTGCAACGCCAACTGACTGTTGAAACCGAAAAAATCCGGGGTACACACAGCGCCATACGCCTTGGCAACCGCCTGCGTTTCGTCCAGCACATAGGGAAACGGAAATTCCATCTCACGAGCAAGGCGCACCATGTGGTCCCAGCTGTCTTCCGGGTACTCACTCGGATCATTGCTCATGATGGCAATACAGTTGATGCCCAGTAGCTTGAGTTCTCTCGCATCACGCACGATGCGATCGAGGATGGCCTTGACGTAAGGGCAGTGGTTACAGATAAACATCACCAGCAGCCCCTTGTCGCCGCGCGTGCTATCGAGTGAATGGCGCTTACCGTCGGTGCCTGGCAAGTCGAAGGCCGGCGCAGGCCAGCCAAAATCGCAGACGGGGGTTGGTGTGCTAACCACGGTTATCGTCCTCAACAGGGTAAGTCTTGCCGGCCAGCGTCGCCGTGGACTTGGCTAACGTCCTATAAAAATCGCCCAAACGAGGGGAAACCTCATCCAGTGTGTGTTGTTGCGCTTGAACCAACGCCCAATCCCCTCTGGCTACGGGGCCGGTGAGTGCCTCGCTCGGCTCCATCTGATGAAGATTACCCAAGGTCTGTTGCATCAAGGGTAACAATAGTTCGCGCCCTTGATCACGCGTTAGTCCCGCACTTTCCATGACCTGCAAGGCCTGCTCGGTCAGCGTAACCAGGTAGTTTGAAGCGATCACCGCTGCGGCGTGGTAACGCAGCTTCGACACTGTTGGGATCGTGATGACCTTCCCACCGATACGCGAAAAGACCAAGCTCAGCATGGACACCGCTGCAGGATGACCTTCAATGGTGCAATGGCAGTGAAACTCCCGTACCACGTGCGCAGGTTCTGCAAACGACAACAACGGATGCACGCTGGCAATCAGTGCACCCTGCTCGGCGCAAGGCGCAAGCAAGACAGAGGAGTAAGCCCCACTGCAATGGAAAACAATCGTTCGCTCGTTCAGCACGCCTGAACGAGACAAAGCAAGCGCGGCCTCGGCCAGTGCCGCATCGGGGATCGCAAGTACGAACACATCCGCCGGTTTCAGGTCATTCGGGTTTGTGATCGCGCGCCCATCACCCATGAAGCGAACAGCGTCATCAGCAGACGCCGCATGGCGCGTCAGAATCTGATGTAGGGAGAAAACGGCTTGACGGTGGAAAAGGTGGCCGAGGCTACGGCCTAACTTTCCGCACCCGATGAAACTCAGGGTCGGCATATCAAGCATGCTGGGGCAGAGAGAGCGGGGGTTCCCCTATAATCGCCGCATGATACCTCGCTTCTACGCCCCCGCTCTGGTAGCGGCCCCCGGCACTACCGTCATGCTCACCGAGCAGGCGGCTCACCACGCCGCCCGCGTTTTACGTTTGCGCAGCGGCGATGCTGTTACGTTGTTCGATGGCAATGGCAGCGAATGGCTAGGCACACTGGCGGATGTTGGACGCACTGTCAGCGTCGCGATTCAATCGACTGGCAGCGGCATTGCCGAGCCCAGCTTGAAAGTCACCCTGGTGCAATCGTTGCCGGGCGGCGACAAGATGGATTGGGTGATACAGAAAGCGGTTGAACTTGGCGTACATGCCATTCAGCCTGTCGCAGCCAAGCGCAGCGTGGTCAAGCTGAGTGGCGAGCGCGCAGTGAAGCGCAACACCCACTGGCAGGAAGTTGCAGTGTCCGCCTGCGAACAAAGCGGCCGCAATGTGGTGCCACAGGTTTTGCCATTGTTAGAGTTGCCGAATTATCTCGCCACACCTCCCACGGCTGATGAACTACGCTTTCTGCTCGCACCGACCGGTGGCCAGCGGCTACGTGAGATGTCACCCCCCACAGCTGCTGTGACCTTGTTGATCGGCCCGGAAGGCGGTTTTGATGAGAGTGAGGAAGCCGCAGCACGGCGGGCGGGCTTCGCCCCCTTGCTGCTCGGACCGCGCGTGTTGCGTACTGAAACAGCGGGCTTGGCGGCACTTGCCGCAATGATGGCGTTGTGGGGCGACGTTTAGGAGACGCGTAATGAGCTTGTTCGAATCGGCTGAACTCGGCCACACGATTGATGATGCAAGCTACGCCAAGCGCGTTACCAAGTTGCGCGCTGAGTTACTCGATGTGCAGTACGCCATCAAGGAAGCCGCTGCCTTCCCCATCCTGATCCTGATCAATGGGCTGGATGGCGCAGGCAAAGGCGAGACCGTGCATCTGCTCAATGAGTGGATGGACCCGCGGCATATCGAAACCCACGCTTTTCCGCCGCCAAGCGATGAAGAGAAGCAACGCCCGCGCATGTGGCGCTTCTGGCGGGCGCTGCCACCCAAAGGCAAGATCGGCATCATGTTCGGCAATTGGTACACCGATCCCATCGTTGCGCAGGCAAGTGGGGGTGGCAAAAAAGCGGCCTTGGCCGAGCGATTGGATGAGATTCATCACTTCGAGCACATGCTCGCGAGCGAGGGCGTGGTACTGGTGAAGTACTGGTTCCACCTCTCCAAGCAAGGCCAGAAAAAACGTCTCAGTCGGCTGGAAGCCAACCCGCAAACTGCTTGGCGCGTGACCAAACATGACTGGAAACTCTACAAACGCTACGACACGTTTGTCGGCGTAGCGGAACATGTGCTGCGCGAAACGAGCACAGGTGATGCGCCATGGCATGTGGTTGATGGCAGTGATGATAACTACCGCGCACTGTCGGTCGGCGAGCACCTGTTGTCGGTCATGAAAAAGCAGCTGGCGGCACAGCGGCGCACAGCGAAAAAGGCCGCCGCACCAGCTAAAGCCAATCCTGTGCCTAGCCTACCTGCACTCGATGGCCGCAACCTGCTCAACAGTCTGGATATGAGCCAAACCCTCACGAGCAGCAAGTACGAGCGTGAGCTGGAGAAGTGGCAAGGTCAATTGAATCTGCTCTCACGCCATCCCAAGTTCCGTGACCGTTCTGCAGTGCTGGTGTTTGAGGGCATGGATGCCGCAGGTAAAGGGGGCGCCATCCGTCGTGTGACGGCAGCACTCGATGCGCGTCACTACAAGACAATTCCAGTGGCCGCACCGACCGAAGACGAACGCGCACAGCCTTATCTGTGGCGTTTCTGGCGACACATTCCGGGGCATGGGCAGTTCGCGATTTTTGACCGTTCCTGGTATGGCCGAGTGCTGGTGGAGCGTGTCGAAGGCTTTTGCACCGAAGCCGATTGGCAACGCGCCTATGGCGAGATCAACGACTTCGAGGCGCAGTTACATGCCAACGGCGCCATCATCAGCAAGTTCTGGCTGTCAGTATCGGCTGATGAGCAGTTGCGTCGCTTCAAGGAACGCGAAGCCACCCGCTTCAAACGCTTCAAGATCACACCTGAGGACTGGCGAAATCGCGAGCGCTGGCCGCTGTACGAAGCGGCCGTGTGTGACATGGTCGATCGTACCAGCACTGACCTCGCTCCGTGGAAGCTGATCGCCGCGAATGACAAGCGCCATGCGCGCATCACGGTCTTGAAGACCTTGTGCGAGCGCATCGAGGAGGCACTCTAACAGCGTGATGGTCCTGCTACCGCGTTGTTTCCTTCCAAATTAGAGGGCGAGTCCGTCTCACATCCTGATGGGATGAGGGCCGCAGCCTGATAAGATTGCCCAATCCACACAGGGGAATATCACATGAGCAAGGCCAGTACGACCGCACCGACGACACGCATCCAGAGCGCAGACGACGCCCGTCTGGTTGCTTGGGTCCGCCAGGCTGCGCCGTATATTCATGCCTTTCGCGGCCGCACCTTCGTGATCGCCTTTGGCGGCGAAGTGCTTCAAGGCGACGATGGCGGTCTGCGCGCCCAAGCACTGGCGCAGGACATCAACCTGCTTGAGAGCATGGGCATCAAGCTCGTTCTCGTGCATGGCACACGGCCACAGATTGATGCTGAAATGAAGCATCGCGGTCTAACGCCGCGCTTCCACAATGGTTTGCGCGTGACCGATGCTGAAACGCTAGAGTGCGTAAAGCGCGCTGTTGGTGTCACACGTATTGATCTGGAAGCCTTGCTGTCGCAAGGCCTGCCGCACACACCCATGGCCGGTGCCTATATGCGCTTGACCGGTGGCAATTTCATCACAGCCAAGCCTGTCGGCGTGGTCGATGGCGTCGACTACCACTACACCGGAGCGATCCGCAAAGTACTTGCCGAGGAAATTCAGGCCGACCTCGATCAGGAAAACGTTGTGCTGATCTCGCCGATCGGCACCTCGCCCTCAGGCGAAGTATTCAATCTCGCTTGGGAAGAAGTCGCTGAAGCCGTGGCTACCTCACTCAAAGCCGACAAGCTCATCTATCTGTGCGATGCCCCCGGTATCACCGACCGTAAGGGCAAGCTGGTGGAAGCCATCACAATCGAAGATGCGGCCAACAGCAAGGTCCAACAAGCCCCTGAAGTCGCTCGCGTCCTGCCCGGTGCCGTGCGCGCCTGCCGCAATGGCGTAGGCCGCGTGCACTTCCTCGACCGCACCGTTGATGGCGCCATGTTGATGGAGTTCTTCACGCGCGACGGTGTCGGCACGGTCATTACACAGGCCCCCCTCGCCAGTATCCGTGAAGCCACGATTGACGATGTCGGCTCTGTCGTTGCTCTGATTGCCCCGCTCGAAGCTGATGGCACACTGGTCAAGCGTGGCCGCGAACGGCTGGAGATGGAAATCACCCGCTTCTCGCTGCTCGATCACGACGGTGTGATCGTCGGCTGCGCCGCACTCTATCCTTTCACCAAGGATAAGATGGGTGAAATGGCCTGCCTGGTGGTGATGCCCGAATACCAACGGCTTGGCTACGGCGATCTGCTGCGCAAACACATTGAAACCACGGCGAAGAAGCTCAAGCTGAAGCGCCTGTTCCTGCTCACCACGCGTACCGCGCAGTGGTTCACCGAGCGCGGCTTTGCCGAAGAAGGCTTGGAGTCACTGCCCTCCCAGCGGCGCGAGCTCTACAACTATCAGCGCCGTTCCAAGGTCTTGATCAAGACACTGTAATGGCCAGCCCGGGCTGCTAAAATCCGGGCATTCCCCTGCCGCATCTATAAGGACACGTCATGTCACGTAACGTTAATTGCATCAAACTCGGCCGCGAAGCCGAAGGTCTCGACTTCCCACCCATGCCCGGCGAACTCGGCAAAAAGCTGTGGGAAAACGTCTCCAAAGAAGCGTGGGCGCAATGGCTCAAGCAACAAACAATGCTGATCAACGAAAACCGCCTTAGCCTGGCCGACCCGCGCGCCCGCAAGTACCTGCAAGAGCA